>NZ_JBHWEL010000053.1:0-38328 GCF_042734135.1 Streptomyces sp. NPDC059668 | reverse complement strand
GAGTCTGCCCGCCCGATGAGCGGCGCTCCCGTTGGTTTTATGTTCCGCCCCCCCCGAGATTAGCTTTTTGCGCGCACCCCGCGGCGTTGTTACCCCGTGGGCGCGGTGGGTTTTCCCCCGCCACGGGTCTTGCGTGGGCGGCGGTTGAGCTGGTCAGCGACGGCGACCAGGTGCTCAGGGTCGTGGACCGATAGGTCCGTGCCCTTGGGGAAGTACTGCCGCAGCAAACCGTTCGTGTTTTCGTTGGAACCGCGTTGCCATGGGCTGGCGGGGTCGCAGAAGTAGACCGGCATGTTGGTGGCGAGGGTGAAGTCGGCGTGTCGGGTCATTTCGCTGCCCTGGTCCCAGGTCAGGGACCGCTTCAGCTGGACTGGGAGCGGGCGGGCGGTGGCCGCCAGAGCGTCGCGCACTGTCTCGGCTGTGTGGCCGCCGGGCAGGTGCAGCAGCATTTCGTAGCGGGTGGTCCGCTCAACCAGGGTGCTGATAGCGGACTTGCTGTCCTTGCCGATGATCAGATCGCCCTCCCAGTGGCCGGGGACAGCCCGGTCCTCTGCCTCGGCCGGACATTCGCTGATCATGACCATCGGCTCGATGAACCGCGAGCGTCGGTAGCTGGCCTGCCGCTGGGGTCTTCGGCTGGCTCGGACTGAGCGCAGAGCACTGGCGAGTTCGCGCCGCAGTTGACCGCGACCCTGAACGTAAATGGCCTGATAGGCAGTCTCGTGGACCACGCGCATCTCCGGCCGGTCGGGGAACGGGGTCACCTCACCCGTCCGGGACACCGTCAGTAGGCACCGTGCCGACGCAGGGAGCGGGGGCGGCCGTCGGGATCGGCGATGACCCGGTAGAGCGGGTTGGCCAGGGTCCGCGTGATGCGGGACAAGCGCGGCGGGTGGTAGGTGCGCAGCCGTCCCGACGGTCGCGGACCGTGGCGGCCGTCGTCGTGCCACGCGTCCAGAGCGGCGGCCGAGTCGGCGTAGGCAGCAAAGGCGCGGCCCGGGTCGCAGAGTGCAGCCGCTTCCCCGTCCCCGTTGCGGTCAAGGTGTTCGAGATTCAACGACAACCGCAGCTCGCGCGCGAAGACGCGGGCGCCGTCACCCAGGCCGCCGGGGTCCATCGGTTCACGGGAGTCACGGGTTTCGTCGAGGACTGCGCAGCTGAGTTCCGAATCGTGCGTCCAGGAGCGCCGGTTGACGTTGTCGGATCCGACCGAGGCCCAGACGTCGTCGATGACGCAGACCTTGGCATGGACGTAAACGGGTGTCCCGGCGTGATTCTCCAGGCTGTAGACGGCCACCCGGTCGCCGCCTGCCCGTCGCAGGACTTCCAGGGCGCGGATCCGGCCCAGCAGGTTCATCGGTGTGCTGATCCGCCCCTCCTGGTCCGGCAGTGGCGGCAGGACGGCGATCATGCGCAGTTCCGGATGATCCGCGAGAGCCTTGGCGAACGGCTGGACGGCACTCTCCGACCACAAGTACTGGTCCTCGAGGTAGATCAGCCGGCGTGCCCGCCGCAGGGACTTCGTGTAGGCGCGGGCGATGCTGCGTTCACCGTCGGGAGCGAACGGATAGCCCTTGAGTCGGTTCGGGTAGGTGCGCAGGATCTGGACGGTCTGGGAACCGCGCGGACCCGGGTCGGGTTGCTGCACCGGGAGCGGATCCGCCCGCGTGTCCTCGTCCCGGAGTGCCGCCCGCAGCCGGCTGCGCGGGCTGCGACTGAGCGGAGCCGGATCCGTCCACCGCTCACGGAACGTGGCCTCGACATCGCCGACGGCGGGCCCGCGCACCGCCAGCTGGATGTCGTGCCAGGGCGGACGGGAACCGTAGGCGTCGGCCATGGGTTGCGCCAGCGGGTCACCCTGATGAGCGGCGTCGTCCCGACGGCTGTGGCACAGATCGATGCCGCCGACGAAGGCGACGTCCCGCTCGGGCCGACCCGGGTGGCGCAGCACCACGAACTTTTGATGGTGCGAGCCGCCCGGCCGCACACGCATGTCGAGCAGGCACTCGCCTCCCGCCTCCTCGATCTCCTCCCCCAGGTGGTAGTTCTCCTGTTCGCTGAACTGGAACCGATCCAGGTGCGAGCGCCACACCAGCCCCTTGACGACGACACCGCGGCGTGCGGCGTCGCACAACACATCTCCGATAGCGCTCTCCGGACCGTCCAATAGTTCGTCAGGGTCACCCCGCCAGTCCGTGAACATCAACATGTCGCCGGCCCGCTGCGCCCGCACGGCCGTGAGCAGCTCGGCGAAGTACACCGCCCCGTGTACCAGGGGGCGGACGTCGTTGCCCGTGGACCACGCCGCACCGTCGGCATGACGGCGGTCCACCCGCGACGCCGGATTCCCCCGCTGAGCGGAGGTGAGCAGCCAGTCGGCGCGTTCCACGTGACGGTCCTTCCAGTCAACGGCCCTTCCGGGATCTCCTGACAGATCCGGTACCCCATGAGCGCGTGACCACGCGATTCCTGCTCCGCCAGCCCTGCGAAGACCCAACAACCAGCGGACCCGCCCGACCCAGACCCGTAACGCAACGGCATTGCGCCCAGGGTTGGGGTACGCCGGTCGTCGTCCGTCGACGTCTATGGGTGCCGCCCGAGCCGTACGACCTCGCCCGCACGCTGCGGGTGCTGCGGCGCGGCGCCGGTGATCCGACCTGCAGGCGGGAGACGGACGGCAGGTGGTGGCGCACGTGCCGCACACCGCATGGCCCCGCCACCCTGAAGATCACCGGGCACGTCAGCCCGGCTGACGGAGCCGTGATCGCCGGGGACGCCTGGGGACCGGGAGCCGATCGGACGCTGGATGCCCTCCCCGCCCTGCTGGGTGCCGACGACGACCCCGTGGCGTTCGTCCCCCGGCACCAGGTCGTCGCCCGGGCGCTCCGCAAGCACGCCCGGCCTTCGCCTGCCGCGTACCGGTCTGGTCATGGACTCGCTCGGGCCGAACGTGCTGGAGCAGCGGATCACCACCGGCAGCGGCCGACCACCGCGTTCCACTATTCGGCGTGGCGTCCGGATCCAGTCCAGGGCGCCGCGGTCGTGCGCAGTCCCACGTAGTCCGCTCTGGAGGGCTGTGCACGGCACCCGGCCAAGGCTTGAGCCGGGCCCCGAGGGTCGGATGCCGGGGCCCGGCTCGCGCGCCGTACGGCGGGAGGTGGTCCGGCGCTGCCGTGTACAACCCGGCAATCAGGCCTCAGGTCACGGCCCGGCCAGACCGTCATCCAGTCGCCGTGTCCACCGAGGCACGACCTGTGGGCCGGTGGCACGATGCTGTTGGGGTGCCCGTCCCGCACTGCAGGCGGCACCCCGCGCCGTGCGCGGCTTCAGCCCCCCGAGCAGGCCACGCACGGCGCCACCCGCACCCGGGCAAGCCCGCGCCCGCGGAGACGCACCGCCAGCTGCTCACCCGGCCTGCGCCACACTCACGCCCGGCCACCGCGCGCAGCAAGACTCCCAGTCTGACTGGGGAGACCTCATTGCTGCTCCTGTTGCTGAGCACTGCTGTTGCAGGTGCCGCCGTTCAGACGCCAGAAAGGGGCTGTTCAGGGCCCAGTCCGGGATGGGTGCGATGTCCGACACCTCCCTCAGCACTCTCTTTTCCGTCCCGACCATCTGGGACGGAAGAACCTTCCTGGCCGGAGTACGACGCGGCTGGGTAGCAGCTCGGCGTCGACTGCGCGCGGCTCACTTTCGGCGGGGTTCTATGTCCTGGTGGCCGGGGGGGGGCTCCCCACTCCATCCGAGACTTTGCCGCGAGGTACCACTGAAGTTATCGGGAGAGTGCACGCCCGCTTTGTGACCGTTCCGTATTCCGGGAGCTGGCCGCAGGCGGTAGGACGCTGTTGTCCCGCATTCTGGTACAGAGCATCGAACGAAAGGATCCGTCTCACGATGAACGACGAACTGGCCGCGGAGCTCCACCTCCGCGCCGAACGCGATCAAGCCGCGCGGCACCTCGCGGTCAAGACCCGTGACGCACGCGAGATGCGACTGATCGATGCCGACAACACTGCCTGGCTGAAAGAGGTCATCTTCGAACTCGGCTGGCCGGGCATCGCGTTGGTGGGGGAGAGGGGAGCAGATGCGGCATGGCTTATCGCCCAGCACGCGGACCTCGATCCTGCTTTTCAGCGCCGGGCTCTCGAACTCCTCAAGGCTGCGGTCGAGGCTGAGGACGCTTCCCCACGCCACCTCGCCTACCTCACCGACCGGGTGTTGGTCGCGGCTGGCGGACCTCAGGTATACGGAACGCAGTACACCGACGACGGAGACGGTTTGAACCTGCGTCTGCAGCCCGTCGCCGACCCTGGTGGGCTCGATGAGCGCCGCGCCGCGCTGGGTCTGGAGCCAGCGGCGGAGTACGACCAGCGTATGCGTTATCTTTGACCGCCCTCAGTCGTGGGCTGCGCAACTTCGGCAGACTCGGTCTGTTTGTGAATATCACGGCCGATCTGATCGACATCGGGTCACACAACAACTGGACGTTGCGGTTTCACGCCGTGCAGCCGATCCGGATCTACCCGGGAATGCGCATCGGCCAAGCCTGGCCGACGTCGAGGACGTCACCCTGTTCGAGCTGCACACCAGCACGGAGGCCGCGCCCTTGTACCGGGCCAACACACCGCGACAGGGATACTCCGCAGATCTCTCACTTCCAGGACAGTGCCCCAAGAACAACCACCGGACAGCATCGTTGCGCAGCGAGCGTTGGGCAACAGCCGAGAGTCGCCGATCACATTCTGGGCCCGGTCGGCACCATCAAGCTGTATTCGGGCAAGTACCAAGGGCCGTGGGGCCGCGTCCGTCCGAAGCCTTCCGCGACTTCTGAGGCATCCGTCTCGACGGGCAGTATCGACCACGTCCGGCCGGATCGGGCCATACGGCGTCCGACGCCCGTCCGGGTCTATGACGTTGAGGATGGCCGACCTACTCGCGCACCTGTATGCGCCCGCGAGGGCGGCAGGCCGGAGGATGCGGGCGACCGCCCGGCTCCAGGTACGGAGCAAGCAGCTCATTCCTCCGCGATGGGCCTACTTGAACCAGTACTTGACGCCGCATGACGCTGTTGCCGGACGTGCCTCAGAACAATGGGCTGCCTGAGCCGGCGCACCTGGGAGCTCTAGCCTCAGCGCAGGAGAGGTGAGTCGGCGACTGTGCGGCTGAGACTTCTAGCGGTCAGTATCCACGGTCGACCACGGGAAGCCCTGTGTACGTGCGCAGCTCGGTATGAGTGTCCGGAAGTCTGTATGTGGCGAGGTGTTCGCCGACGTCACCTGCCGTGTTCCACCAGCCTTCGTCGAGGTCGGCGAGTGCATACAAGACCTGCTGCTGGGGTCGGGCGAGGCTCGCGTACGGAGGGCGGGGGTCCGGCAGGGGGTTGGGGAACAGGTCCGGCAGGACTGCCTTTGCCCTGGACGCCCGTAGGTACGTGCTGATGGACGGCAGGCAGGCGGCCACGGCTGCGCGTGATGTGGGGGAGGGGGGAAGGGCGAGCAGCACGTCGGCGGTGTGGCTGTGGAGGTCGCCCTCGCTGTAGTCGGTCGCGGGCACCGGCGTGGGAGCCTAGGCCGCAGCTGCGAGTTCAGCGACGGCCCGGTCGAGAAGCGGGTCGTCGATTTTTGTGGTGGAGTTTCGGGCGGTCTGGGCGATGGCGACGGCGGCAGCCCAGCGTACGAGTCCGTCCTCGGCGTCCAAATAGGTGCCGAGACTCTCCTGGAGGGCCGTCGTGCCGAGAATGCCCAGAGCTACGAGCGCAGTGGCCTTCGTGACGACCTCGTTCTCGTGCGCAGCAGTGCGGAGCAGCAAGGGCAGGGAGGTGCTCGCCCATTCGGGGAACCAGGTCAGCAGGTAGGCGGTTTTGGTGCGGATATGGGGATTTTCATCGTCCAAGAGACTGGCCAGGAGGGGAAGCTCGGCAAGTACGGCGTCGTATGACCGCATTGAAGCGTCGCGGGCTGCGACCGGATTCCCGGCGGCCACCCAGTCCCGCATGACTTGCAGGTTCCGGCGTCGCTGCTCGTCCTGTTCGGTGGCCAGATCCCGTTCGTGCAGGGGAGGAGTTCCTCGGGGGCGTTTTCGGCGGCTTCCGCGCGCCAGGCGGCGATGTCGGCCCCGCCGATGATCTCGCGCTCCTCGTCCCGGTCGACGGCAAGGCCGGACAGGAGCTCCAGTGCGTGTTCACGTGCCGGGCCCGGGCCGGCGAGAGCGATACGCGAAAGGAACGGCACCGCGTACGGAGCCGCTTGACAGCGGCTGCCCTGGTGCGCGAGATGGTTGAACAGGTCGCTGACGGCCTGTTGTCGTGCCTGCTCATCGATTCCGCACAGGGCGCGCAGCTGGCCGGGTACGTCGGCAGCCGTCCCGTAGGCGTGGTTCAGATTTGACCAGTCCACCTCGTCTAGGCCGGTCAATAGGTTGTGGTACGAATTGATCATGGCCGCATGATGGCAGGGCCTTCTGACATCGCGCCCGGGGCGTCCTCGGACGAACCGTCGTGTTGCTGGTGTAGTTGCTGTCGGCTACAGCTCCCACCACTCGCCCAGCGGGCTGACCGTCTGTGTCTGGGTGAACGCGTGTACCAGGTCCCACGCCCGATCGGTGCGCAGGACAAAGTTGCCTGCGAACATGGCGAGGTCGTCCATGATCGGGACTTCGATCTCGGCATCCGAGGACACGGTGCCGTCCCCTGTGAGCAGGGATATCCGCTCGGTGTCAGTCATCAGGTGGACGACGGCGTGATCCCCTCGGAAGGCCAGGGTCAGCATCGGGAAGTCCTTGTTCGGCGTCCGAACCTCGACGTAGCCCTGACCACGGGCACGCAGGTCATCGAAGCGGGCTGACAGATCGTTTACTTCCGAACGTCTCTCAACTTGATGGAACCGTCCTGATTCCGGCGACGTCGCCGCCCACACCACGCACATCGGACCACCCTCTCACCCAGGCCCTCGCTCACGATTCAGGGACGAGCCCACGCTTCGCGACCGCACGGCAACGGGAATGGTGTTACATGATCACGTTACGAACTCGTAGGGACCTTGAGCTTCTCGCAGCAGCTCGGTCGGCGTCAGACCAGAGAACGAACCCTGCCCCGGATCGGAGGCCGCCGTCGGCCGCACCGACGTTCCGAGCGGAACGCCGGGCACTGTCTGGCCTTCTAAGCCGCTTTCACTGAGACTCCCCGCTGTTCCCCGCTCGATCTGGTGCGCTCGTGCATGCGGGAACTCTGGGACGTCAGGACCACGAGTAGAGCGTGCCCGAATCCGTAAGGCGTGCCGCTGTCCGGATGCCCTTCGGGCAGCGGGGCCCGTACAAACTGAGCGCAGTGCTTGTTGCCCGCACCGATTGTCTCGAAGTTCCGGCGAGCCTTCCACAGGCTGAGGCCGTGGTTGGGGCCTCCGTGTACCTCACTGGCGTCATGCTCGTCCTGACCGTGGTCCTCCCAGCTCGTGCTCTTCGGAACAGCTCTCGATTTGAGTGAGTGGGTGGCAGCGATCGAACGCAAGTTTTAGCACTTCACCTTAGAGTGAGCTGATCGACTCCTGTGTTGGATGAGCCGGGAGTTGGTTCTCAAAGGAAAGGGGCGGGAAGCAACTGATGTCCGGATTTTGGGGTGGGCGGATCCGAAGACCCGCTGTGGTGGGAGCGAGCGGGGCGTTGGTGGCGGCCTCGGTGCTGCTCGCACCCGTGGCGAGTGCCGCGGAGGGCGAACTCGCCACGGTAGGCCTGGTCTCCTCGGTACAGGACCCGGCACACCGGAGCGCGTCGAGTGCCGAGTTGGGAGACGGTGGCCGCGTCGAACTCGTCGACGGGCGAAACCTCCGGGTCAGGGCGGACCCGGGAGGCTCCGGGGGGCACCCGGCCCGCTACTCGGTCGCCGCCATGAACGGCACGCTGTCCGTACGGCCGACAGGGAAGTCCGCGGCAGACCGTACGGGTGCGAAGCTTCCGCTGACTGCGACGGGTACCGTGCGCAGCGGTCTCAGGACGGCGACCGCCACCGCGTCGACGTATACGGTGAAACTGAGCATCACGCACGCCGACGTCAGATCCAAGCTCTTCTACGTCTGGAACCGCAAGACCTGGACGTCGTACGCCGTCAACAGTGACACCGCAGGCGGCACGGCGAGCGTGAAGCTGCCGCCGGGCGACTACTTCTCGGTGGCGTTGCACAACGACTGGCTGGAGCCGAGCTACCTGCTCACTCGTACCTTTACCGTCGGTTCGGCCGCCACCACGGTCACTTTCGACCAGAGCGCGGCGAAGGAGACCGCGATCCGCACCGACGACACCACCGCCACCCGGGACTCCTCTGCCGTGTGGATCAGCGTCCCGGGCGGCGACCTGGCGGGCTTCGCCGGCGGCGGGCCCGAGAAGGTGTATGTCACCCCGTTCTCGGTGCCCGGTGTCTCGCTGCGGCTGCACGAAGTGCTCGGCAAGAAGGGCTCCTCCGCAAGCGTTCCGAGCCCCTACCGCTACGACCTCACGCACAGCTACACCACGACGGTGCCCACCTCGCCCGTCACCGCGGTCCGTACCTCCGCCCTGGCGAAGACCGTCACGAAGGTCAACGCCCCGGGCACCCGCACCACCGCCTACCTGCAGAGCTCCCCTTCTTTCGGTGAGTGGACGGGGGTGTTCATCGGCGGCTCGGTGCCGGCCGCCGGTTCCCTCACCGAGTACGCCACCCCGGGCGTCACCTACAGCCGCCTCCTGAACTACGGCACTGGCGACCTGAACCTGAACCTTCCCGATCGCACCCTGCCTGCCGGGACCAGCGCGGGCGAGGTCCTGGGCGCGGCCCCGCTCCAGCCGGTGCGCGGCCAGTGGATGGGCTCGCAGCGGTACTACGGGAAGATCTCGCTGTACGAGGGAAACGCCTTCGGTGACGTCGCGGGCCACTCGGGCTCCGACTTCCGCGCGACCAGTTCCTACAAGCTGACGTCGGACGGCGTCACCTATGCCCAAGCTTCGGGACTCGACAACTCCCACGGTCTGATGTCGTCGAGCCTGCCGTCATTCGAGAGGGTGTACGCCCTCGACCAGACCGTGCACCGCCGCGTCCCTTACTCCTCGTTGTCTACGGACGTGCACAACGAGTGGACGTTCCACTCGGGTTACGCGGAGGGCAGGGAACTCCCGTTGATCGATGCCCGGCTGAAGGTCTCGGGGCTTGACAGCCTGGGCCGTGCGGCTGCCGGGACAGTCCGGATCGACGCGAGCGCGAGCACCCGAAACACTGCCGCGGCCGAGGCGAACACCAAGGTCACGGGCCTCGCGTACTCCACGGACGACGGCACGAACTGGACCGACCTGCCCGTCGCGGCCGACGGCTCCGCCACCCTGGACGTACCCGCCACCGCTTCCTTCGTCACCCTGCGCGTCACCGCCGACGACGACCGGGGCGGCAGCCTCCGCCGCACCATCGTGCGGGCGTTCGGGGGCCCGGCCACGCCGAGCGACGAGACGGTGGGCGCGACCCGTATCTCGAACGTCGTGGTGAACGGCGGAAAGCCGGTGGAGCTGACCGACCAGCCGCTCCAGTATTTCCAGGCGAAGTTCACCGCGACCGACCCGTCGGGAATCGCGAACGGCGACATGTACCTCTACCGGGGGTCGTACGCCACCCCCGACGCCATCCTCTACGGCACCTGGACGGCGACCTGTACCAAGACGACCGCGACCACCTCCACCTGCGAGACGGAGTTTGCCTACATCCAGCCCCGCTGGACCCTCGGCCGCAACTCCCTCGCCGGTACCTGGAAAGCCGCCGTCTGGGCCGAGTCCGCGGACGGCGCGGGGCACGTGGATCTGCACGCCGCCAAGTCGCCGTCCGTGCTGCGCGACGCGACGGTGACGGCCGACGCGTCTCCCGAGCCGGTGACTAAGGGCAAGACGATCACCATCACGGGCAAGCTCTCCCGCGCGGACTGGGAGACGCTCGGCGGCTACCACGGATACGTCGGACAGAAGGTGATGCTCCAGTTCCGCAAGAAGGGGGCGTCCGCGTACACGACGGTGAAGACGGTCTCCACCAGCAGCACGGGAGGCCTGAAGACCACGGTGAAGGCATCGACGGACGGCTACTGGAGGTACGCCTTCACCGCTACGTCCACCACCGCGACCGCCACCTCCAGCGGCGACTTCGTCGACGTCCGCTGATCTAGCTCACCCTGCCGGGCCCCTGGATCGATCCGGGGGCCCGGACCGCCTACCACCTCGGTCTCGCGCAGGCGTAGGCCGCGGTGCCGGCGGTCTGGAGGAGCAGGGTCGTCCAGGTGCCCGCCGGTGTGCCGGGCCGCAGCAGCAGCCAGGTCGCCATCCGCATGGGCGTGCTCGTGGCGAGCGGGGCGAAGAACGACAACAAGAGCCGGGTGAACATCGGCGGGTGCGGCGGCCGGCGGCGGCTCGGCATAGTGGGCTCTGCGCTGGAAGGCGTCGGCGAGGCGGCGTGCCGCGATCGTCCACGGCCAACCCGTGGCCGTCCCGCCCATCCAGACGCGGCCCGGCTTTGCCACGCGTGACTGACAGCTGGCACCGGCGATGCGCGCCGTCTGAGCCTCAACCGAAGACAGCCAGCCACGACGGTGGGCACCCCCGACCACGCAGCAGACCCCAGCGATCTCAGGCAGAGCCCAAAGCTGGTGGTATGCGGGCTAGCCTGCTACTCCAATGCCTTGGGGGATGTATGGGACTGCGCATCAACAAGTCGTTCAAGATTGCGCCAGGCCTGCGCGTTCGACTCGGCAGCAAGTCGAGCAGCCTGGGTGTCGGAAGCAAGGGCGGGCGGGTCACCATGAACAGCCGCGGGCGGCGGACCACGACAGTGCGCCTTGCCCCTGGAGTGTCGTACTCCACCTCTAGCTCTCGCTCGGGCTCTAGCCGTACAAAGCCCAAGCTGGCCCGCTCTGTTCCAGAAGTCCCAGCGGCTCCTACGGTGAGCGCTCCCCTTGGTCCGCTCATCGCACCGCGCCGAAGGACG
Source organism: Streptomyces sp. NPDC059668 (assembly GCF_042734135.1). Lineage (NCBI taxonomy): Bacteria > Bacillati > Actinomycetota > Actinomycetes > Kitasatosporales > Streptomycetaceae > Streptomyces > Streptomyces sp. NPDC059668. The sequence continues at coordinate 27,347 of NZ_JBHWEL010000053.1, read as the reverse complement.
ATTGACGGCTGGATTGCGGCAGACCTACGTGGCGTCGTCGTTCACCGGCGGGCCCTCGACGACGTGCGTATCCCGTTGGCCCAGCTCGTCAGTGCAGAGCTGGACGGTAAAGAACTGACTCTGAAAACCTCAGACGTGGTGACGTACCGCCTGATGCTGACCACGTTCTCCGCCGCGCGAGATCTCCACTTCGTAGAGACCTTGGCTCGTGCCGCACGACTGACTCAGAGCTGACCTCAGCAAAGCAACAATCTCGTCTCCTGCGACACCCGCTTTAGGAGTTCGATCCGAGCCTGCTCCGGCTGCCGTAGTCGATTGGTGCGACGGTCGGACAGGAACGCTGGTGTATGCCTCCGTCCGGCGTCGTTGATGTCAGCTGCGGATGTCAGACCGCACTGGCATCCTGCGCCAGTGACCATGACATGGGCCGCCTTCTGGGCGCTGATAGCCACCCTGAACGGCGAAGCCACGGAGGCGAGCTGCCGGCGCCTGGCCGAGGAGCTGAGCCGCCGTTCCGTCCTCGACATCATCGGCTTCGCGGAACGTCATGCCGAGGCTCTCTACCGCCTGGACCAAGAGAAGTTCGGGACGCTTCCGGTCGCTGACATGACGGACCGGAACGGCGAGCCCTTCCCGCAGTCTGCCGACGTGTTCCTGTACGCCCGTTGTGCTGTCGTCGCCGCGGGACGAGCCGTATGGGAAGGCGTCTTCTTCGACGTCGACAAGTTCGTCCCGTACACCTCCACCGAGTTTGACGGGGAGTGGCTGCTGTATGTGCCGGATCAGGCGTACGAACTCGCTACCGGGAAGGAGTGGGATCGGTTGACCCGGTACTGCTGCGAGAGCTACTCCAACAGGGATGGATGGCCGGACCTGGAGAGCTGAGATGGACTACCGCTTGATCGGGCACGACTGGGGCGCGGCGCCTTCTGATCCGTAGCTCTACAGAGAACGGTCGATCAAGGTCATACCGGACGAAGTTGAGCCCGTGGCGCCCACTGCCGAGCAGGGACGGCTGCTGTGGTTGCTGTACCTCGCTGCTGTACGCAGAATCACCCGCATGGGATCTATGCAGCCTCAGGTGAGCTGGCCGTTTGAAGGGGAAGCCTTCCCTCATGACTTGCTTGCGTTCGTCCAAAGGACGGTCTCGGCTGGGGAGTTTCCGGCCCTCACTGTGATCCACGATGACGAGGATGACTGGCTCGTGAGCGACGGCGTCCACGATCCCAACGGCAGTGATGCCTCAACGGTCCTCCACCTCCAGCACGTCTTGGACTTGGACCCATCAGTTGCCCAGCTGGCCACCATGCCACCTGGATGCGTCGCATGGCGATCAACTGCGGCTGACGACTGGGTCGTTGAGGAATGGACCTACGTCGACGACTAGCACCGGATCGGTAGGACTGCGGCGCAGGGCTTAGAAGGCGCCTGGCTGGTGGGACAGGGAACGGCTGCTGCCTTGCACCAACGGCTTGGCGAAGGCGTTTCGGTCTTCGCCTTCGATACGTATTCGACTGCGGCGGATGTGCATCCACCCAACGGCTGTCCTCCTACACCAGCGGCAGCCCCGCCTACCAGACCCGAGGTGTCCGGCACCATCACCGACCAGTGGACGAAGGCGTCGAAGACGGCCGTGCGGTCTCTCAGAGCACGGATGGATCCACCGTCGAGGTGTTGGCGGACCGCCTCCCGCAGACTCTCGGCGTAGAGCTTGACGAAGAGGGGGTTGCCGAAGGCAGGTGCCAGCATGGGGACTTGAGGCAACGCCGACGGCAGGTCGCGCAGATAGGATTCAAGGCCTTCCATCTCGCGACCGCGGAAGCCCGAGTGGGTGCTCTGTGGTCCATCGAAGCGCTCCGGCAGAACGAGGTCCTTGAGGGTGCTGCGGCAGGAGACGACGAGAGCGATGTGCGGATATGCCTCCAATAGGCCAAGCAGACGGGGGAGTTCGCTCTGCCAGCGGGTGGGGTCGTCGGCGTCGTTGAGCGCGTCGATGATCAGCAGGAAGCGTGAATTGCTTGCCTCTCCGGCCGCGTCCATGGCCTGCAGAAGGTCACGGTGCGCCATTCCGCCGAGGCCACAGTGGCGCGCGATCTCCGTCAGGGCATCCCGGCCGCTCAGCTGTTGTCCGAAGAGCACCAGGGCTGGACGCTTGTCTCGCACCGCGCGTTGAGCGGCGTCGACGAGCAGGTGGGTCTTGCCTTGTCCGGCCTCGCCCAGCAGAAGCCACGCTCCAGACTCCGCGGCGCGGGCCGCATCGCCCAGCAGCTCTTCCTTGAGGGCACGTACGGCACGGGCCGCCCGGTCCATGGGTCCGTGTCCGTCGGCCAGATACCGAAGCCGCTCGCTGGCTCGGGCCGGTCCCTGGTCGGTCTCGTCCTCGATGGGGGGAGCGAGCTTTTCCGCCGCTTCCAGGTCCTGTGCGGCCTGCTGGATCTGATCAGTGACCTGATCCAGCTTCGCGGCCAGGTCCCCTGCGAGATCACTGCCGTCATTCGCGGGCAACCCCTCACGGACTGTGTCGCCGACCAAATCCCGGGCCAGCATGTCCGCATTGTCCTGGACCTGTGACAGCAAATGGTCGATGGATGAAGAGTCTGCCTCGCCGGTATCCGATTGCTCCGACAGCAAGGGGCGCAGAGAGGCCCAGCTGTCCCGAACATGGGCGACGGCCTTGTACACGTCCTGCGATTTGCGGGCGAGGCGTGCACGGTACTGCGGGGTCAGAGCACATGCGTCCACGATCCCGCTCAGCGGGAGAGGCACATGGTTCAAGGGCGTGTACCGCGATTCCGCCGCCCTCTGCGCAGCCGTCATCTGCTCGCGGAACCAGTCCGCTCCCAGAGCGCGCTGCTCGAACCAGAACCATCGCCGACCCTCGTTGCCGGGTCGGCTCAGACGCTCGAGCAGCTCACCCCCGCCGACGAACTTGACCGTCACATCCGTCAGCCCCGGAAGGTCTATCTGCCACTGGGCGACGTTCGTGTTCCAGCGGTCACGGGCACCCTGTCGGGGCTTGCCCTTGGGAGTTACCGGCGTTGGGTCAGGGAGATCGAAGGGAACCAGAAAGGTCAGCTCGACGATGTTGCGGTGCTGCCGGTTCGACCCGACAGTTTTGGCACTTTCCCGAGCTACGGAAAGCAGTGCGTCCACATCACGGACGAACTTCACCTGGAAGCCGTGCGCCGTCCCGTCGGGAGCAAGGTCGTACCACTCGACTCCACCATCGGGGGCCGCGGTCTTGATGGTCTGCCATCCTGGGGGAGCCTGTTCGCGCAGTTGGAAGCACAGTTCCTCAAAGGCTCGATGCTGGCTACCTTCCCACTCCCGAATACCCCACCAGGTCCGTACCGATTGTGTCGGCACCGCGGCGGAATCCTCTTGTGCCACTACGTCCCCTAGGTCTTCTGCTCGGCGTGGTCAGGCAAGGCTATTCCACACCGTATGCGAGGTGTATCCGGCGGAGAGGTCGGTAGAGAGAAGAAGAGCCCGGTCGTGGAGTTGTAGACCGGACTCCGGCGACCAGCAGGCCATAGAGCGCGTCGTACTCCTGCCTTGGAGCATCGCAGCTGAAGGGTGTGTGCCTCCTTGAGCGCGGAGGCTTTGGCGGCTACGGCTCGCCGTCGTTACCCGCAGGCTTGACATTCGCACGGTTGCTGACGCCCCGCTGGTGTCGCAGCGCGGGTCGGCTCCGGGCAACCGGCCTCACACTCACCCAGGCTGGCCACGCCATCCTCTTCGACTTCCCCTGGAGCCCGGCCAAGGAGAGCCAGGCCATCGACCGAGCCCAGCACCTCGTCCGGACCCGAACCGTCACCGTCCGCCAGTTCGCCTCCGAGAGTGTGGCCCTGAGGGCCTCGTGCCTGCCGTCATTCACGAGGCGGACGGTGGCGGTCGCCAGAATTTTGGGCATGCCCGAAGACGGCGCCACCGCCTACGTCCGCCGCCTGGCCGCGGACAAGCGCTACGTCCGCGACGTCTACTGACGGCCAACACGGCCCCGGGGCTCTGAGGGGCGGCGCCAGTGCCGTTGGGCGGACGCTGCCGATGGGCGCACCGGCCAGTGCTCCATCCAGCAGCGTGTCGGCGCCACTTCGTGCCACCCCGGGCTTGGATCAGTCATCGATGTCCGTACGGCGCATTCATTTCCGCAACGTCAACGGCCCCGTCGTAGGCGGACACGGACATCGATCGGTCATCCTCAGCCCCCAGCGGTGCAGTTGACTTCTACCACCGGCCTACGACCAATTCGACCTGTCATCGCCCCATGCCGCCAGCGGCTTTAACGAACTACTGGTAACCGTTGCGACTGTGTTGCCCCTTCTGCTTCCGACCCACAGGCGTCCACGAGCCGCAGACCCCCGGCCGCCGTCTTGCCCTGCTCGCAGGTGAGGAGCTCGTAGATCGCGCGGATGGTGCTTGCCGGGTCTGGGGAGTTGGCGACCTGTCGGAGAACTTCCGCGTTGAATGCATCCATGGCGGGTCCGCCCATTCCAGCCCTATTGGTGGCGGCCTGGTTGGCCTTGATCTGGGCGATAATCCGTCCGGCGGTCGTGGTCGTCATGCATGGACCCTCGTCCGCCCAGACGCTGCCTGATCGAGGAGACGGGCGAGTGTGTCCCACACGCGGTCGGGATCTCCCGTTTCCAGGATCATCCCGGCCGCTGTGTCCAGGGCGCGGTCGAGGGCGCCGCCATGGGCCTGCTTCTCCTCGGTGATACTCCGCAGATGGCGGACGACCTCAGGCCTGGCAGCCTCATGGGCGGCGGGCAGTCGGTCGAGGGCATCCGCCAGATTCCAGCCGGCGGGGATCATGTACGACGCCGGGCCGCAGTTGTCGACGTGGACCGTGGGGGCGGCGACGCGCGAGCCCAGCTCGATGTTCAGACGGAGCCGGGAGGCCTCCTGGAACAGGGCGGTGATGTCTGACCCCATCCCGTCGAGGACTGTCTCACGGACGGCGTACCCGTGCTGGTGGAGCAGGATGCGGGCGAGCCACACGGCTGTGCCCGGGTTGGTTCGGTGTCGATCGTAGACGACGGTGGCCGTGTCGCCTTCGATGCTGAGGTCGGCGGCCTTGCCGGGGGAGACGACCTGACCGCGACGGACGGTCAGCGTGAGGTCGCGAGGGATCGTGGTTGTCATGCCGTCACTCCCTGATGGGAGACAAGGGATCGGACGGCGCGCAGGCGGATGACGGGGTCCTGGCCGGTGGGGACGACGAGGATGCGGCGGCTGTCCTTGTGCTCCAGATAGTGGGCGAGGAATCCGTCGCGCAGCTTGGAGTCGAGGGTGGAGGTGTCCCACTCCACGACCTGGATGCCGCGTTCGGCAGTGAGCACCTCGAAGGCGGCCGTGGGATCGGAAATGGCCGCCATGATGCGGGCGACGTCCTCCTCGAGACGGGCCTGCATCACAGGGTCGACGTCGAGCGTGTCGGGCTGCGGGGCCAGTGAAGTGAGGTGATTGGTGGCGACGCTTGTTGCTGCCTTGGGCATGAACTTGTTCCTTGGCTTGAAGGTGCAGGCTTGAGGCCTCGTGATCGTGTCGGAACCACCAGCCGAGGCCCGTTCTTCATTAGTAGGTGTTCTGCCGAACGCGGGTCGAGATGGGTCGCCTGTCCGGGCGGTGTCGCCCCCAAATACCTTTTGCTTGGGGGTAGGCGACACGTATGATGCGCGGTTCTCGCTGGCTATCGGTAGTTCGCTATATCCAGCAGTAGAGGCCAACGCCGTGTCCGGTGGTGACCGCGCCGATCAGAGCCTGGAGCTTGGAGGGTGGGTCCTTGTCCGTCCAGGCTTGCCACCACCGGCTAAGGGTGACGGCGGGGGGTGAGCCAGGAACGGGTGGTGCGTAAGGCCCCGGGCCAGCAGAGTTGTGGGGGCTGGTGGAACGGGGCCGGTCCCCCGCGCTGGCACCTCGTCGCAGACTCCGGCGCGGTGCGCCCGAGATTCATCCGTGCGGGTGAATCATCGATCGCCGTGTGCTCCGTGATCCGCCGTGAACCTCCTGGTCAGAGGGGCGGCAGATGCCTGGGGGTGCGACGCGTCATCTCAGGTGCTTGCGCTCGCGTGAGTCTGACTCCGGCATCATTCCCTTCCGTCACACAAAGCTCTCAGTTAAGAACACTCAGTAAATTGAGATGGGGGAGTGACGGTGCTGGGACTGTCAAACGATTGACACACCCCTGGTCGCGGGCGGCGGAAGCGCGGGATGGTTCTGCGTGTTCTGCGAGCAGAACTGGGGGGAGGGTGATTTCACGGCTGCCAGCTATGCATGGATCACCTTGGGCTTGGATGAGACGTCTGCCGTCCAGGACGGCGGCCTCCCTCCCGTTGTTGAGTGCCCAGAGTGCGCGATGCGCGCGCTCGTGCCGGAAGCAGTCACCGCAGCGAGCCGGCCAGGCACGATGCCCCTGTGTTTCGACTGCGGCACCGTCTTCAAGGGCCTGACTGCGTGTGATGTCGGCTGCGGGGGTGTTCTCGCATTCGAGCCCGACGGCGAGTCCGTCCCCATTTGCGACAACTGCCTCGATCGCTGGGCCCGCTTCTGACGTGCGCGTCCAGTCATCCGCAGCCGTTCAGCTATCGCGAGAGGAGTCCTGTGAGTCACGGGTACAGCCCCCAGGGGGACCGGCCGGAGCCGACCATCGCGCCGCCCACCCCGTCGCCCATCGCCGGGCAGCGACCGGAGCGACCAGACGCCGAACTCATCTCCGCGGCCGCACGGCGGACAGCCTTCTTGAAGGCCCGCGTCAACGAGGAGCTGGAGGCCGCCAAGTCGGTTGCGGATGACGGGTGGTGGGGGCTCACTGAGACGGATGCGCGCCGCTTCGGTGTGACTGCCGGCGCCCGGGTCATCGCTCCCGTCCTCACCGGCCGTGGGCACCAGGCAGATCACGAGGTCGCTCTCCACATCGTCCGGAACCAGCCGCAGCGCACCCGTGACGACCTCACGGGCAAGCTGATGCTCCTCGCGCTCCTGGAGCGCAGCATCACGACGGGGGAGCCGGACGCCGCGCTCCTCATGATCGTGCAGCGCTTCGCGTGCCGTTCATCGACCACCCCGAGCACCCCGAGTACGTGGACTCGGAGGAAGCGTGAGCGCAGAACTGGACTTCGTCGAAGCGGAGTTCGTCGATGCCGAGCTGGTCGACGAGCGCCCGGCCCCCGAAGAGCCCCGCTACCTGATCACCCAGCACACCATGTTGGGCCCCGGCGAGCTCCCGCCGCTGCGCGACCGGAATCCGGGCTGGCAGGACGCCGACTTCCGGCTGTCCGCGGAGGACATCGCAGACCTCGGGGAGAGCGACCTCGCGGATAACACCGTCGCCAACCGCGAGTCCACGGTGCGCGCGTTCGAGGCCTGGTGTGCGGCCCAGGACCTGCCGCGGGTCTCCAATCCGTGCACGACTGCGACGTACACCTCATACGGGTTGCACCTGATCCGCCGGGGCAAGGCGGGGGACTTCGTCCTGGACTCCGTCGGCCAGTACATGGGCCGCATCTACCAGTCGCAGCCCGTGGACATGCGGCCGGACCCCAGCCGCTTCAAAGGGCGTCTGCGCGTGTGGAGGAAGGAGTGGGCGGACGCGGGCGGGGAGGTCGACCGCGCGGCCGCCGTCACGATCGAGTACAACCTGCGGATCATCGCGGCGATCGACGAGTCCACCAACCTCGGCAAGCGGGACGCGTTCCTCGCGGCCCTGGCGTACGCCAACCTGCACCGGGAGATGGAGCTCGCCGACCAGCTGGTCAAGCGCGTTCGGATCAGTGACGCGGGCCTGTACGTCACCACGGCGAAATCGAAGGTCGACCAGTCAGGCAAGGGCGCGGGCCGGTTCATCAAGGACCGGTCCGACCTCCAACTTGTCCGGCGCGCCCGGGCCTGGCTCGCGGTGCTGCACGAGCTCGGCGCCGACGGGCCCGACGACCCGCTGTTCCGGTCCCTGACGGTGAAAGGGCGCCTGCGGTCCTATCCGGCGGACCGCAAGCGGGGGACGCGGATGCGGCCCGGCTCTCTCAACGAACGCCTCCAGCTGCTCGCGGAGCGGGCGGGCGTTCCGTACATCGACGACATGAAGGTGACGTCCCACTCCTGGCGGGCCGGGGCGAACACTGACATGGCCACGCGAAACGTCCCGCTCGTCGAGCGGAACAAGGCCGGCCGGTGGGCGGAGGGCTCCCGCACCGCGGACACCGTCTACACCCGCCCCCACGGCGCCGGCACCCGGGACCCGCTCGACGCCGTGCCGCTGTACGGCGGCCCCGCCCACGCCGCTGTGGCCGAAGCCCGCGCGGGCCAGGCGGGAGAAGAAGCGGCCGCAGGCTAGCGCAGGGGATCGCGCATCATCGACGCGAACACCGGGGAGTCGGCGAACGGCTGCTGGCTCCCCACCTGCTTGTAGCCCCACGACTCGTACACAGCCTTGAGGCGACCCTCGGACCGAAGCGGATTCACCAGGAGGGTGACCCGCTGCTCCTGGCGCTCGTTGAGCAGCTCCTCGTGCAGGGCGCGCGCTGCCCCCTGGCCGTGGGCGCCACGCCACTTCTTCCGCACGAGGATCTCGTTCAGCGCGAGCGTCCGGGCGCCGTCCTCGGTCGTGTAGTCGGTAGGAAGCGGCTCCTTCTCCGAGGACCACCAGCGCGTGTCTGCGCCCAGGGGTACGGCGAACACGTACCCGATGGGCTCGTCGCCCGAGTAGCCCACGACGGCCTCCCACCCCGGGCGGGACGCGTATCCGGTCAGACGCTCGCTGAACCGGTCTGGGGCGTAGAAGGGATCGCCCATCAGCCCGAACTCGCCGCGCACTTCAACGTGGATGTCGACGATCAGGTCGCGTACGGACTCGACGTCGCGTGTGCGGCGGTAGGCGATCGTGCCGTTCATGCGGCTGCCCTCCGGTGCTCGTGCCAGGCCGCGGTGTCCGAGCTCCGCGGCGCGACGATGGCGAGTTGGGTGGTGAAGCTGTCCAAGAGCCCGCCGACGCGGCCCTGGCGCGCCATCGATGGCGCGACGGTGCGGGCCGCGGCGACGGCCGGCTCGATGTCGCCCTGGCCGAGCTGGGCCAGCGCGAGGTTCGCGTACGTCAGGGCCCGGTTCCGTTCGAGGTCGGGCCGGAGACTGGCAAGGCACCGGTGGGCGTGGCGCTCAGCGGCTTCCCACCTGCGGAGGCGCAGGTTCGCGAAGGTCGCAAGGCTGTCGAGTTCGGCCTGGTCGTAGAAGCCCATCCACGGCGGTCGGTGCTTGCCCTGGTCCGCACGGTCGTAGCTGTCCTGCGCGAGGCCGATCGCCCGCTGGGAGCTGCGGGCGTCTCCGGCGTCAGCGTGGAATGTCGCGAGTCGCGCGAAGGCGAGAGAGGCGTAGAACGGATCGCTGCGGGTGATCGAGATTCCCCGGGCCGCCTCCGCAGCCGCGATGGCGTCGGCTGGGCGGCCAAGGTGCCGGTACATGATCCCGGCGTGCCCCCACGCCCGGAAGAGGATGAACCGGTTATTCGCCAGACCCGCGAGGGTGATGGCTCGGTCGAGGTAGGGCTCCGCCTGGTCGAGGCGACGGCCGTCGATCGCGGCCCACATAGCGCTCGCGGTGAACGCGGCCGCGACGCCGTACAGCTCGGAGCGGATCCGGGCCGATGCGGTGTGGGAGTTCTGCAGGCGCACGGTCTCTTCGGCGAGGGCCGCCGCGTGCCTCTGGAGCTCCACGGTGCCGCCGTACGCGTTGTCCATGCTGACGACCGCAGCAAGTTTCGCGTTCAGTCGGTCCACGTCGGCCGACCCTAGGCGGCGCTGCGTGGAGGATGGCGCGGCCAGAGAGGCGCCAGCGGCGGTGGCCGCGGCCATGAAAGCACGTCGATACACGGGATCGTCCTCGGGTGCTGGGGAATCTGAGTTCGTCTTCCCCCGGGACGCGAAGCCTAACTCTGCGCAGGTTCGGTCCGTCACTACCTGTAGAGCGGCCTTCAGTACTCCGTTGGGTGACCGAACTTCCCCGCTACGGAGCTTGTAGACATGCCGAGCATTCACCGTGCCGTGTCGGCCCGTGATGCCCTCGATGGCCTTGTTGAGCAGGGAAGTTAGCTCGTCGACCTTCATCCCGTGCTCGTCCATCCACGATGCGAATACATCGTTTCGTGTCCCCGACATGACTGAACGTTAGGACTGGCGGAGGTTCAGACGGTTAAAGGGAAGGTCAAAACGGCAGGGCGCTTGCACCCAACTCCACCCCGATACGGCATCCCATCCGTGTTCGGACGGCGGTTGTCTGGATGCACAGAGCGACACGCCAGACAGGGAGCCCCCCGTGAACCCCCCGAAGCAGCACGCAAGCACCCCCGCAGACGCAGCGGCCGCACCACCGAGCGCCGGCACGGTCACGCTGCTGCCGGTCAAGTCCAAGGCCCCCACCTTCGAGCACGCGCGACGCCTCAGGGCCGAGAAGCACGCCGGCCCGAACGCGCGTGTCATTGTCCGCACGTGGCTCACCATGGGGCACTGGCAGGGCGACGCCGAAGAGGCCTCGCGCGTCGCGGACAGGCTCGTGGACAACGCCGTCAAGCACGGGACGCCCTTCCCCAACGACGTCGGCTACGTGATCCTGCGCGCCTTCGACCTCCCCGACACCGGGGAGCTCGCCATCGAGGTCGAGGACGCCCTCCCCCGGTTCCCTGGGTTCGGGGAAGCGGTGGCCCAGAGCAGCGACGTCCACGGGGAGCCCAAGGGGCTGTGGTGGGTGGCCCACAACGGCGGGCGCCTGTCCTGGGACGTCAAGAAGGACGTCACCAGCACGGTCATCGGCAAGACCGTTCAGGCCGTCCTCCCCGCGACCTGGGATGGTGCCGCATGACACTGGCCCCGTTACCCCAGCGTCCTCCGAAGCACGTACCCGCTCCGGGCCCCGTGGACTTCACCAGCCGCACCCAGGACATCGCGCCCGAGGACGTCGCGCCGGACATGCACGACCTCGCCGCACAGGTGCGGAACTTGATGCACCTGCAGCGCGGGGCGCCGCTGAAACTGCCGCTCGGCGGGTCGTTCTTCGACATCGTCGTCACCGCGGCCGGCCCCGCGGCGTACGCCGCCGTCCGACTCATGGACGAGGTCCAGCACATCCGCGGGGCCCGCCCCGACGCACCTGCCTGTGGCCCCGTGATCGAGGATCCCGACCGCGACTGGCTGATCTGGTTCGTTCCCCCGGGTACGCACGCGGTCTGGGAACCGCACCCGTACGCCATGTGCCTGGGCGCACCAAACGAACTCGTCCTCCCCGCGATGGCCCACACGGAGCCCCCCGGCTCGTTCTGGCTACGCCCGTGCCGCGGCGACCGCCTGGTACCACGCTGGCCGCTGCGGGACGCCCTCGACAAGTTCCGCCCAGCGCCCACCCCGCACGAACGGGTCCTCGCGGACATCCTCTGCACCACCTCCTGATCCCTGCGTGCGGCGGCTCCGCTCCGATCCGCCGCACGCGGCCACCCCCTGCCGCCGGGCACCCTGACCTGGCATCCGGCGGCAGGGCCCCAACCACGAGGAACACGACGTGAGCCCAGACAGCGGACAGCCCAGCCTCCCCACCGCTCTCACCGACGAGCTGGAGAGCCTGCGCAGCGCGTACGAGCGGCAGGTCATCGAGACGGCGCGGCGCACGGTGCGCGTGGCAACGTACGTGCTGGCGTCGTCCGTCGCCGAGCGCCGGGCGGACCAGGAGCTCATCGCGGCCTACGTGCGTAGCCAGGGCTGGAAGCTCGCGCTCACCGCCTTCTGGGACTTCGGCCAGGCCCCTCCGGTCACGGACCGGACCGGCTTTGCGGAAGCCTCGCGGTACGCGGAGCAGGGCTTCGCGCACGGCATCGTCGCCATCAGCCGACAGGCCATCACGACGGACAACGCCAGGTACGAGGAGCTGCTTCACCGGCTCGGCGCCCGCGGCGTGTTCCTGGCCTATCTCCCCCGCCCCGCATGAGGGCCACCCCACAGACTCCTGCTCGGCGGCCCGGCGCCCGGGCCATCGGGCAGGTCAGCAAGATCCCATCCAACTCGGACAGGAGAAACAGATGACCACTGCACTGATTCCGTTCGCCGCACGGGCGGCAGCCCCGCCGTTCCTGGTCAGCACGTCGATCGCCGGTGTGCGCTGGGACAGCGAGCGGCAGCTCAACCTGACCGCCGAGGGCAAGCCTTGGCACACCACCACCCAGGCGGCGTCGACCACCGACACCAACCTGGACGGCCAGGGCGACGACGTCTCCGACCCGTACTACGCGCCGGCGTCATGACCACCGCCGCCCGCCCTGTGCTCGTCGTTGCTGAACAGCTCGACGCGGCGGCCGACATGGTCGTTGACGAGCTCAACCAGCGCGGCGTACCCGTGATGCGGTTCGACGTCGCGGAGTTCCCGCAGCAGGTCACCCTGACCGGCTCGCACCAGCCGCACGAACCGGGCTGGACGGGACCCATCGACGACGGGCGCCGGACGGCGCGGCTTGAGGAGGTGCGGGCCGTCTACTGGCGGCGGCCCGCACGTCCCCGCATCGCCGACACCGTCCCCGAGCCGTATGCCACCTGGGCGCAGAACCAGGCCGACGCCGCGATCCTCAACGTGCTCGCGGCCCTGCCCGGCGTGCCGTGGCTCAACAACCCGCACGCCGACCGGATCGCCGCCCACAAGCCGCAGCAGCTCGTCGCCGCGACCCGCTGCGGGCTGACGGTTCCGCGCAGCATCATCACGAACGATCCCGACGCGGCCCGGACCTTCGCGAAGGAGGTCAACGGCCTCCTGATCTGTAAGCCTATTCTCGGCGGCCGACTCGACGTCGGCGAAGAGCGTCGGCTGATGGTCGCCACCCACCGTGTGGACCCGGCGGACTTCGATGACGGGATCGCCACCACCGCCCACTATTTCCAGGAAGACATCCCCAAGGCCTTCGAGGTGCGGCTGATCGCCGTCGGCGGGCAGGTCTTCGGCGGCAAGCTCATCACGACGAGCGAGGCCGCTGGTACCGACTGGCGCACCGACTACGACCACATCGAGTACGACACGGTGGACGTGCCGGACGACGTCGCGGGCGCGGTCCGCCGGTTCCTCGCCTCCTACGGCATCTCGTTCGGGGCTTTCGACTTCGCTGTCCGCTCCACCGGCGAGTGGGTGTTCTTCGAGAACAACCCGGCCGGCACGTGGGGGTGGGTCGAGAATCGGACGGGCCTACCGATTGCCGCGGCGCACGCCGACTACCTGATGGGAGCATCTGCATGACCCTGCCTGACGACGGCGCCAGCGCCGCAGCGCGCCAGCGCATGGCGGCCGACCTCACGGCCGGCCGCCCGAGCGAGTGGGCTGATGCGTTCAGCGTTGTGCCGCGCCACATGTTCATGCCCCGCTTCTTCGCGCAGGACGGTACCGGCGCGTGGAAGGGGTGCGTCTGGGGGGACCCCGGATACCTGGAAGCGGTCTACAGCGACACCGCTCTGACCACGCAGCTCGACGAGCAGGGCGTCCCCATCAGTTCGTCGAGCCAGCCATCGATCATGCTGGCCATGCTCGACGCCCTGGACGTCCGCGACGGGCACCGCGTGCTCGAACTGGGGACCGGGACCGGCTACAACGCGGCCCTGCTCTGCGAGCGGCTCGGCGAGACGAAGGTGACCAGCATCGACATCGACCCCGGGCTGATCGATTCCGCAGCCGAGCGGCTGCGGCACGCGGGCTTCAACCCGACCGTGGCGGTGGGCGACGCCGCGGAGGGCTACGCGGCTGGCGCGCCCTACGACCGCATCATCTCGACCGTCGGTCTCCACTCCATCCCGAAGCCGCTCCTGGACCAGGCGGCCCCCGGCGCCGTCATCGTCGCCCCGCTCGGCTACGGGCTCGCTCGGGTCACGATCACGGGCCCCGGCCACGCCACCGGTCGGTTCCTCCCCACGCCTGCGCACTTCATGACGCGGCGCACCGGCGGGGCAGAGCCCCAGTTCGACGCCGTGGCGCAACAGGGGTCCACCACCACGAACGTTGCGCCGACGGCCCTCCTCGGGAAGCTCAAGTTCCCGGCCTCTGTGGCTCTCCCCGGCTACAGGTCCTGCAGTTGGCCGAACGGGCAGGGCGGGGCCGACGCCGTGGGGCTGTGGACCGCGGACGGCTCCACCGCCGTCGCCCACGCTTCGGGCTCCGTGCAGCAGATCGGCCCGCAACGCCTGTGGGACACCGTCGAGGAACTGGCGAAGGTTTTCACGGACGAACCCGCGCGTGATGCCTTCCTGCTGACCGTCACACCGACCAAGCAGACCGTGTACTACCAGGACACCAACGGGCCCAGCTGGGCTCTTCCCACGGCAGCCTGACCCTCCCTCCAGAGCGACCCCGCTCGCCCGCACCCCCCGAGGCGGACGAGCGGGGCATTCTGCTGCCCGAGACCGATGGGTGTAACGCCCGGCGCGGTCACTGAGTCCATATGGCACAGAGGCGTTGACGCTGGGGGGCCACTGCGATACCGGAGGATGGTTCGTGACAACAGCAGTAGTACGTGACCAACTTGAGCTTGAGCTTTTCGCGAGTCTCTTCGACGAGCCCCTGGAAGTGCCCCCGCCCGACACCGCGGCGCCGGACGAGGTCGACACCCTCGCGCACGTGTGGATCGTGGCCGCGGAGATCAAGGTCGAGGACCGCATCGCGAAGACCGCCGACTTCCGCGGCAGCTACACCGCGGACTCCGGGACCCGGGTCGACGCCCTTGAGGTCTACTGCCGCAGCTGCCGCCGTCCGTACGAGGACGTCTCTGGCAAGGACTGCGAGGCTCTGGTCGACAACCGGCATCTGATCGGCGGCGACCAGACGGTGCGTGCCAAGCGCAAGGTGCCCGAGCCGCCGCCGAACGCCAAGGTCATCCCCGGCGGCACCATCCAGCGGCGCGGCATCGGCGCCTACGTCTCCGGCGTCTCCCGTCCCGCTCGATAGGGCCCGCGCATGCCTACCTTCCTCCTCGGTGCGCTCTCCGGCGGCCTCACGTACGCCAGCACGGGCGGGAACGGCCACGCGGCCGCCGCTGTCGCCGCCGTCATCGCGATCCTCGTGTGGCTCGGCGTCGGCCTCCTGGTGATCGTCGGGGGCGGCAGCTCCCACGGTTCGAGCGTCTGGGACTGGCTCCCCTGGTGATCAGCGGCCACGGGTAGCCCGCGACGCAAAAGGGCGGGCCTCCCTACGGTCCGCCGCGTGAATCCTCCAACGCAGCCTCAACCGCTCCCCAGCCACCAGGCACCGCGACGTCGCCTCGCTCGTGACCTGATCGGCCTCCTCCTGGCCGGCGTCGGGACGGTCGGCCTGCTGGGAGCCCTCTAATAGGTGGTCGCTCGTGAAACACGCCGCCGTGCGGCGGTCCACCTGCGGCAAAAAACACCGACCGTAGCTCTGCCCACGGTCCGCCGCGTACTCCAACCCCTGAAGCGTCACGCTGAGCTACCTGTCGGTTGGATCGCCGTTCGTCAATGGCACCCCGCCTCGGGCGGCCAGGCGTGCCGCCCGGCGGCGTTCAGCTGGCCGCCAGGGCTGCGCCCAGCGGCGTGTGCTCGTAGCGGACGGCCCGGCCGGTGCGAGTGCGGGTGACCAGACCGGCATCCCGCAGCACCGCCAGATGGCTGCCGACGGTGCCTAGGCTCAGGCCGAGCTGGGCGACCAACTGCGTCGTCGTTGCCGGCACGTCCAGCGCGCGCAGCACGTCCGCGCGGCGCGGGCCGACCAGTCGGCTCAGGGCCTCGCCGCCCGGTGCACGCGCCATTGGGCCGAGCAGGTCCGCGATGCCCCGGGCGGGATAGACCAGGGCGTAGGGCCATGGCGGCTCGACGTAGCTGATCAGAGTGCCGAACACCGTAGGCATCAGCAGCAGGCCGTTGCCGGCCAGCCGGTGCCGGTCCCACTCGGTACGCGAGCCCGTGCGGACCTCGATGGTCCCGGCCTGTCCCTCGGAGCGCCAGCTCACCCGCGGGTCGAGGTCGGACAGCGCTGCCGCCCAGCCGTACATCGCCAGGTGCCCGGCGCGGCGGACCAGGTCGCGCTCCAGCACCGCTCGCAGCCGCGGCCAGTCCGGCTCGACCAGCGCCTGCCAGCTCGCCTCGAGCGCATCAGCGAGCCGGGTGACCACGTCCGGCGCGTCGAGGATGCGCTGCACGTAGCGTGGCGGTGTCCGAAGGCCTGACAGGTTGCGGGCCAGTTCCAGGCGTGCACGGCGCAGGGGCGTGGCACGCACGGCGGCCAGCTCAGCGGCGAAGTCGCCACCGGAGCCCGACGGCGGCGGATGGATGAAGTCGGCGTTGTAGCCGCCGCGGCGGAACAGCGCCGTCAGCGCCCCGACTGCGGGCACCTGCCGGCGCAGCTGCTGGTATCGGGGCGCGATGCGCTCGGCCCACGGCCGGAGCGGGCCCGCGGCCTGGACGCCGGCTGCGACGCGCAGCGCCTGCATCGCCTCGCCCAGCGGCGAGATCGCGTAGCGGGTACGTGCCACGTCGACGGGTCCCACCTCGATGGCCAGCATGTTTTGCCTCCACACGAAAGCATAGTCACCGTGGCTGGGCTGCCGTGATGCTGTCGGCCATGCCCACCACGCCCGTCGCGGCACACCCGGCCACCTACCGCGAGGTATTCGCTGTGGGCCAGTTCCGTGTGCTGTTCGGCAGCTACACGCTCTTCCTGATCGGCGAGACGGTGCGGATGCTCGCACTGTCCGTGATCGTCTATGCGGCGACCGGGTCGCCGCTGATGTCGGCGCTGGCGTATGCGGCAGGCTTCCTTCCCTATGCCCTGGGCGGCACGCTGCTGCTGGCTTTCGCCGACCGCTGGCCTCCGCGCACCGTCATAGTCGGCTACGAGGTGCTGCGCACCGCGGTCAGCGTCGTGCTTGCCGCCGGTCTACTGCCGGTACCGGCCATGCTGGCACTGGTGTTCGTTACCGGTGTGCCCAGCGCCGTCGCCTCCGCTTCGCGTACTGCCCTTCTGCCCGACCTGCTGGACGGCGACCGCTACGTGCTCGGCCGTGCCGTCTTCTCCATGGCGGCCGGCGGCACGCAGGTGCTCGGTTTCGCCGCTGGCGGCATGCTGATCGCTGCTGTCGGCGCGCCAGGCGCGCTCTGGATCACCTCCGCGACCTGCCTGGCCTCGGCAGGCATGCTGCAACTGCGCTTGGCCCACCGCCCACGCCGCCGCACCGGCGCCTCGGCTGGCATCAGCGAGACCTGGCAGGTGAACCGGGCGCTGCTGCGCCTGCCTGCGGTCCGGGCGCTGCTGCTGGCGCAATGGCTGGCACCGGCGCTGATGGTCGGCGCCGAGGGCGTGTTGGTCCCGTACGCCGCACAGGTCGGCGCGCCTGACGCGGCCGGTCTGCTGTTCGCAGCGGTTGCCGCCGGGATGTTCGCCGGCAACCTGATCGTCGGCCGCCTGGTGCGCCCTGCGGGCCGGGAGCGGCTGGCCCGCCCCCTGGCGCTTGCGCTCGGATTGCCGCTGCTGGGGTTCTCGCTGCACCCCACACCGGGATACGCCGTCATCCTGCTGACGGTGTCCGGCTTCGGCGTCGCCTACCAGCTCGCGCTGGCCCGCAGGTTCCTCGACGCGGTGCCCGAGACGCAGCGTGGTCAGGCGTTCGGCCTGCTGCTGACCGGAACGATGACGTTGCAGGGCCTGGCCGCCGCAGCCGGAGGCGCGCTGGGCGAAGTCGCGGCCCCGGCGCTGGTCGTCACACTGGCCGGTGCGGCCTCGGCCATCGCCGCCCTGATGTCCTGGCGAACGCTGTCGCCCACACCCTGAAAGCCCTTCATCACATCGTCGTGGCCGAGCGGCCGACGGCGTCCGCCGGGCTGCGGGGGACGGGGCACGGCAGCGGCCGGCCCGAGGTCGAGGCGCCTGCTCATGTCCAGTCGGAACGTGCCGTACGGGTTGACGTTGGACCAGAACAGCGCGGTCAGGGCGCGCCGGTCCTCGTCGCTCAGGTTCATGGCCCACGTCGGTTCGGCCAGGACCTGCTGTACCAGCAGGGTGTTGATGTGCACGAGCGCGGACTGGAGCAGGTGCAGGGCGAGCATCGAGGTTTCGGCGTGCTCCTTGTCCGGGCCGGTCAGGGCGCGTCCTTGCCGTAGTGCAGCACGGTGTTCGCGCTGTGGTGCCACCGTCGCTGCCGCGATGCTCGACCGCCTCCTGTACCGGGCCGCTGTGGTCGGCATCGACGGCCCGTCCTACCGTCTCCGATCGCACCAGGCCCACTCCGACAACCTCCGCAAAGGGGTGACCGGACGTGCTGGCTGAACTCCGTGACTGCCCGATCTGCTGGACGCAGTTCCAGGTCAACCCACATGCAGCCACCCGCCATACCTACTGTTCACCACGGTGCAAAGCAGAAGCAGCCCGCCGCCGACGACGCGAGCGCGACGACGCCAACGACACCCTTGAGACAGAACCGACCGGGCCGCCATCGCCCGAACCCACCGCACTGACACCGACCGCAACCGCAACTGCCCTCATTGCGACAAGCCGGTCACCATCGTCGCCCTGCTTGCCACCCCCGAGGCCGCCCGTCCCACCATCCCCGCGGCAAGCCCTGACGTCATTCCCATGCGCAGAGGCGGAACCCGGGCGAGTGGTTATGCACGTGACTGCGGGAGCCGTTTCGGGATGACTGCGCGGATAGAGAGTGGCCGATGCTAGGGCTGCCCGGTTGCCGCTGGCAGGTTGTGCCATGCATGTCCGCAGGCGCCTTTGCAGTACGTCTCGCGGCGGCGAGTATCGGCAATGGCGAACACGGAGACGAGGACACGGAATGCCTTGACGTGTTCGGCGGCGGGGAGGCCCGCGAACCCGTAGCGGGGCGGGTCCATGCAGATCATTACCGCGGGGTTGGCCGTGGGCTTCACCCCAGATCGCGCCACCCCCGCACGGCCATCAGCAGCTGTAATGTGGGCCTGCATCGCATAGCCGGCGACTTCCTGCAGTACCTCCTGCTGGCGTGTCGGGGCGAGGCCGGAGAACCAGCCCATGCCAGCGTCCAACGTGCGGAGCCCCTGGGCGATCTCGTTGACGACCTGCTCGGTCTCGCGCCGGAAGGTGCGGCCGTCGTCACTGCTCGTTCCGGTCATCGCTTGATGGTTTCACGTTGCCGGTTCCGGGCGAAGGCCGGTATCCGCAGCCGAGCCGCACGGGCGCCGGGACAGTCAGCTCCAGCGCGCCTCCGACAGTCGCCCCAGACGAAGGACTCACTGAGCGTGTGATCGGTGGGTCCTTCTGCCTTCCGCTCCCCACATTCCCCAGTTGGTTCACTCCGTGAACCAACTGAGACGAAGAGCAACACTGGGGAAAATTCGGGCTCTGGCCGCTTTATCGTGAATGATCTCGAGTAGAGGCTGCGGGGTGCCGATATCGATGGGCGTGGCCACACACCGTCACACGTGCTCGTCCGCGGAGGCGGTGATGACGGGCTCGGGGCCGGCTGGCAGGAGTTCAAGCAGGAGGGCCACAGCCTCTTCGGCGGTCTCGACTTCGCCGATCACGGCGAAAGGACTGCGTCGGCGAACCTTGAACCGGCCGTTGTGCAAGGGCTCGATCGATCCGGCATGCACAGTCCAGGGGTAGCTGGTGGAGCTGCTGAAGAGCAGGGCGAAGTGGCTGGTGAACGGATACAGCCGCCGGAGTCGTGGTTGAGCGGCGGCAGCTTTCAGCAGCGGAACGATGCCCGGATATGGGCGCCCGGGCGTGCGGATCTGATGTACTGCATGCCTCCACTGCCAGCTGAGTCGTAGGGACTGCCAATGAGCCTCGACAACGTCAGCCGCCCCGCGACTACGTGCTGCAGCAAGGTCTGGCAGAACTGGTCTTGGAGGTAGGGGCAACTGTTGATCGCAGGTCTCGTCATTCGCGTCCACTGTCATAGTGTCGCGGCCATTGCCTGAAAGCGGTGCTCTGACAACGAAGATCATGGCCGGGTGAGAATGCGTGTCCAGAGGAGTCGGAACGAGTCTCGGCCGTACATGGCTCGCTTGAGCGTCTTCACTCGGTTTACGTGTCCTTCGACAACTCCGGAGCTCCAGGGCAGAGTCAGACCGGCGGTTACCGCGTCGAGGTCCTGGCGGAGGAAGCCGGCGAAACCCTTCATGGGCTTCGGTGCGTCCTGCTCGGCCTGCCGGATCCACTTCAGCAGCAGGTTTCCGCGCTGGTGGCGGACCAGGTCGGCGAACGCTCGAGCGTTCAGGGGCCTTTTCTAGATCTCCGGCCGCCTCTTGGATGATCGGGGCAGCCTCGCCGGGCGCGAGATGTCCAGAAGCAGACGAGCCCATCCATGCCAGCCGACACGTGGTCCCAGCTCTTGGTGCACTCCGAGCGGCTGACCGCGCTCTACACCGAGTTGCCGCCTTTGGAGCGCCTGGTCCTCAGGTCGGTCCACCTGAGCCCCTACGGCCCCAGTGTGAAGTTGCGGGTGGAACTGCCGCGCTTTCCGGACCGCGCTCCCTTGCCCTGGACCGAGGCGGGCTGCGACCGGTTCGAGGCCCAGATCGAGTTCCTGGCCGTGGGCGAGGACCTGCGGATGAGGGGCGTTCCCCACCACACCGTGGTCGACATCGAGGTCAGCCCCCTCGTCCAAGTCCACGAGCGCCGGATCAGGGTCGCTGTGCACGGAGCGGGATTCTCGTTGGACTTCACCGCCTGGGCCGGCCTTCAGGCTGGCCATCTCAACGCGTATCGCTCCATCGAGGCGGACCCCGATGCCGCTCAGCGCTGGTTCGAGAACCGAGTTGACCAGTATCTGTACCGGGTCCTCCCTCTCACGACCGCGAAGAGGTTCTATGAGTGACCACGACTGGGCTGCCGAGTTGACCAATCCTGAGACGGTCCGCGAAGTTCTGGGCTCACGCCCGCCACCGCTGAGTGATTACGACCTGACGTCCGTCCTCGTCGACGAACGCGAAGCGTCGGTCACCCTGAGGTTCTCCGCCTTCGCCGTCCCGGACGGCGCCGTGGACCTGTGGCAGACACGTGGGCACAACGCGGTCGAGTTCGTCCTGGTCTGTATCGGCGTGAAGAACTTCGAGGTGCACGGCTGGTCCGGCTGGCCCACAACCACCGCCACCCTCGCAGCAAAAACGGTCGTGCTCGCCGGCCAGGGCAAGCTCGTGTCCTTCGACGCCACCGGCATCCGCGCTGAGTCCCCAGTCGGACGCTTGTGGAGCCGATCACCGTGACATCACTGGCCGGTTGCAGACTGGTTTGGCCTACCAGAACCTTCACCCGCAAGGTGAAGGCCGCCGACGTTCGGCAGAGGCTCAGACATGGGGCAACGGTGCAGGTCAGCGACGTCAAAACCACCATGATCAGCCATCAGCATCTGCCACTCATGAAAGGACGAGGTTTCACCTAACGAGCTGGTGCACGACAAGCGGTGAGGCGTCGAGAACGTCGGTGGGGCTTGTGCCTACATCTGCTGTGTCGAGCTAAGGTCCGCGGTCTGCTGGTGGGACAGCAGGCCGGCGATGGCCTGGACGGTGTCGCTCATGTGCTCGCGGCGGCCGAGGTGTCGGGCCAGAGCCCGCCAGTTTTTGAGGTGGGCGATGCCGTGCTCGACCCGGATACGACGTGAGGAATGTGCCTTGCGTTGCCGCTCGTACATCTCCTCATACCAGTCTGGGGCGTTCCTCTTGTACTTGCGGTGCGGGGACGTCACCACCCGGCCGCCGGTCTGGGCACCCAAGCCCTGGTAACCGGCATCCGCGAGGATCTCCACCGCAGGCCCATCGTCCAGGAGCTTGACCAGCCCTAATTGACGCGCGTGGGTGATGTCCGCGCAGCTTGCGGGCCGGGTCGGGCTGCACCACAGCACGCGTCTTTCGCCATCCGTGACCACCATGGATTTGACGGCGTTCTGCTTGTTCTTGCCGGAGATGAACTTGTCACGGTACCTACGCCCGACGGCGGGCCGCCTCCCCCGGATCTCGGTGCCGTCGATGATGCCGGTCGTCCCGCTCGTGCCGAGGTGGGCAACGACCTCGCCCAGGGTCCGCAACCGTACGTCCGGTCTGACGGTGCATTCGCGTTCGGCGAGCAGAGGCCGCACCTCGCCGATGGCTCGGGTGATGGTGGAGTGGTCCACGCTGAACCAGCAGGCCAGCACGTCGTGGGTGGCCCCGTGCCGAAGATGGACGAGAGTGGCCAGCAGCCGATCGACGAAGACCAACTGGTGTTTCGGCCCACCGCCCACGGTCCGCCTCCGCGGCCGAGGCCAGCTTGACCTGGTGACGCTCATGCCACAACGGGCCTATCTTGGCCTATCTCAGCTACGAGTTCAGCGATCACATCGCCTGTCAGGCCCGTGATCCGACGGTTACTGATGATCGCTGAGCGAGTCCTGTTCCCCACCACCCGACCATGATCAACCATCACGGCCTCGACGCCTCACCGCTTGTCGTGCACCAGCTCGTAAAGGTTGTCCCGTAACTGCGAGCCGCCGCCATCCCTCGGCGGTGGGTCGCGACGCGCTCCCGGATCAGCCGAAGATGAGGTCGACGTTCTTGTTCACGCAAGACTGCAGGACGGTGACCAACTGACTGACGTCTCCGATGCGCCGTCGTAGGACAGGGTCGCTGGGGTCCGGCAGACGGTGATCGAGGATTGCTTCCAGACGGGGCAGCATGGCCGCGCATTGAGCGGGCGTGAGGTCGGGGCCATCGTCGTCTGGATGGTTGAGGAGTGGCTCCAGCGTGGTGGAGACGCTGGACCAGTCGCGGTCTCCGCCGAAGCCGTCCATCTCGGCGAGCGCGAACCCCTCGGTCTGGGCCAGCCACTCCCTGAACATCCCGAAGCCGGTGTAGGACCAGGAGACGTCTGGACTTGTCACGTCGTCGTCACCTGGGAAGAGCATCAGCCCCATCTCGCCCACCCTCCTTGCTGGGTGCCCAGGATCGCCGATGGGCGGGCCGTCGGCAATTGAAATGATCTCCGGATGGCTGGTGTGATCACGGCGGTGGAGACGTCCTGGATAGCCCCGTTCACCGGGCTGAGCCCACGTTGCTTCAGCAGGCTGGTGACCGCGGTGCGTCGCGAAGTCGCCAAGGAGCCGCGGCGTGGACGGCCGTGGGGTCTACCACTGGAGGATCGCCTCCTCTTGGTCACGGCCTACTGGCGTACGAACTTGACCCTGCGTCAGCTCGCTCCGCTGTTCGGTGTCTCCAAGTCGGCGGCCTGCTGGACCATCGATGATCTCGGCCCGAGGCTCGCACTTCGGTCGCGCGAGCGGTTCCGTAAGGACACCGTGCTCATCGTGGATGGCACCCTGGTGCCCACCCGGGACCGTTCGATCGCCGAGCAGTCGAAGAACTACTGCCACTCCACGGCTCATCAGGTGGTCATCGACGCCGACACCCGCTTGGTCGTCATCGTCGGCCCGGCCTCTGCCCGGAAATCGGCACGACTCCCGGGGCTGGGAGGAATCTGGCGCCAAGGATGCCGTGGGCCACACCATGACCGTCGCGGACGGTGGCTATCAGGGAACCGGGCTCGTCATCCCGCACCGCAGGACGAAGGGTGAGGAACTTCCGGCCTGGAAAGAGGAACACAACCGCTCACACAGGCGAGTTCGAGCCCGCGTCGAGCACACCTTCGCCCGCATGAAGAGCTGGAAGATCCTACGCGACTGCCGCCTCAAAGGCGACGGCGTCCACCACGCCATGCGCGGCATCGCACGTCTGCACAACCTCACCCTCAACGGATAACCGAGAGGGACCTACCAGGGCCGTTAGCATCCGCATCGACAACAAGATCCATTACGGGACAACCTTTAGCCTGCCCGTTCGGTCAGGAATCAGAATTGACAGCAGGCGGAACGTGCCTGGCAAAGCAGGCGGTAGGAAGGAAGGTGATGAGTGGGATGGGTGTGGAACGCTTGCAGCTCCAGGAGATCACCAGGTTCTCCTCAGGCTTCGACCACGTTGCGGGGCCGCTGCTGGGGCTAGGCCACAGCGGAGAGCCGCTGCTTCTGTCCTCGGTACCAGACGGGTCGGAAGTCAGCCGTTGGGACATCAATACTGGTGGCAGGGATTGGTGGGACCGCGAGGGCATGCCCGGCTGCAACGACAAGGCTCTGGTTCAGATTCCCGGCAATGGGCCACGGCTTGCCATCGCCACGGAAGACGGTATCGAGTGGTGGGACGCACTTTCAGGGGAACATCATGCGGAGATGAGCTGGGAGGGGTGGACCATCTGGGCTGTATCCAGCGGTGTGTTGCCGGATGGGCGCCCCATTCTCGTGGGTGCAGGCCACGACGGCGTTGTGTACCGGTGGGACCCGGTCACAGGTGCACCGCTGGACGGCGTACCCGCGAAGGGTCGGGGAGCCATGATGGCCGTTGGGTTCGTGCCGTCCTCTGACGCTACGGGTGTGATGGTCTCCGGAGATGAGGCCGGCCGGGTGTGGCGCTGGAACGCTGCCACCGGAGAACAAGTGGGCGAACCGGTTGAGGGACACGATTCCGGGATCTCTATTATCCAGGAGTTGCCTTCTGCGCAGGTCCCCTCATTCGTTTCTAGCGATCAAGAAGGAGTATTGAAGAGATGGAGTGCCGCGACCGGCACACAGGTCGGCGGGCCTATCGAGACCGGTGTCGCGGTATATAGCCTCGCAACGGCGAACATCGGTGGGACAGCGGTGATGTTCGCTGCAGGCGCCGACGAGATCGTTCGTGCTTGGAACGCGGACTCAGGTGAGCCCATCCATCTTTCGCTGAGGAGCGGCGTCGTAAGTATCGTCACGAAGCTAGATGGAACTATCCTCGTAGCGACAAGTACGACACAGGGGGAAATTGTCCTCCACTCGTGTTCCGGTGCTGACTGATGCACCCGCCGTTCAGGCTGAGAGTCCAGTCACGCAGGACTGGCTCCCGGTGGGGGATAGTGAGGGAGTCTGCCCGGATCGTGGCACGGTCCGGGTGGCTTGGCGAGAGCCCCACGAGTGCTGGCGCCGCGCCTGCGGCGCGGCCAGCGCCGACCGCTTGTACGTGAAGTCCGCGGCCGCCGCGTGACTGCGCGGCCGCGGGGGAGCGCGCCCTCTTCGACTTCGAGTAGGCGCCAGCGTATCGGTCGGCTCTGTCGTGGACATCCAAGTCGAAGCCGTGGATGTTGAAGTTGTGGATCACGTCCCGGACCCGGACCGAGCCGGGAACGTGGCCTCGGCGATCTTCGCCATGCCCTGTGGGGACATCAGCAACATCTGTGCCTGACGCCAGGTCACCGCCGACCCGGTGCCGCGGCGGACGATCCGGAGCAACCGTCGGCCCTCCTCATCACCAATCCCACGAATTGGTACCCGCTCGACCATGCGCACAGCCTGCCAGCGTCCGGGACCCGAGCTGCGAGCAGCCCGGCCGTTTCATACCATTCGACGTTTCCTCAGTTCAACGAGCCAACCCCGTACTCGCTCGTCGTCGTGCAGGTAACCGCCGCCTCTATCCGCAGGCAGGTCAATTCCTTGCAGGAGGTTCAGCGCCCACCACGAGATGTCGTCCCAGGAGAGCCGGTCGTCGGCCACCCACCGTGCAGCCCAGCGGTCAGCCTCATCCCTCGTCAGCCGACCGTCGATCAGCGACGCGAAGCAATCCGCAACCTCATCAACTGTCGGCTGGTGCCTTGCATCCATGTCCGGACCGTACAGGCAGGGGCAAAGGTTGCCTGGTGCGGGATCAGCGGCCGCGGTTGTGGCGGGGGATGGCTACAGCGCGCTCGCCCCGCCCCGGGAGGATGTGAACACCAGTCTGAACAGCCTGAAGGATCGGGCTCCGCTGGAGTCTGGCTGACGGACCTCCGCGTAGAGCGATTGTCATCACTGCACCTGATGTTTGCTGCTCGCCTGCACCCACAGGAGTGCGGCAGCCCTTCGGCCGTACTCTCCCCAGCACCAGCCGGATCCGGCTACCGTGAAGACCATGCCCAAGGAGCTCCGCATCAGCATCGACGATGACCTTTACGAGCAGCTCGCACGCGAAGCCGGCGAACTGCACGAGGATCCCACGGTGTACGCCGGACGCGTCCTGGCCCACCAGCTCGACAAAGCCCGCTTCCTCGATGGCAGCGCCCAGTTCCTGAGCACACCCGGGATGCGCGAGGAGTTCGCGAACCGCTTCGGACCCGAGCCCGGGCCCACCGCGACCGCGGCATAGGACGGCAACGATCTCGTGTACCTCACGGTAGATCTTCCGTGGATCTTGGAAGTTGCACGCACCCAGCTCGGCGATCCGGACATTACGGACTGGGGCTCTGGAGGCGGCACGGGCGCGACATCCCTTCCAGGTCATGGACGAACCCGCGTATCCGCATCCGTGGGACCGGGCAGCCTCTCTCTTCCACTCCCTTACCCGGGTTCCGGCGCTCGAGCACAGCAACGAGCTCTTCGGCGCAGCGGTCGCGGTCGGTTACCTGCATGCAAGCGGCCTGTCCGCACGGATCCTCGCCAAAGAGGCCGCGGACGTCGCTGAGCAGGTGGCGGCCGGGCCCCTGGATGTGAGGGCCCTTGCAGTCGTCCTCAGGGATTGGACCGAGCGGGACTGAGAG
The DNA here is from genome assembly GCF_042734135.1 of Streptomyces sp. NPDC059668. Taxonomy (NCBI): domain Bacteria; kingdom Bacillati; phylum Actinomycetota; class Actinomycetes; order Kitasatosporales; family Streptomycetaceae; genus Streptomyces; species Streptomyces sp. NPDC059668. The sequence continues at coordinate 794 of NZ_JBHWEL010000053.1, read as the reverse complement.
CTGTCTCTTTGGCGTTCGTTGAGGGACGGTGCCGATCAGGAGCCGGACATGACCCATCCGCCCGATGAGGTCCGCTCACTGCACGCTTCCCTCACAAGGCTGCTTGCACCGCCTCTATGATCGACCGGCCGCAGGACGACGACAGGTGGAGGGCGTGATGCCTGGTCAGGTGACCGCAGTGAGCCGTAACGAGGGGTACTCGTTCAGCAAGCCCAATCGCGATTCCATCAGGCTGCGCACGGGGCTCGGAGTGGAAGGAGACGTTCACGCAGGTGAGACGATCCGCCACCAGTTCCGCATGACCTACGAGCCGAACCTGCCCAACCTGCGCCAGGTCCACCTGATGCACGAGGAACTCTTCGACGAACTCGCGCTCAAGGGCTATAGGGTCTCTGCGGGCCAGCTCGGCGAAAACATCACCACGCGCGGGATGGACCTGTTGGGCCTGCCTACCGGCGCCCTACTCCATCTCGGGGAGCAGGCGGTACTTGAGGTGACCGGACTGCGCAACCCGTGCTCGAAGATCAACGACTTCCGCAAGGGACTGCTCGGTGAGGTTTTCGCCATGGACTCCTTGTCCGGCGAGTTCACGTTCAAGTGTGGCGTCATGGCTGTGGTCCGCCGTGGAGGGACCGTCCGCCCCCACGATTCCATCCAGGTCGAGCCCCCGCCACCCCCTCACCGCCCGCTGGAACGGGTCTAGGGTCCGTCTTCAAAGATCATCGGATGGTGGATCATGGCCAGGTGATACGTCGCCATGAACTCACCGACCTGGAGTGGGAGTTACTCGCTCC
>NZ_JBHWEL010000052.1:48818-66060 GCF_042734135.1 Streptomyces sp. NPDC059668 | reverse complement strand
ATATCGATACCACACTCTGACAACCGCAGCCCCCCGTCCCGAGGACCCTGCGCTACGGGGGGGGGGCCGCGCCCCCAGACCCCCCCCCCCCCCCACCACGGCCGGTCGGGCGACCGTGTCGCCTCAGGCGCCGCTCCCCACGCCCAGGAGGGCGGGAGAGCGGTCGCCGACGTTCACGTGGTCGACGTTCACGGCGCAGGCGCTCACGCTGCGAAGGTGCTCACCGCGCGGGCTCTCACCGTACGGGCGACGACCTCGACGTTCGCGTCACGGACGTTCGCGTCACGGACGATCACGTCGCGGGCAGACTCGGCAGCGAGGCCGACGGCAGGCTCGGCAGCGCCGGCAGACCGGGCAGGTTCGGCGCCGGGAGGCCGCCGCCGAGCACGATGGCGACGACGAGGTTGACGAGGCCGGTCACCACGGCGGTGGCCGCGGGCACCACCTGGGTGGCGTCGCCGGACGTGACCGCCTTGACCAGCGTGTCGACCGCCTTCTGCAGCGCGGCGAGGGCGTCGCCCGCGAGGTTCGCCGCGGCTCGCGAACCCTTGGCACGCGGCGCCTTGTCGTCCTGCTGCCCGGCGTTGCCTCGCTCCTCGGCGCGGGCGCGCCCCTCGACGTCACCCCGCTCCTCGGTGTCGCCACGCTCGTCGGTGTTCTTGAGCGAGGGCACGGCGGGCAGTGCGGGCGTGCTGGGCAACGTCGGCACGCTGGGCGCGGCGGGCACGGCCGGAAGCGTCGCGGTGGCCTTGGCGATCGCGTCCTTCACGGCCTGGGCGAGCTTCGTCGCGTCGGCGGCGGGGAGCTGGCCGCCGTCCGCCTTGAGGGCGGCGTTGAGCAGGTCGGTGACGGGGGCGAGGACGCCGCTGATGTTCGCGAGCGACTGGACCTGCGCCAGAAGGGCGTCCGCGCCGGGGACGGGTGCCGCCGCGTGGGTGCGGCCACGCGCAGAGTCGCTGCCGGCCGCGACGGCGGCCGGCCCGGCTATCCCGAGCAGGAGCGTGGCACAGAGTGCGGAGGACGCGATGCGCCGTGCGGGCAGAACACGCATGGATGTTCCCTTCGGTGGTGCTTGGAATCGTGTGCCCACCGTGTAAGCCGCAGTCGCTGTGCGCAACTGTACGAACGCGCTCCGTAGTCGCCGCGTGCCCCTACCACCCCCATCACCGCTGGTGAGGAGCCACACCGGGGCCACGCGCCACCTTCCCCCGTCCGGGGCAACGCGGACCGGCCGCCCTCCCGTGGGGGAGGACGGCCGGCAGAAGGGTCCGCGGTGACGTCAGCCGTTGGCGCAGGTGTCGCCGAACGCGGGGTTCAGCAGGCCGATCACGTCGACGGTGTTGCCGCAGACGTTGACCGGGATGTGGACCGGAACCTGAACGACGTTGCCCGACAGCACGCCGGGGGAGTTGGCGGCCGCGCCGTTTGCGCCACTGTCGGCGGCGGCGATGCCGGCGGTGCCCGCCATGGCAGCGGCGGCAACGGAGGTCAGGGCCAGGCCCCTCGCGATACGCGACATGGAGAAGTGCTCCTTGAAATCGTCACAACAGCCGGGCGGGATACCCGGCGCTGGAATCAACGCGCGGCGCATGCGCGGGTTGCGCCTCCAAAGGAGTGATCTCACGAACCCCTGGACGACGACTCCGGGGACACCGGGCGTCACGCCCCCTGAACCCGACGAGCAATCCGTCATTACGACACACTTGTCAGGTTTCGAGACTTAAATACCGATAAAGGCTAGAGTCGGCCACCTCCCGAGGCTGTTCGGAACCAGATGCCGGAAGGCGTCGAAATCCGACGGGGGAGTCAGCGCGCACCCACGTGATCTGCGGATGTCCGTTGCTCCGCCGGTCCAGAACCTTTTCCCCGAAAGGGCAACGCCGGTCATGCGTCATTCCCCGGGCCCTCTGCCGCGCCGCGCGACGGTGGACCGCTTCGCCCCCCGCGCCCTCCGGACAGCGGGCGGCCCCGCGAAAGCCGACGGCGACCACGGCGGCCACGGCGGCACCGAAGTCCCGCCGAGCCTCTCGGTCCGTGACGGTGGGCCGACCGCGCGGGGCGACGCCGGCGGCCCCTTGGACGACGTACTCGGCCTGTACGCCGCCGCGCCGGACGGCCCCCTGGACGACGTACTCGGGCCGTCCACCGCCTCGCCGCGAAACGCCCCGGCCGAACGCGTGCCCACGTACTCGAACACTCCCGGATACGACGTCGGTGTCCGCGGCCCGGACACGGAATTCCGGCTCGGGGGTGACCAGTTGGCCGTCCGGCTCGTTTCGCAGCGGGACGCGGCCTGGGTCGGAGCGCTGTTCGCCGCCGTCGACGCGCAGCGGTGACGCGTGCGTCAGAGCGCCGCCCGTCACTAAGGAACCCGCGCATGTCATTGCCATCGAGCGACCCCCCGCCGCGGGTCCTGCACGTCAGCCAGCCGGTGGACGGCGGAGTGGCCCGTGTGCTCACCGACCTGGTGAAGGCACAGCTCGCCGCCGGACTGCACGTCACCGCGGCCTGCCCGCAGGACAGCGGCCTCGCGCACACGCTCCGGGCGCTCGGCACCGACGTGACCCACTGGCAGGCGACCCGTGCGCCGGGGCCCCGCCTGGTCCAGGAGGTACGGCGGCTCGCTCGCGTCGTCGCCGAGGCACGGCCCGACGTGGTGCACGCGCACAGCGCCAAGGCCGGACTCGCCGGCCGGCTCGTCCTGCGGGGCCGGGTGCCGACCGTGTTCCAGCCGCACGCCTGGTCGTTCGAGGCCGTCGAGGGCCTCGCCGCGGGCCTCACGCTGAAGTGGGAGCGGTGGGGGGCGCGTTGGGCGTCCCGGGTGGTGTGTGTGAGTGAGGCGGAGCGCGTCACCGGCGTGCGCGCCGGGATCAGGGCATCGTGGAGCGTGATCCCCAACGGGGTCGACACCGAGCGCTTCCATCCCGCTGACGCCGCGACCGTACGGACCGGGATCCAGCCGCTCGACCGGCTCGATCCCACGGCTCCCCTGGTCGTCTGCGTCGGACGGCTGTGCCGTCAGAAGGGCCAGGACGTCCTGCTGCAGGCCTGGGACACCGTGCGGCGGCGGATGCCCGGAGCCCGGCTCGTACTCGTCGGGGACGGCCCGGAGGGCGCTCGGCTGCGGGCCGGGGCACCCGGCGACGTGCTGTTCGCCGGAGCCGCGGACGATGCCGTGCCCTGGTACCAGGCCGCCGATCTGGTGGTGCTGCCGTCCCGTTGGGAGGGCATGGCGCTGGCGCCGCTGGAGGCCATGGCCTGCGGACGCCCGGTCGTGATGACGGACGTGGACGGCGCCCGCGAGAGCCTGCCGCCGGGCCTCGACACCCGCTGTCTGGTGCCGTCCCGGGCGCCGGGACCACTGGCCCGTGCGATCTGCGACCTGCTGGCCGACGCACCGCTGCGCGAGTCGCTGGGCCGGCAGGGGCGACGCCACGTACTGACCACGCACGACGTGCGGCGCGCGGCCGACGCGGTCGCGGAGGTCTACCGCGAGTTGCTCACCGCGGCGCCCGGCGGGCGCACCGTGTGCGGGGAACACTCCGAGTGCAGGGAGCCCATCCACACGTGACTGCGGAAAGCACCGTTCCCTCCCCCGGCGGACAGCCCCGGGAGTACGGATTCTCGCCCGTCTCGGTCATCCCTTCACGCGGGGCCGCCGACGGCTTCAGGTTCCCCGCCGGGCAACGGCTGTCCGCCCCCCGTGCCCCGTGGCTGCCCCTGCTCGTCGTGGACGGCGGCGCGGCACTGCTGGCGGGCCTGTCCCTCGCCCAGGTCCAGCGGCAGCCGCCGCTCCTCGTCGCGCTGCTGCTCGGCGCGCTCGCGCTGAACGCACACGGGTCGCTGTACCGTCCCGGGCGGATCCCCACCGCGCTCGACGACCTGCCCGCCGTGTGCGCGCGGGTCGTCGTGACGTGGTGCACGCTCGCGGCCCTGCTGGCGGCGCTCTCCCCGGCCTCGGCGCTGCCCGCCCGGGCCCTGGCCGCGGGCTGCGTGCTCCAGTCGGCGGTGAGCTGCGCGGGCCGTGCCCTCGTGCACTGGCGACGCCGCCGGGCCCTGGTCGTGCGCCCCGACGCCACCCTGGTGATCGGCTCCGCGGGGACCGCCCAGCGGGTGGCCGCGGCCTTCCTGCGGCACCCGCGGTGCGGTCTGCGCCCGGTGGGCGTCGTCGCCGCCCAGGCGGCCGGCGCCGAGGGGCTGCCGGTCCTCACCACCGGCGAGGAGGTGCAGCGGGCCCTCATCCAGAACGGCGTGCGCGCGGTGCTCGTGGTGGAGCCGCGCCCCGAACAAGGCCCGCTGCTACGGGCGTTGGGCGAGGCGGGCTGTGCGCTGTGGCACGTCGACGCGGACTCGCCGTCACGGGAGGTCCCGTACGCGGTGCCGTGGGGCAGATCCCGCGCGGGCGCGAACGGCACGGTGGGCGCGAACGGCACGGTGGGCGGGAGCGTCAGGGCGGACGGGAGCGGCGGGGCGAGCGGCGGCGGCGCGGTGGGCGGGAGCGGGCGGCTCGCCGGGTTCTCCTGCCGCCGGATCGACGTCTCCCGGCCGCACGGGAACCTCGGCAAGCGGCTTCTCGACGTCGCCGTCTCCGGGACGCTGCTGCTCGTGACCAGTCCGCTGCTGCTGGTGTGCGCGGTCGCGCTGCGGCTGAGCGACGGACCGGGGGTGGTCTTCCGGCAGGAGCGCATCGGCAAGGACGGGCGGCCCTTCACGCTGCTGAAGTTCCGTACCCACCGCCCCGTCGACGAGCACGAGGCCGCTACCCGCTGGAGCGTGGCGGGCGAGCGTGAGATGAGCGGTTTCTGCCACTTCCTGCGGCGCACCTCGCTCGACGAACTGCTCCAGCTGTGGAACGTCCTGTGGGGCGACATGAGCCTGGTCGGTCCGCGCCCCGAACGGCCGTACTTCGTGGCCAAGTTCAGCCAGACCTATCCGGGCTACGCGGCCCGCCACCGCATGCGGACCGGCATCACCGGCCTCGCCCAGATCCACGGGCTGCGCGGCGACACCTCGATCGAGGACCGCTGCCGGTTCGACAACGCGTACATCGACAACTGGTCGCTGTGGCAGGACGTCTGCATCCTGCTGCGCACGGCTGCCTCGCTGGTACGTCCGACGGGGAGCTGAGCCGATGAGCCGAGCCCTGCCCCACTCACCACCGGCCACCCCCCATTCGCCACCGGTCCCCTGCCCGCCGCCGGCCATCCCCCACCCGCCGCGAACCCCCGGCTCGCCCCCGGCCACCCCCCGCACACCCCTGGGCGACGTGATGTCCGGGGTGCGGCGCGCGCTGCCGGTGCTGCCCGTCGTGGCCGTGATCGCGCTGCTCGGGCTGCCGATCGCGCCGAGCGGGGAGGGTGGCGCGAGCATCGCGGACGCCGTGTCCGGTCTGGTCGTGGTCTGCTGCGCGGTACGGCTCGTACGGGACCGCCGGCGCCCCCTGTCACCGGGCGCGGCGGTGGTCCTCGCACTGCCCGTGATCGGCATCGCGGTCGCAGCGGCCGGGGCGGCGAGCCCGGGGGCCGGGATCACCGGTCTCACCCGCTATCTGCAGATCTTCGTCCTGGTGCCCGCGGCCGTGCTGCTGCTGGTCCGGGACCGCCGCGACTTCCGCCTGCTCGCCTGGTCGTTCGTCGCCCTGGCGCTGTGGCAGGGGGCGGTCGGGGTGCACCAATACGTCACCGGGACCGGCGCCTCTTACCGGGGTGAGGACGTGCGGGCCGTGGGCACCTTCGGGCCGACGGACGTGATGGGCATGGCGACGGTGGTCGCCTTCGGGCTGGTGTGCGCGCTCGCGCTGGCGCTCGGTTCGGACACGGCGCGCGGGCGGACCTCGGCCGTGGTGTGCGCGCTGGTGCTGCTGCCGCCGCTCGCGCTGTCGTTCAGCCGGGGCGCGTGGATCGCCACCGCTCTGGCCTGCGGTGCTCAGCTGGCGCTGGCGGGGCTGCGGCGCGCGGTCAGGGTGGGCGCCGTGGTCGCGGCCGTGGCCGTGATCCTGGTGGGCGGACTCGGCGTCGGTACGGAGATGCTCCAGGAGCGCCTCGACAGCATCACGCAGGTCACCGACGCCCCGGACCAGTCGGTGGTGGACCGCTACACCATGTGGGCGGCGGCCGTCGACATGTGGCGCGACCACCCCCTCACCGGCGTCGGGCTCAAGGGCTTCCCCGACCAACGTGACGGTCACGCCTCGCTCGCCCTCTCCTCGGGCAGTGACATCGGGGGCGCCGGAGCCGAGTACAGCAAGCAGCCGCTGCTCTCCCCGCACAACATGTATCTGCTCGTGCTGAGCGAACAGGGCCTGGTCGGGCTAGTCGCCCTCGCGGGCAGCTGGCTGGCACTCCTGGTGTGCGCGCTGCGCGGGCTGGTCCGGGTGCGCCGGACACTGCCGGACGCCCTCCCGGGACCCGGCCACCGCCCGGTCCGGGTCCCGTCGGGGCTCGACTGCGCGCTGGTCTCGTGCGGGCTGCTCGGCTGGCAGTTGGTGGACTTCGTGTACGCGGACATCGGCGGGCCCTCGACCGTGCTGACGGGTGTCTGCTTCGGCCTGGTGGCCTGGTGGGCGCTGGTGGATCCGGCGTCCCCGATGTCCGCGGTGTCCCCGGTGTCCGCGGTGTCCCTGACCGCCGAGGCCCCGGCATCCTCGACGCCCACGGCCTCCCGAGCCCCGGCGTTCCCGACACCCCTCGACCCCGAAACCGCGGCGCCGCCCGCGTCCTCGTCCGCGTCCTCGTCCGCGTCCACGTCGGCGGCGGGCTCACCGGAGGAGGCCTCGACGCGATGACGGTGCAGCCTCCCCGGGCGGCGGCCGACAGCAGCGGCGGCCGCACCGGAACCGACGACGCGTTCGCCCTGTCGGCCGCCCTCGACACCGCCCCCACCTGCGCCCCACCCGACCCACTCGCCCCACCCTCGCCCCCTCCGCTGTCCGCTCCCCCCTCCCTCTCCTCCCCGTCACCCCCGTCCCCGCCGTCCTCCCGAACCGCCTCCGCCTCCGCCTCCCCCACCGGGCCCCCCACCGCCACCGCGGAGAGCGCCGCCTCCAACCGGTTCCTCGCCAAGGCCGCCCTCGTCACCATCGCGCTGTCGATCGCCGGAGCCCTGCTGGGCCTCGGACGCGACCAGGCCCTCGCGCACCTGTTCGGAGCCGACTCCGCGACGGACGCCTTCCTGGTCGCCTGGACCCTGCCGGAGTTCGCGGCGACGCTGCTGATCGAGGACGGCCTGGCCTTCGTGCTCGTACCGGCGTTCAGCATGGCGGTGGCGCGGCGCGCCCAGGGCGCCGTCGGCGACCCGGTGCGTGCCCTGGTCGCCGCGACCCTGCCCCGTCTCACGCTCGCCGTCACGGCCGTCGCCGCGCTGCTGATCGCCGGCGCGCCCTACCTCGTCGAGGCTCTCGCACCCGGACTGCCGGACCCGAGGCTCGCCGTGGACTGCACCCGGTTGACGGCCACCTGCGTGTTCACCTTCGGACTCGCCGGGTACTGCAGCGCCGCACTGCGGGCGCACCGCCGGTTCGTCGCGCCCGCGGCCATCTACGTCGCGTACAACACCGGCATCATCACCGCGATGTTCGTCCTCGGCGGCCGATGGGGGGTGCGCTCGGCGGCCCTCGGGGTCGCGGTGGGCGGCGCCCTGATGGTGGTCGCGCAGGCGCCCTCGCTCTGGCGGCAGCTGCGGCGGCACGAGGTGACCGCGGACGGGACGGGCGACGCGCAAGCGCGTCCGATGGACCTGACGCTGATCAGCACGGTGCTGCTCTTCGCCCTGTGCCGGCAGTCCCAGGTCCTGATCGAACGGTTCCTGGCCTCGTCGCTGCCCGCCGGTGCCATCTCGCACCTGAACTACGCGCAGAAGGTCGCGCAGATGCCGATGGTGCTCTCGCTGATGCTGTGCACCGTCACCTTCCCGGTGGTGGCGCAGGCGATGGCCGAGGGCGACACCGAGCGGGCCCGCGTCCGGGTGGAGCGCGACCTGGCGCTGGTCTCCTGCACGGTGCTCCTCGGCACCGCGGCGGTCGTCGCGTGCGCGCCCCAGATCGTCCAGCTGCTCTTCCAGCGGGGCGCGTTCACCGCGCAGGACACCGCGGCCACCGCCGCCGTGATGCGGGTCTACGCGCTCGGGCTGCTCGGCCACACGCTGGTGGGCGCGCTCGTGCGCTCGTACTTCTCGTCGGGGCGGCCCACCTGGTACCCGCTGTTCGCGATGACCGCCGGGATCGTCGCGACCTCGTGGATCGGGGCGCTGGCCGTCGGCAGCTGGGGCGTGTGCGGGATCGCCGCGGCGAACGCGGGCGGCATCACCCTCAGCGCCCTGCTCCTGCTGTCCGGCATGGGCCCGCGCAGTGTGCCGATCCGCACCCGCCGGGTGGTCGTGGAAGTGAGCAAACCGGTGCGCGCGGCGCTCGTCGCGAGCGCGGCCGGCGCGCTCTGCGCGAGCCGTGCGCACTCCCCCCTGGTGGGGCTCGTACTCGGCGGCACCGTCGTGACCGTCGTCTTCGCCGTGCTGGCCTGGGCCCTGGGGGTCCAGGCCCTCGCACCCGTCCTCCGTTCCCTCAAACGAAGGCTGCCGCATGTCCGTTTCCGCTGACCGCTTCAGACGTGTCGACGCCCGCGCCGCCACCGACCTCCGTCGCCGTACCTGCTTCCACACCGCCGTGCGGTCCGCCGACACGGTCCCCTGGGTCGCGATGTACCACTCCGTGGGCGACTGCTCCGACGACCCGTACAGCATCACGGTCTCGCCGGACCGCCTCGACCACCAGCTGGGGTGGCTGCGGCGCCGCGGGCTGCGCGGTGTGAGCATGGCCGAACTGCTCGCGGCCCGCGCCCGGGGGAAGGGCCGCGGCCTGGTCGGTCTCACCTTCGACGACGGATACGCCGACTTCGTCGAGACCGCGCTGCCCCTCCTGCACCGGCACGACTGCGGTGCCACCCTCTTCGTGCTGCCGGGACGGCTGGACGGCGACAACGCCTGGGACCCGCTCGGCCCCCGCAAGCCGCTGCTCGGCGCCCGCGGTATCCGGCTGGCCGCCGCCGAGGGCATCGAGATCGGCTCGCACGGCCTCACCCACATCGACCTGACCCAGGTCGACGACGCCCTGCTGCGCTCCGAGGTCGCCGAGAGCAGAGCGGTGCTCTCGGACCTGACGGGTGCTCTCGTCGACGGCTTCTGCTACCCCTACGGAACCCTCGACACACGGGTCGTGGACGCCGTGCGCGACGCCGGCTACACCTACGCCTGCGGAATCGATCCCGGCCCGCTGACCGGCCCGCACGCCCTGCCGCGCGTCCACATCGGACAGAGCGACACCGCCGTCCGCCTGCTGCTGAAACTCAAACTGCACCGGCTGCGGCGGCGTCCGGTCGAGGGGGCCTGATGAAGGCCCTGCACATCATCACCGGCCTCGGTGTCGGCGGCGCCGAGCAGCAACTGCGGCTGCTCCTGCGGCATCTGCCCGTCGACTGCGACGTCGTCACGCTCACCAACCCCGGCGCGGTCGCCGAGGGGCTCGCCGACGACGGGGTACGCGTCGTCCACCTCGGCATGACCGGCAACCGGGACCTCGGCGCGCTCCCCCGGCTGGCGAAGCTGATCCGCGGGGGCCGCTACGACCTCGTGCACACCCACCTCTACCGGGCGTGCGTGTACGGCCGGATCGCCGCCCGGATGGCCGGGGTGAAGGCCGTCGTCGCCACCGAACACTCCCTGGGCGACTCGCAGATGGAGGGGCGCAGGCTGAGCGCGGGCGTCCGCTCGCTGTATCTCGCCAGCGAGCGTCTCGGCCGGTCCACCGTCGCCGTCTCGCCGACCGTGGCCGACCGGCTGCGCCGCTGGGGTGTGCCCGGACCACGCATCGAGGTCGTCCCGAACGGCATCGACGTGGACCGCTTCCGCTTCGACCCGGTCCTGCGCGAACGCACCCGCCGCCGGCTCGGACTGCCGGAGGACGCCTGGGTCGTGGGCGGTGTCGGCCGGCTCACGGCGGCCAAGCGGTTCGACGTCCTGATCCGCGCGCTGGCCGAACTGCCCCCGGACCACTGGCTGGTGCTGGTCGGCGGCGGCACCGAGGAGAGCGTGCTGCGGCGGACCGCGCAGCGGGCCGGGGTCGCGGACCGGGTGCTGTTCACCGGAGAGCGCCCCACCGGCGGCGTCCCCGGCGCCGACCTGCCGTCGCTGACCGCGGCCATGGACGTCCTCGCCTCGCCCAGCGCCGAAGAGGCCTTCGGGCTCGCGGTCGTGGAGGCGATGGCGGCCGGACTGCCGGTCCTGTACGTGTCCTGCCCCGCGATCGAGGACCTGCCCGCGGGCGCCGCGCCGGGCGCCCGCCGGGTCCAGGGCGGCGCCGACTCGTTCGTACGAGCCCTCCGGGCCGTCCGCGAAGCCGGCCCCGGGCTCCGTTCGGTACCGGACGCGGCCCACCACTACAGCATCACCCGCAGCGCCGCGCAGCTCATGGACGTGTACGCGGCCGCCGTCTCCTGCACCCCTCTGGGAGTGAGTTCCTCATGACCGAAATCCCCACCAGGCAACATCGCCAGGCCGAACAGGCCGGCCCGGCGGACACGCCCGGCCCGGCCGTACCGGTGGCCCCGCCCGGCCCGGCGAGCCCGCCCGTCGCCCGTCGCAGGCGCCTGCCGCGGTGGCCCCTGCTCGTCGCCGGCGTCCTGCTCGGCGGCGCGCTCGGGGCCGCGTACGGCGTCGAGAAGCCCCCGACGTACACGGCGACGAGTTACGTCATCGCCGTCCCGACGGAGAAGTCCGACCCGGCGTCGGCGCTCGGCTTCGCGCAGGCGTACGGCCGGGTCGCCACGCAGCTCGCGGTGCTGGGGGACGCGCAGGCGTGGGCCGGGGTGCCGCTGAGGACGTTGCAGCGCAGCGTGCAGACCGCGACCTCCCCCGACGCCCCGATGGTCGCCGTGTCGGCCACCTCCTCGCGTCCGGGCCTCGCGGCCGGCATGGCGAACGCCGTCTCGCGCTCGCTGACCGAGCACGCCAACGCCACCCGTGCCAGTACCCACGTCGAACTCCTCCAGTTCTCCCGCGCGATGAAGCCGACCGCTCCCTCCTCGCCGTCGCCGAAGGTGACCGCCCTGGTCGGGGCGAGCGCCGGAGGGCTGCTGGGCGGGCTGGTCCTGCTGGTGCGCCCGCGCCGGGACAGGGACGGGGCCCGAACGGCCGCCGTGCCGAACCCCGCTGCCGCCCCCGACGCGCACGGACAGCTGTGAGCGCCGCCCTGCGGGTCGCGCTCGGCGGCACCCTGCGGGCCGAGATCATCACGGAGGAGCGGGAGTTCGCCGCCCTGGCACCCGCCTGGGAACGCCTGTACGGCCGGTGCGCCGCCGCCACCCCGTTCCAGAGCCACGCCTGGCTGTACTCCTGGTGGCTGTCGTACGGCACCCCCGGCCGCCTGCGTCTGGTCCTGGTCCGTGAGGGCGACGAGCTCCGCGCGGTCGCGCCCCTGATGCGCGTCCGTCGCCCGCTGCCCGCGCTGGTCCCGCTCGGCGGGTCCATCTCCGACTACGGCGACGTCCTCATCGACGACGAGTACGCCGACCGCGCGGCGGCGACGCTCGCCGAGGGCCTGTCCCTGGCCGCTCGCAGCGCGCTGATCGACTTCCGCGAGGTACGGCCCGGCGGCGCGGTGGAGCGGATCTACGAGCGCTGGCACGGACCGCGGCGCCGGGTGCAGGACTCGCTCTGTCTGGAGCTGCCCGCCCTCTCGATGGACGAACTGGTGGGCCGGCTGCCGTCCTCGAAGGCCCAGCGCGTGCGGGCCAAGCTGCGCAAACTCGCGGCGCTGGGCATCGAGCGCCGGATCGTGCCGGTCGGGGAGGTGGGCGCGGCGCTGGGCCGGCTGCTGGAACTGCACCGACTGCAGTGGCAGGGCCGGAAGGTGACGTCCGAGCATCTCCAGGATCGTTTCGCCGAGCACCTGGTCCGGTCGGTCGGGCCGATGGTGAGCTCCGGGGACGCGGTGGTGACCGAGTTCCGGCTCGACGGCACCGTGATGGCGGTGGACCTCACCCTGCTGTCCCCGCGCCTGGCGGGCGGTTACCTCTACGGTGCCCATCCGGATCTGCGCGAGCGGAAGGCGGACGTCGCCGTGATACTGCTGGACGCCTGTGCCCGGCACACCGAGGGGGACGGGCGCCGGGCACTGAGCCTGCTGCGCGGCGACGAGCCCTACAAGCACCACTGGCGCCCGTATCCCGTCGTCAACCAGCGGCTGCTGCTGGCCCGGCGGCGTACGGCGCCGCTGCTGTCGGCGGCGGTCTGCGACGTCGTCGCGCGCAGCCGGGGCAAGGAGCTGGTGCGCCGCTGGAGGGAGCGTGGTGGCGACGGGCCGTGAACGACCCGCCGTCACCACGAGGTCCCGGGCGCGCTCGGGTCACCGGTTGCGCGACCACCAGTCGAAGCGGAGGCAGAGCTTGCCTCCGAGCCAGTACTCCACCCAGTCGCCCAGTTCCACCGGCGAGCAGTTGGGCGGGTGCACCGGTGTCGGCACGGGTGTGGGAACGGGTGTCGGCACCGGCTTGGGCACGGACGGCACCGGTGCCGGCGGCGGCGTGGGCTGCGGTGCCGGGTCGATGTGGCCGGAGAGCACCTTGCGGTACACCTCGGACGCCTTCGGGTTGTCCGCGCACTGCCACACGCCGTGCGGGCAGTAGTCGGTCAGCGTGTTGTACAGGGGCCGGTGGTCGTCCATCCACGCGAGCATGCGCTTCATGTACGCCGCGTTGTCGCCGTTGCGGAAGAGGCCCCATTCGGGATACGAGATGGGCTTGCCGTGGGCTTTGGCGAAGTCCACGTGTTCCTGGAGGCCGTAGGGCTCCGTCACCTCTTCGTCGAACGACAGCCCGCGCGGCTGGTCGTAGGAATCCATCCCGATGATGTCGACCGTGTCGTCCCCGGGATAGCACTGCGTCCAGGGAACGGCGTCCAGGCCGCGGCTCGGGGTGAAGTCGAACCGGAACTTCTGGCCCGGTACCGACCGCATGGCGGTGACGATCCTGTTCCAGTACTTCTTCCACGCCTCCGGGTCCGGCCCGCAGCGGTGGGTGTACGTGATCCCGTTCATCTCCCAGCCGAGCACGATGACGGTGTCCGGCGCCCCCAGCCGGACCAGCCGCTGGGCGAGCGCGCGGAAGTGCAGGTCGAACGCGCCGTCGGCGCCCTGCCGCAGCAGCGCCCGCACCTCGGGGTCGGAGACGTTCTCCTCGTTGCGCTCCAGCATCGGCACGTTGAGGACGAGCATCCGGTCGGCCCGCTGGCGCCGCCAGTCCGCCCAGACGTCGAGGAAACCGGGCGGTCCCTCGATGTTGCTCCAGCGGTCACCGGGCAGGTACGTGTGCCCTACCCGCAGCTCGGTGCCGCCCAGCCACTGGCTGAGCTGGGCGATCCGGGCCACGCCCATCGGGCCGTAGTCGAGGTAGGCCCCGAAGGCCGGGCGCGGCACGACCGGCGCGGGCTTGACGGGCGCCGCGGGCTTGACGGGCGCCGCGGGTTTCGGCGGTGTCACGGGGGCGGTGGGCGGGGTGGTGGGTTTCACGGGTGCGGCGGGCGTCGTCGGCGCGGCCGGCGGCGTGGTCGGTACGGCCGGGGCGGGTGGCGGGGGCGGCGGCGTCGCGGGCTTCTGCGCCTGCGGTGTCACCGATGTCGGTGCCGGTGCCGGAGGATCGGCGACGCGCCCCGCCCCGGCGCCCACGGCGTACCCCGGGCCCGGAGCCAGGACGATCGACGCGACGACGCCGGCCGCGACGAATGCCAGCCTTCCGTTCCGGGACCATTGCTGTTGTGGGGCCATGCCTGCTCCGCTCTCTGCTGCTCCGGCTGCTTTCCTTCTCCTCCTCCACTGACACCCAGTCATATAAATGCCCATTCCGCCGACGGAGGCATCACTTTTCCGGCATTCCGGTCACTCGCGAGGGTGACCGGACCGAGGGGACCTTCCGTGCCGCTGCTCGGCGGAGCGCGGGTGGACGTGCGCACGGTCGCCGATTCGGCGGCGATTCCCCTACGTGGAACGGGCTTCGGTCCGCGAGACGCGTTCGCCGTGACCGACCGGCGCGGTCGGCGCGGACGGCGTGTCGGCATTGCTCCGAGTGGCCGCGCGTCCGTCCCGTCCGGCGGTGCTCGTCCCGATGGATGACGCGAGCGGCCCGCCCACGCGCATGCGGGCGGCGTACGGCCGGGGATGGTGGGGCTCGACGGCGGTGCGGCGGCGTCGGAGGCCGAACACCCCGGGCCGGGCGACGGGTTCGGCCGACCGGTGAACGGCTAGGGCCACCCGTCGGGGAACCGCGGGAGCCCGGCCGTGTGATCGGCGGCTCCACCGCGGCCGGCCGGGACGTCGGGTCCTCGCCGCCGGGTCTGTTCGTGACGGTCCCGGGAAGCGGCCCGGGACCGGCCCGGACGACGAGCTCGGGTGCCGGACACGATGTCGCGTCCGGCACCCGAAGCGTCGTACGGGCATCCTGCTGGTGCCGCGTACTAGCGACGCGACGTGGCTCGGCCTCGCCGGTACAGGACGGCGCCACCGATCAGCAGCGCGGCACTGGCGGCCGAGAACCCGAGTACGTCCTCACTGCCCGTCTGGGCCAGGGTGGGCGGCCCGGGAGGGGTGACGGGCGGCGTCACCGGCGGAGTGACGGGAGGCGTCACCGGCGGCGGCGTCACCGGCGGGGTCACCGGCGGTGGCGGGGTCACCGGCGGCGGGGTGGTCGGCGGCGTCGTGGGAGGCGGCGGGGTGTCGCCGTAGCCGTTCTCGCAGTCGTTGCCGAACGCCGGGTTGCCGATGCCGACCACGTTCGCCGTGTCGCCGCAGACGTTCACCGGGACGTCCACGGGCGCCTGCACGCTGTTGCCCGACCCGATGCCGGGCGAACCGTGCGTCTCGCTGTGGGCCCAGGCGCCGGAGCCGTGGGAACGCGGACCCGGCAGGACGGAGTCGTCGGAGTCCGTACCCGGGATGCCGGGGACGTGGGCGCCGGAGCCGTGAGAGCCGGAGCCCGGGAGGCCGGAGCCGTGGGTGCCGGAGCCCGGGAGGCCGCCGTGGTGGCCCGACTCGTCGTGGTACACGTGCCGGCCGCCGTGGCCGGACCGGCCCACCTGGTGGACGGGCTGGTGCGTCACACCGCGCGACCCTTGCGAACCCGAGCCGTTGGCGCAGGAGTTCCCGAAGGCCGGGTTGAGCGCGGCGATCACGTTGACGGTGTTGCCGCAGGCGTTCACCGGCACGTTCAGCGGAAGCTGAACCGTGTTGCCCGATCCGACGCCGGGCGAGTCCGCCGCGCCGCCGTTGGCCTGCGCGTCCGCGAACGCGGGGGTGCCGTACAGGGACAGGATGCTCGTCGTGGCCGCGGCCATGACCATTCCCTTGCTCAGGGTCTGTCGCAATCTCTTGTCCTCCCTGTGTGAAGAAGTGAGAAGTGAGGAAGGCCGGCCCCGGAACCGGAAAGGCGGTCCAAGGCCGGCCGTGACACAGCCGGGTGGCTGGTGTCCTGTCGCGTCAGTGGTTGGCGCAGGCGTTGCCGAACGCCGGGTTGAGCAGGCCGATGACGTCGATCGAGTTACCGCACACGTTGACGGGGATGTGCACGGGAACCTGGATCACGTTGCCCGAGAGGACACCCGGGGAACCGATGGCGGCGCCCTCGGCACCCGAGTCCGCGAAGGCCGGGGCGGCCATACCCAGGGCCATGATCGCGCCGGCGACGACAGCAGCGCTCTTCTTGTGCTTCACGTGCTTTCCCTTCTCTGCGGTCATGCCCCTATGACGGCCGAAGCCGAGCGAGCACAACGGAAGCGGCTCGCTTCATGACCTGCAGGCTGTAAACGAGGCCGGGACGCCCGAAGAAACTGCGGAACGCACGCCGTTTGGGAATTCACTCGAATTGCCCTGTTTTCATCTCGGAACCACGGCGGCACAAGGGAAGAAACGCTTCCCTGAATTGCCGGAAAGAGCAGCGGACCGCCCGCGTCGAACGCGACGGGCGGCCCGAGCCTCTTCGAGGCGAAGATTCAGCGGCGTGGGTCAGTGGTTGCCGACACCGTTGCCCGACAGGACCGGGATGTCGTCCACCAGGTGCGACAGCGGCTCGTCACCCTTGGCCTGGGTGGAGTTCTCGGCGCACTGCTGGTTCTGCGGGGCCGAAAGGATCGGGACGTCCTGGACGGCGACGGGCACGAGGACGCCGACGAGCGAGCCGGCGTTCGCCTTGGCCGGCAGGCCGACACAGAGCTTGTTCAGCGTGCCCTGCGCGAGGCTGAGCTGCGGGCTCATGTTGCCGCCGGTCACCGAGTTGCCGAACGACTCCGTGGCGCCGTTCCCGCTGACGGAGGTCGTGCCGTTGTCGTCACCGATGGCAAGCGCCTGGGGCGCGGCCGCCGCCGAGACACCGACGACGGAAGCGGCGACCGCCGCCGCGGCCATTGCCTTCTTGAACATTTCGCGTTCCTTTCCTGGCAGAGACACGTGTTCCTGCCCTGGCATCAACCCGGCCGCCTCGCATTGGTTGCGGTGATTCACCCGGTTGGCCCGTTCAACGGCCGGGAATGCGTGGGAATCCAGGGCGCGCGCGAGCCCGGGGTCCCTCGTCGATGTGCGCCATCGGAGTGAATGGCAGCAACCAAGACCGTCCGCCGTAGTTGACCAGTGCGCTCCGGTGGACGGGGTTTCTCCAGAAGGGACTAGCTAGTGATCAAGAAGGTTATGGCCGCCGCCGCGGTCGCCGCTTCCGTCGTCGGCGTTTCCGCCGCGGCCGCGCCGCAGGCGCTGGCCATCGGAAACGACGGTGGCACGACGTCCACCAGCGGTAACGGGGCCACGCAGTCGTACGGCAACTCGGCGACGTTCGGCAACATGAGCCCGCAGATGGCGCTCATCCAGGGCTCGCTGAACAAGCCCTGCATCGGCCTGCCGGCCAAGGCGAACCTCGGCTCGCTCATCGGCGCCGTGCCGATCGCCGTGCAGGACGTCCCGATCCTGTCGGCCCCGCAGAACCAGCAGTGCGTCGAGAACTCGACCCAGGCCAAGGGCGACGAGCCGCTGTCGCACATCCTCGACGACATCCCGGTCCTCTCGGGCAACGGTGTGGGCAACAGGTAGTCCATCTCCTGAGTTCCCGTCAGCGGGGGGGGGGGGCGCGCCCGCCGCCCCCCCGGCGGGTGGACCCCCGGGAGCCGGCGAGAAAGAGAGATAAAGAGAGAGGGAGGGTGTTGGGTGGGGTGGGGGTGTGTC
>NZ_JBHWEL010000052.1:47856-48808 GCF_042734135.1 Streptomyces sp. NPDC059668 | reverse complement strand
CACACCCCCCGCCCCCCCCGCGCCGATCGGGGCACCGTGGGGGGACACGGTTCGTACTTCGGGTGAGTCCCGGTCGCGGCGCGCGGGGACACGGGGGGCCCCGTCGGCGTTTCTCCGCCCTTTCGGACTCTTCACACATTCGACTCGTCATGCGTTCGGGTCTTCGGTCGTTCGGCTCTTCACGCATTCCCCTTTTCGGCTCTTCACCTTTCGGTTCTTCACCTTTTCGGCTCGTCAGCTCTCCACCTCTTCGGCCTTTCCGCTCCTCGGGCAAATCCCTTTCCCGGCCGCACGGTGCGCCCCGCTTCGGTCATGGCGTCTTCTTTCGAGGGAGCTCACCGGCGTACACGTGGCGAATCGGGCTCCGCGGGCGCTGCGCCGAATGGGGCACAACCCGAAACCCCCGCGCAGTTCCCCCAGTTGATGATCATGCAGCTCCTCCCCCAGGAGTCCGCTTTTCGAAGGGAACGAACATGAAGAAGCTGTGGGCAACCGCCGCTATCGCCGCTTCCGTCGCCGGCATCTCGGCCGCGGCCGCCCCCCAGGCCCTGGCGATCGGTGACGACGGTGGCACCACGTCGGTCAGCGGCAACGGGGCCACCCAGTCGTTCGGCAACTCCGCCACGTTCGGTGCCATGAGCCCGCAGCTCTCGCTGGTCCAGGGCTCGCTGAACAAGCCGTGCATCGGCCTGCCCGCGAAGGTCAACGCCGGTTCGCTCGTCGGCCTGATCCCGATCGCCGTGCAGGACGTCCCGATCCTGTCGGCCCCGCAGAACCAGCAGTGCGTCGAGAACTCCACCCAGGCCAAGGGCGACGAGCCGCTGTCGCACATCCTGGACCAGATCCCGGTCCTCTCGGGCAACGGCGCCAACAACGGCTGATCCCCGCACCGCGCGAGAGCGGGGCGCCCCGCGACGCCGCGGGCCGCGCGTGGTGTTTTAGGGCCCCGACA
>NZ_JBHWEL010000052.1:28970-47846 GCF_042734135.1 Streptomyces sp. NPDC059668 | reverse complement strand
CGCGCCCGCCCCCCCCCGCGCCCCGCGCCCCCCCCCCCCCCCCGCGCGCCCCCCATCTTTTTGTTGTCCCCGCCCCCGACCCCGCCCCCCCCCCCCCCCGCGCCCCCCCCCGCCACCGCATGGCGCCTGACCTTCAGGGACGGGGTGAGCAGCCCGTTGTCCTCGGTGAACTCGCCCGCCACCAGGGCGAAGGCGCGGATGGACTCGGCGCGCGAGACCGCCCCGTTCGCGTGGTCCACGGCCTTCTGGACGTCGGCGCGCAGCAGGGGGTCGGCCACGAGTTCGGACAGCGGGGTGTCGGCGGGCCGTCCGCGGACGGCGAGCCAGTGGGCGACGGCGTCGGGGTCGAGGGCGATCAGGGCGGCGACGAAGGGACGCCTGTCGCCGACGACGACGCACTGGCCGACGGGCGGACGGCTGCGCAGCCGGTCCTCCAGGACGGCCGGGGAGACGTTCTTGCCGCCCGAGGTGACGAGAAGGTCCTTCTTGCGGCCGGTGACGGTCAGGTAGCCGTCCTCGTCGAGGGCTCCGAGGTCGCCGGTCGCGAACCAGTCGTCGCGCAGGACGGCGTCGGTCGCCGCCGGGTTGTTCCGGTAGGAGCCGAAGACGACGTCGCCCTGGACGAGGACCTCGCCGTCGTCGGCGATGCGGACCGCGGTGCCCGGGACCGGGAGGCCGACCGTGCCGGGGCGGGGGCGCAGCGGCGGCACGATCGTCGCCGCGGCCGTGGTCTCCGTCAGGCCGTACCCCTCGTAGACGATGATCCCGGCGGCGTAGAAGAAGAGATTGAGGTCGCGGTCGAGCGGGGCGCCGCCGCTGATGGCGTAGCGCATGCGGCCGCCGAGTTCCCGGCGGATCCGGCGGTAGACCAGCAGGTCGTACAGGGCCCAGGCCGCGTACAGGCCGGGGCCGGGGCCCTTGCCCGTCCCGAGGAACCTGTCCAGGCAGGCCTGTCCGAACCGGACGGCGACGCGGTCGGCGCGGTCGAAGGAGGCCCCGCGGCCGATCCTCTCGGCGGTCGCCCGCCCCGTGTCGTGGATCTTCTCGAAGAGGTAGGGCACTCCGACGAGGAAGGTCGGGCGGAACTGCCGCAGGGCGGGGCGGAGTTCGTCCGGTTTGAGGCTGGGGCAGTGGCCCAGTTCGATCCGTGCCGTCAGACAGGCGATCTGGAGGGTGCGGCCCAGGATGTGGGCGAGCGGGAGGAAGAGGAGGGTCGAGGCGGTCTGGCCGGTGACCTCCTCGAAGACGGGGTGCAGCAGTTCGACCGTGTTGGCGGCCTCGGCGTGCAGGTTGGCGTGGGTGAGGACGCAGCCCTTCGGCCGTCCGGTGGTGCCGGAGGTGTAGCAGACCGTCGCGACCGTGTCCGGGGTGAGCGCGGTGCGGCGCCCGGTGAGGTACTCGTCGGGGATGTCCCGTCCCTGGGCGGCGAGTTCGGCCATCGCTCCGGCGTCCAGTCTTCGCACGTCCGGGGGTTGGGGGTGCCGGGCGGTGCCGGTGGCGACGGTGTCCGCGTTCCCGGCGGTCTCGACGACCGCGAACCGTGCGCCCGAGTCCCTGATGATCCACTCCACCTGTTCGGCGGAGGAGGTCGGGTAGACCGGGACGGTGAGGCCGCCGGCCGCCCAGATCGCGAAGTCGAGCACCGTCCATTCGTAGCGGGTACGGGACATCACCGCGACGGCGCCGCCGGGTTCGAGGCCCGCGGCGATCAGTCCCTTGGCGGTGTCGGCGACGTCGCGGGCGAAGGCCGTCGCGGTGACCGGGTGCCAGGTGGCTCCCTCGCCGCGGCGCAGGACCACGGCGTCCGGGGCCTCGGCCGCGTTGGTGAAGGGCAGGTCGGCCAGGCTGCCGGTGGCGGGCCGCGGCGCGAGCGGGGTGGTGCGCACCTCGCGCACCACCCCGTTCCCGTCCCTGATCAGCTCGGTCTCACCGCGGGCCGCCAGGTCGGCCCGCCGGCGTGCCCGTTTCAGATCCTTGCGTACGCCCATGCCGGCTCCACCAGGTCGCAGGGTTCTTACTCCGGGGTCAACTTACCCACCCGTAACGGAAGTTCAATGGTCCCGGCACGAGCACCGGCGAGCCCGCGGGGCCGGCGGACCCCGGTCACCGGCCCGCCCGTCAGGCCTCCCGTCAGCCCGCCAGCCGGCTCGCCCGCTCGACCGAGTCGGCGAGGTCGCGTACCGCCCCGTCCTCCGCGGCGGACGCCACCGTGCGGGCCCGGCCGGCGAGTTCGGAGAGGGGGAGGGCGCCCGGCAGCGCGCTCCCGCGGTCGCCACCGTTGCGCAGGGCGTCGGCGAAGTAGGCGGCCACCGCGTCGACCTGGAGGCGGGGTGCGGAGGTCCACAGGTCGTCGTCGAGGGAGCCGGTCTCC
The DNA here is from genome assembly GCF_042734135.1 of Streptomyces sp. NPDC059668. Taxonomy (NCBI): domain Bacteria; kingdom Bacillati; phylum Actinomycetota; class Actinomycetes; order Kitasatosporales; family Streptomycetaceae; genus Streptomyces; species Streptomyces sp. NPDC059668. The sequence continues at coordinate 45,475 of NZ_JBHWEL010000052.1, read as the reverse complement.
AGCTGACCGGACTCCTCGTGCGGGGTGCGGGTACGGGGGTCGAGCCAGCGCACGCTCGCGGTGGCGAGGTGCCCGGCGGCGCCGGGCCGGGTGCGGACGGCGTAGAGCGCGGTGACCGTGTGGCCGGGACCGATCTCGCCGCCGTCCACCCGGTCGTCACGGAAGTCCTGGTCGGCCACCTGACGGTCGTCGTACCCGATGAGCCGGAACTGCCGTACGGTCCCCGGGTCGAAGGCGACCTGCGCCTTGGCGTCGCGGGCCGTGAGGTCGATGTTCTCGGGGAGCTGCTCGCAGAAGACCTTGCGGGCGTCGTCGGCGTTCGAGACGTACGTCGTGTGGCCGTCGCCCTTGTCGGCGAGGCGCTCCATGAGGGCGTCGCCGTACTCGCTGCCCACTCCGACGCCGAAGAGGGTGATGCCGTGCTCGCGGCGGGCGCCGGAGATGCGTTCCAGGATGGTGTCCGCGTCGGTCTCCCCGGTGTTGGCGAGGGCGTCCGAGATCAGGACGACACGGTTGGTGGCGCCCTTGCGCAGGCCCTCGACGGCGGTGTCGTACCCCGTGCGCACCCCCGCGCCGAGGTTGGTCGACTCCGTGGGTTCGAGCCTGTCGATCGCGTCGTGGACGCGGTCGCGGTGGTGGCCGAGGCGGGTCATCGGCAGCACGGTCTCGGCCTCGTCGCTGAAGGTGACCAGGGCGACCGAGTCGTCGTCGCGCAGCCGGTCCGTCATCACGCCGAGGGAGTCCTTGGCGAGGTCGAGCCGGCCCGGTTCGCCCATGGAGCCGGAGACGTCGATGACGAAGGTGAGGGCGGCGGGCGGGCGTTCGCCGTCCCGTGCGGCCGTGCGGGTGGCGAGGCCGACGCGGACCAGTGACCAGTCCTCGTCCCGGGTGCGGGCACCGTCGACGGTGACGGTGAAGCCGTTGCCGTCGGGGCGCCGGTAGTCCTGGCGGAAGCTGTTGACGAACTCCTCGGGGCGGACGGTGGCGGGGTCGGGCAGCCGTCCGTCGTCGAGGGAGCGGCGGGCGTAGCCGTACGACGCGGTGTCGACGTCGAGGGCGAAGGTGGAGAGGTAGTCGGGGGACGGCGCGATCTCCCTCCGCGCGTCGCCCGTCTGTTCGCCGTCCGGTTCGCCCTGGCCGGAGCCCGAGGTCCGGTTCGGGGCGGGCAGCGAGCCCGAATATCCGCCGGACCCGCGCGCCGCGCCGTCCGCGGAGCTGTGGCCGCCGCCGTCGCTCCCGCTGCACCCGGTGAGCAGCAGGCCACCCGTGAGGGTGAGGCCGATCAGGGTGCCGCGCAGTCGCCTCGGCCGGCCGGGGCGCTCCGGCCGCCCGGGGTGTTCCGGCCCCCCGGTGCGTTCGGGCCTTCCCCGGTGTCCCGGCCCCCCGGGGTGTTCCGTCCGTCCGGGGCGTACCGCCCGCCACGGTCGCCGTATGTGGTCGTTCCCCATCCGTGCCCCCTCGGTGAGTCGCCCGTCGGCCCGTGTACTGGGCCGATGTCTGTGACTGTGACGTCCGAGGAGGCTCCGGCGTGCGCCACGGAGCGTTGCGGATGGATCTCGAAGCGGCCACGAAGGGCGGCCGTCGAGACCGGTAGGTGACGCTCCGGAGATCTACGACACGATGTCCTTGCGCCGGAAACCCCGGAAGGCCAGGGCGAACAGGACCAGCGCGTACGTTACCGAAATCACCGTGCCCTTGATCATGCCCGACCACTCCAGATGCGGCTGGACGGCGTCGGCCCACGCGAACTGCCAGTGCGCGGGCAGGAAGTCGCGCCAGTGGCCGAGGGCGGTGACGGCGTCCAGGACGTTGCCGACGATGGTCAGGCCGACCGCGCCGCCGACCGCGCCCAGGGGCGCGTCCGTCTTGGTCGACAGCCAGAACGCGAGCCCCGCCGTGACGAGTTGGGAGACGAAGACGTACGCGATCACCACCAGGAGCCGCTGGGTCGCGGTGCCCGTGGAGAGCGCGCCACCGGTGGGGATCTCCAGCGGGCCCCAGCCGTAGGCCGCGGTGCCCACCGCCAGCGCGACGACCGGCAGCAGCACCATCGCGGCGAGGCTGAGGCCCAGCGCGACGGTGAGCTTGGACCACAGGAGCCGGGTGCGGGGCACCGGGGCCGCCAGCAGATAACGCAGTGAGGACCAGCTCGCCTCGGAGGCGATGGTGTCCCCGCAGAACAGCGCCACCGGGATGACCAGCAGGAAGCCGGCGGACACGAACAGGTTCACCGCGGCGAAGTTCGCGCCCGACGCCGTCGCCGTGTCCATCAGCGTGACCTGCCCGTTGCGGGAGCCGGGCCCGCCCCCGATCGCGAACGCGACGACGAGCACGAAGGGCAGCACCGCCAGGATCGCCCCCATGACGAGGGTGCGGCGGCGCTTGAGCTGCCGCAGCAGTTCGACGCGCAGGGGCAGCGTGTGCCGTGGACGGTAGCCGTCCGCGGTCTCGGCCCGCTCGGTGAGCGTGCTCATGCGGCACCTCCGATCAGGGTGAGGAAGGCGTCTTCCAGGCGGCGGTGCGGGCCGACCGACGCGACCGGCACTTCGAGCCGTACGAGTTCCACGACCAGGCGTTCCGCGCTGCCGTCCGCGTCGAGGCGGACCAGCAGCCCGCCCTCGGCGGCGACGGCCGAGGCCACGCCCGGCAGCGCGCCGACCTTCTCGACGACCGGCCCGTCCACGGGGGACGCCGTGCCGACGAGCAGGGTGTCGCCGGAGCCGACGATCTCGCTCACCGGGCCCGCCTGCACCAGCCGTCCGCGGTCCATGACCACCAGGTGGGTGCAGGACTGCTCGACCTCGGCCAGCAGATGGCTGGAGACGATGACGGTGCGGCCCGCCGCGGCGTAGCGGATCATGACCTCGCGCATCTCGCGGATCTGGGGCGGGTCGAGGCCGTTGGTCGGTTCGTCGAGGATCAGGAGGTCCGGCAGGCCGAGCATGGCCTGGGCGATGGCCAGGCGCTGGCGCATGCCTTGCGAGTAGGTGCGGACCGCGCGGGCCAGCGCGTCGCCCAGGCCCGCGATCTGGAGCGCCTCCGCCAGGTGCGCGTCCTCCGGCGGACGGCCTGTCGCCCGCCAGTACAGCTCCAGGTTCTCGCGGCCCGAGAGGTGCGGCAGGAAGCCGGCGCCCTCGACGAAGGCGCCGACCCGGGAGAGGACCGGCGCGCCCGGCCGGATCGCGTGGCCGAAGACACGGATCTCGCCGTCGTCGGGCTCGATCAGGCCCATGAGCATGCGCAGGGTCGTCGTCTTGCCCGCGCCGTTCGGCCCCAGGAGGCCCAGGACCTGGCCTCTTTCGACCCGGAACGACAGCTCCCGTACCGCGTACCGGTCCGCGGACTTCGCGTACCGCTTGCTCAGGTCGGTGATCTGGAGGGGGACTTCGGCGAGGACGGGGTCGGGCGCCCCCGGCGTCATGCGGCGGCGGCCGGTCAGCAGGAGCGCCAGGGCGACCAGCACTCCGGCCAGGGGGAGCCACCACACCCAGGAGGGCAGGGGCGCCGCGGCGGTCCGTACGCCGGGCGCCGTCGGGACCTTCAGGTCGCCCTTGAGGGAGACGGTGTACGTGGCCGGGGCGGCCGGTGAGGCGTAGCCGAGGTCCGTCGAGGCGAGGACCAGTCGCAGCCGGTGGCCCTTCTGGATCTCGTGGTCGATCGCGGGCAGGACGACCGTGACGTCCTTGCCCGCCTTGGCCCCCGTCACCCGCAGCGGGGTCACCAGCTGGGACGGCAGCACCGGCTGGGCACCGCCCGGGCCGACGTCGTACACCTTTCCGAAGAGGACGGCGTCGTCGGTGGTCGACGTGACGTGGACCTTGACGGTCGGTGATCCCGTGACGCGCAGGCCGGTGCGGAGGGGCGAGGACTCGAACCGCGCGTACTGGCCCGGGAAGTCGAGCGAGATGCCGACGCCGAGGGAGGAGAGCTGGGAGAGGCCACCGGCGCCGCCGAGTCCGGGGAGGGCGGAGATCGCGGGTGGACTCGCGCCCGCCGGGTTCTGGAAGCTCTGCTCCCGGCCGGTGCCGAGCGGGACCGTGTGCTCGGTGCTCTCCAGGCCGGGGTACGCGTCCGCGCTCGCGCCCTTCAACTGCACGGCGCCGTCGGTGGAGTCGATGCCTCCGGTGCGGGTGACGCGGAACGCGGGGCCGGTGTCGGCGTTCTTGTCGTCCTTCAGATAGCGGTCGAACCAGGAACCGACGCGGGCCTCGACCCGGCCGGTCTCCAGGTCTCCGCCGTCGTGGCCGCCCGCGATCCAGTCGACGTCCACGGGCGCGCCGTTGGCCCGGATCGCCTTGGCCATGGCGTCGGCCTGGCCGAGCGTGAAGAGGGAGTCGGTCTGCCCCTGCGTGATCAGCGTGGGCACCTTGACGCGGTCGGCGACGGCGGACGGGGAGCGGGCGTCGAGCAGGGCACGGGCCGCGGCGTCCGGCTTCCCGGCCTCCGCGACCCGGTTGTACATCGCGCACAGCTGCGGCTCGAAGTGGGAGCAGCCGCCGCCGGAGTTGATGAAGACGCCGGCCCAGAGCTTCTTGAAGACGCCGTTCGGGAAGAGGGCGTCCGCCAGGTTCCAGTACGTGATCGACGGGGCGATCGCGTCGACCCGCGGGTCGTGCCCGGCGGCGAGCAGCGAGATCGCCCCGCCGTACGAGGCGCCGGTGACGCCCACGCGCGGGTCGCCGGCCTTGTCGAGCCGGACCTCGGGGCGGGTGGCGAGCCAGTCGACGAGCTTCGAGACGTCGGCGACCTCGCCCGCGGGGTCGTTCAGTCCGATCCTGCCGCTGGAGCGGCCGAAGCCGCGCGCCGACCAGGTGAGCACCGCGTACCCGTCGCGGGCGAGCTTCTCGGCCTCCTGCCGTACGTCGTCCTTGCTGCCGCCGAAGCCGTGCCCGATCAGCACGGCGGGGCGGCGACCGGAGCCCGCGGTGAAGTACGAGGTGTCGATGCGCACCCCGCCGCCCAGGGCCATGACGCGGTCGGAGCGGTGGACGGCCGGCCCGTCGTCCGAGGCCACAGCCGTCCACGTACCGGCGCCGGCGAGCACGACGACGGCGGCCGCCGCGGTCGTCCACCGGCGCCGCGTCCGCGGTGCGGGCCCGCGCAGTCGGGGCAGTCGAAGATCCATGCGTCAACGGTACGGGCCGCCGCCGGCAACCGATGCCGCCGCCGGTCGGAACCCGCGCCCCTCCTGCGGGAGTAGACGTCGCCTCCGGCGTACCGCGCCCGTGGTACGAACGGCCCATGGAGATTCGCCGCGCCACCTCCGTCGCCGAACTCGTGGCGGCCGAGCACCTCTTCGACCACTCCGTGCGCCCCGAGTGGGCCCGGCGTTTCCTGGACTCCCCGGGCCATCACCTGCTCCTGGCCCACGAGGACGGCGGCCCGGTCGGTTTCGTCAGCGGTGTCGAGACCGTCCACCCCGACAAGGGCGCCGAGATGTTCCTGTACGAGCTGGAGGTCGCCGGGCCCTTCCGGCGGCGCGGGACCGGGCGGGCGCTGGTCCTGGCGCTCGCGGCGCTCGCCCGCGGACGCGGCTGCTACGGGATGTGGGTCGGTGTGGACACCGGGAACGACGTCGCCCTTGCCGCGTACCGCAGTGCGGGAGGCAAGGACGACGGGACGTGCACGGTGGTGACGTGGGACTTCACCTGAGGGGTCAGGCCTGCGCGTCCTCGGGGATCGACACCAGCCAGCGGGTCTCGCGGCGCGGTCGCAGGTAGAGGGCCCAGTAGAGGGTGGCGACGGCCGTGATGCCGCCGGTCCACACGAGGTAGACCGTCTCCTGCTGGCTGAGGATGTAGGCGAGGACGGCGATCAGCAGGACGGGCACGGCGGGCCACAGCGGCATGCGCCAGGCGGGGGTGTGGGCGTGGCCGCCGCGCCGGGCGAGCAGCGCGGCGACCGCGACGAGCAGGTACATGGCCGTCACGGACACGCCCGTGACGCCGTACAGCGTGTCCAGGTTGACGAAGCAGAGGGCGGCGCCCGGGACACCCACGAGGAGGGTGGCGACCCACGGGGAGCCGAAGCGGCCGAGCCGGGAGAGGCCCTTGTTGACCGGTCCGGGCCAGGCCCTGTCGCGGGCCGAGGCGAACAGCACCCGGGAGTTCTGGATGACCATGACGATGCCCGCGTTGATGATCGCGAGGGCGACGCAGAGGCTGACGAAGGTGCCGACGGCGGAGTTGGACCAGGCGGTGACCATGGTGCTGATGTCGCCGCCGGTGAGGGCCGAGAGGTCCGGGGCGCCCATGGTGATCGCGACGACCGGAACGAGGATGATCACGGACGAGATGGCGAGGGTGGCCAGGACCGTGCGGGCGACGTTGCGGCGCGGGTTCTCCAGTTCCTCGGAGAGGTAGACCGCGGTCGAGAAGCCCTGGGTGATGAAGAGGGCGATGGCGAGTCCGGAGACGACCAGCATGGCCGTCACGGTGTCCGTGTGGCCGCCGGAGCCCGCGACCTGCATCGAGACCAGGCTGCCCGCGCCCCGCTGGCTGTGCGCGAAGCCGAGGACGGCCACCACGCCCGCCGCTATGACCTCCAGGACCAGGAAGATTCCGGTGATCCAGGCGTTGGCCCGCAGGTCGAGCAGGCCCGCGAGGGTGGCCAGGAGCATCACGCCCGCACCGGCGAGCGAGGGGTCGAGGTGCACGATCGGCGCCAGGTAGTCCGCGGTGCCCATCGCGATCACCGGCGGCACGATCATGACGACGAGCAGGGAGAGCACGAAGACCAGCCAGCCCGCGAGGCGGCCGGCCAGCGTGGAGACCATGGCGTACTCGCCGCCCGCGCTGGGGATGAGGGTGCCCAGCTCCGAGTAGCAGAACGCCACGGCGATACAGAGCAGCGAGCCGATCGCGATGGTGAGCGCGGTCGCGGTGCCGAGGGACGAGAACAGGTCGGGCACGACCACGAAGAGCGTTGAGGCGGGTGTCACGCAGGAGAGCGTGAGCAGGGTGCCTCCGACGACGCCGATGGAGCGCTTGAGCTTCTGGGGGCTGTCGGAGGCCGTGGAGGCGGTGTCCGGGGCAGCGGTCTCGACAGGGCGGAGCGTGTCGGTCATGGAGCGGTTCCGATCGACTCGTGCGTCAGGTGGTTCGGGCGGGAGCGCTATCGCCTCCGGCGGCTCGTGTCGTACGTCTCGTCGTCCGCTCCCGCGTTGATGGAACCTTGACGGAAACCGTCGCGTCAATGGCCGTTTACCTTCGGAATTCGCAGTAGCGGAGCGACGCACACCGCATCGTTTTCCCAGGCCTTGAAGGCTTTCCGTGCCAATCATCAATACGCGATGGAGTGTGACCTTGCTTTCAAAGGTCAGGTCTCTGATTCACCTGCGGTACCCGTTTCATCACCGCATGGCGAGAACCGCAGTCGAGGCAGCGAAATTGACCAGGATTGGTCCGCGCTCCGGGACCTCCGGAGTGCGGCTCTGTCGGAGCCCGCCCCTAAAGTCCTTGATCACACAGGAAGCATGGACAGGGGTGGGGACGATGAGGTACTGGCGAGGCGCGGTCTGGGCCGGGGTGGCGGCGGTGGCGCTGGCCGGGACGGCCGGGTGCGGTGCGCAGGCGACGAAGGGGACGGCCGACGCGGTCGGCCACGCCGGCGCGATCATGGCGGCCCTGGGGCGGGCGACGGACCGGACGGACGCCCTGGGCTCGGCCGAGGTCAGAATGACCACCGCGGTGAAGGGCGGCGCCCCCATAGCCATGGACGGCACGTACTCCTGGGGCGACGGGTACGCGTACGACGTCGAGATGGACACCAAGGCCGCGAAGATGCAGACGCTGACGGACGATCCGTCGATCCGCGCGCTCTTCGTGGACGGCGCCTACTACTACGACACCGACCCGCAGCCCTCCGGCCCGCTCAAGGGCAAGGAGTGGATGAAGGTCGACGGATCGGCCGTGTTCGGCGAGAAGGGCGCCCAGGCGCTGAGCGGAAGCTCGGGCGCCGGCAGCCCGGCGGCCATCATGCGGGGTCTGAAGTACGCGAGCGACGTCCACGACCTCGGCGGCCAGACCGTCGACGGGAAGAGCACGACCCACTACCGGGCCGTGATCGACAAGGACCACCTCGGCAGGGCCAAGGACGCCTTCGCGTCCGGGGACGACACCCTCTTCGACTCGGCGACCGGGGGCATCGACTCGATCACCATGGACGTCTGGGTCGGCGCCAAGGACCTGCCGGTCCGCCTCAGGGAAGTGATCGGCACCATGACGGTCACCATGGACTTCGAGAAGTTCGGCGCCACCGCCGACGTGAAGGCCCCGCCCGCCGCACAGACCGGTGACGTCACCGACCTGATGAAGAAGGCCGCCGCGCAGCGGTAGGCCGGACACGACGGTGCCCCGCCCCTCTGTGCGAGGAGCGGGGCACCGGGGCCGTACGGCCTCAGTGGTTGCGCGGGAAGCCCAGGTCGACCCCGGACGGCGCCTCCGACGGGTCCGGCCAGCGGGTCGTGACGACCTTGCCGCGGGTGTAGAAGTGCGTGCCGTCGTTGCCGTAGATGTGGTGGTCCCCGAAGAGGGAGTCCTTCCAGCCACCGAAGGAGTGGTAGCCGACGGGCACCGGGATCGGCACGTTCACACCGACCATGCCCGCCTCGATCTCCAGCTGGAAGCGGCGGGCCGCCCCGCCGTCCCGGGTGAAGATCGCGGTGCCGTTGCCGAAGGGCGAGGCGTTGATGAGGGCGACACCCTCCTCGTACGTCTCCACGCGCAGCACGCACAGCACCGGGCCGAAGATCTCGTCCCGGTAGGCGTCCGCGGTCGTGGGCACCTTGTCGAGCAGCGAGAGGCCGATCCAGTGGCCGTCCTCGTGGCCCTCCACCGTGTAGCCGGTGCCGTCGAGGACGACCTCGGAGCCCTGCGCGGCCGCGCCGTGGACGTAGGACGCCACCTTGTCGCGGTGCGCCGCCGTGATCAGCGGGCCCATCTCGGAGGCCGGGTCGTTGCCGGGACCGATCTTGATCTTCTCGGCGCGCTCGCGGATCTTCTCCACCAGCTCGTCGCCGATCGCGCCCACCGCGACGACCGCGGAGATCGCCATGCAGCGCTCACCGGCCGAGCCGTACGCGGCCGAGACCGCGGCGTCGGCGGCCGCGTCCAGGTCGGCGTCCGGCAGGACCAGCATGTGGTTCTTGGCACCGCCCAGGGCCTGGACCCGCTTGTGGTGCGCGGCGGCGGTGGTGTGGATGTAGCGGGCGATCGGCGTCGAGCCCACGAAGGACACGGCGGCCACGTCCGGGTGCTCCAGGAGCCGGTCCACGGCCACCTTGTCACCGTGCACGACGTTGAAGACACCGTCGGGCAGGCCGGCCTCGGCCAGCAGCTCGGCGAGCTTCATCGCGGCCGACGGGTCCTTCTCGGACGGCTTCAGCACGAAGGTGTTGCCGCACGCGATGGCGATCGGGAACATCCACATCGGGACCATGGCCGGGAAGTTGAACGGCGTGATGCCCGCGACGACGCCCAGCGGCTGCCGGATCGAGGCCACGTCGACCCGGGAGGCCACCTCCGTGGACAGTTCGCCCTTCAGCTGCACGGTGATCCCGCACGCCAGGTCGACGATCTCCAGGCCGCGGGCGACCTCACCGAGCGCGTCCGAGTGCACCTTGCCGTGCTCGGCGGTGATCAGCTCGGCGATCGCGTCCCGGTTGGCGTCCAGCAGCGCGCGGAACTTGAAGAGGATCGTGGTCCGCTTCGCCAGCGAGGACTGGCCCCAGGTCGCGTAGGCGTCCTTCGCCGCGGCGACCGCGGCGTCCACCTCCGCCACGGTCGCGAAGGCGACCCGTGTGGTCACGGCGCCGGTCGCCGGGTCGGTGACCGGCCCGTACGTACCCGACTCGCCCGCGGCGTTGGCGACGGGCTTGCCACCGATCCAGTGGTCGACGGTCTTCGTCATGGCCAAGAACTCCTTCACAGATGGCGGCGTCGGGCGGCGACGTGCCGGTCGTACTCCTCACGCGCCTTGACCGCCGACGCTCGGGTCGCGGTCTCGGCCACGGGTACATCCCACCAGGCTTGGGCCGGGGGCGCGCCCGACACTGTGTCTGCCGTTCTGGTCTCCACGTAGACACAAGTGGGAGTGTCCGCGGCGCGGGCCTCGGCCAGGGCCGAGCGCAGGTCACGGACGGTCTTCGCGCGCAGCACGCGCATGCCGAGGCTGGCCGCGTTCGCGGCGAGATCGACGGGCAGCGGGGCTCCCGTGTACGTACCGTCCTCGGAACGGAAACGGTACGCGGTGCCGTACCGCTCGCCGCCCACGGACTCGGAGAGACCGCCGATCGAGGCGTAGCCGTGGTTCTGGAGGATGAGGACCTTGATCGCGACGCCCTCCTGCACGGCGGTGACGATCTCGGTCGGCATCATCAGATACGTGCCGTCGCCGACCAGCGCCCACACGGGACGGTCGGGTGCCGCCAGCCGGACGCCGATCGCGGCCGGGATCTCGTAGCCCATGCACGAGTAGCCGTACTCGACGTGGTACTGGTCCCGCGACCGCGCCCGCCACAGTTTGTGCAGGTCACCGGGGAGCGAGCCGGCCGCGTTGATCAGGATGTCGTCTTCGGTGACCAGTTCGTCGAGGACGCCGAGGACCTGCGGCTGGGTGGGGCGCAGGTCGATGTCCTCGGCCTCGAACGCCGCGTCGACGCGGTACTCCCAGCGTTCCTTGTCGTCCTTGTACTCGGTGACGTACCCGGGCTCGGCGCGGTGCTCGTGCAGCAGGAGCGCCTCGGTGAGGGCCTCGAGCCCGGCCCGCGCGTCGGCGACCAGTGGTATCCCGGAGAGCTTGTGGCCGTCGTAGGGCGCGATGTTGACGTTCAGGAAGCGGACGCCGGGGGCGGTGAACAGCGTGCCGGAGGCGGTGGTGAAGTCGGTGTAGCGGGTGCCGACGCCGATCACCAGGTCGGCCGTGCGGGCGAGCTCGTCGGCGGTCGCGGTGCCCGTGTGGCCGATGCCGCCCACGTCCTGCGGGTGGTCCCAGCGCAGCGACCCCTTGCCCGCCTGGGTGGAGGCGACCGGGATCCTGGTGGACGAGGCGAGTTCCGCGAGCGCCTCCTCGGCACGGCTGTGGTGCACACCGCCGCCCGCGACGATCAGCGGGCGCCGGGCCTCGCGGACCGCCGTGACGGCGGCGGCCAGCTCGGCCGCGTCGGCCGCCGGGCGGCGCACGGTCCAGGTCCGCTCCGCGAAGAACTCCACCGGCCAGTCGTACGCCTCCGCCTGCACGTCCTGCGGCAGCGCGAGCGTGACGGCGCCGGTCTCGACCGGGTCGCTGAGCACGCGCATGGCCTGCAGGGCGGCCGGGATCAGCGCTTCGGGACGGGTCACCCGGTCGAAGTACCTCGACACCGGGCGCAGACAGTCGTTGACCGACACATCGCCCGCGTACGGGAGTTCGAGCTGCTGGAGCACCGGGTCCGCGGGGCGGGTCGCGAAGGTGTCGCCGGGCAGGAGGAGCACCGGGAGGTGGTTGATCGTCGCGAGCGCCGCGCCCGTGACGAGATTGGTCGCGCCGGGGCCGATGGACGTGGTCACGGCGTGCGCCGACAGCCGGTTGCTCTGCCGCGCGTAGCCGACCGCCGCATGGACCATGGACTGCTCGTTGCGGCCCTGGAGGTAGGGCATCTCGTCCGGGTACTCGACGAGCGCCTGCCCGATCCCGGCGACGTTGCCGTGGCCGAAGATGCCCCAGGTGGCGCCGATCAGCCGCTGCCGCTCGCCGTCCCGCTCCGTGTACTGCGCGGCCAGGAACCGCACCAGCGCCTGCGCGACCGTCAGCCTGGTCGTCGTCGACACCTCGTCCTTCGGCTCTTTCATCGGTAGCCCTCTGTGCTTTCTGCGTGTCCCGGGTGGAAGCAGATCCGCCACTCCCGCTCCTCGCCCGGTCCGGCCATCACGTTCAGGTAGTACATCGCGTGGCCGGGCTGGGCGATGGACGGGCCGTGCCATCCGTCGGGGACGAGCACGGCATCGCCGGTGCGGACCTCGGCGAGGACGTCGGTTCCGCCCTCACGCGAAGGGAATACGCGCTGATAGCCGAATCCGTTCGGGCCGTCGATCTCGAAGTAGTAGATCTCCTCGAGCTCGCTCTCCTCGCCCGGCCGGTGCTCGTCGTGCTTGTGCGGCGGATACGAGGACCAGTGGCCGCCGGGGGTGATGACCTCGACGGCGATGAGCTTGTCGCAGTCGAAGGCGTCGGCCGAGGCGAAGTTGCGCACCTGGCGGGCGCAACTGCCGCTGCCGCGGTCTTCGACGGGGACCTCCGGCGCGGGGCCGTAGCGGGCGGGGAGTCGGCGCTCGCACTTCGCTCCTGCCAGGGCGAAGCGGCCTCCCGCGCCGGAGGCGATCTGTGCCCGGGCGTCTCGGGGCACGTACGCGAAGTCGGTTACCCCCGCGAACACGCTTTCCCGACCCAGGATTTGGAACTCTTCGTCCTCTGTGCGCACCGTACAGGCGCCGTTCAGCGGAAGCACGATCCACTCGCTGTCACCTGTGGTGAACGTGTGCGTGCCGCCCGGCTCCAGCTCCACCACGCGCAGGCTGCTGTGCGTCCAGCCGGCCCGCTCGGGGTCGATGTCGACGGCGTACGGCCCCCCGGCGGTGGCGCCCTTGGGGACGTACAGGTCGTTGCTCGTCATCGGATCCTCACAACAGTCCTACGGCGGTGTCCACCGCGGCGGTCACATCGCCGTCGGCCGGGTACAGCAGTGAGCGGCCGACGACCAGGCCCTGCACGGTGGGGAGCTGGAGCGCGCCGCGCCACTTCTCGTAAGCGCCCTCCTGGTCCTCGCCGACGTCGCCGCCGAGGAGCACGGCGGGCAGGGTGGAGGTCTCCATGACCCGGGCCATGTCGTCCGGGTTCTCGGTGACGGGGACCTTCAGCCAGGTGTACGCCGAGCTGCCGCCCAGGCCACTGGCGATGGCGATGGACTTGATCACGGCGTCGGAGCTCAGATCGTTGACCAGTCTGCCGTCCGCACGGCGACGGGAAAGGAACGGTTCCACGAAGACCGGGAGTTGACGCTCCGCCATCTCGTCTATCGCACGGGCGGTGGACTCCAGGGTGCGCAGCGAGCCCGGGTCGTCGTAGTCGATGCGCAGCAGCAGCTTGCCCGCGTCGAAGCCGAGCCGCTCGATGTCCCGCGGGCGGTGGCCGGTGAAGCGGTCGTCCAGCTCGAAGGAGGCGCCCGCCAGGCCGCCGCGATTCATCGAGCCGAGGACCACCTTGTGGTCCAGGGCGCCGAGCAGCAGCAGGTCGTCGAGGATGTCCGCGGTGGCGAGCACGCCGTCGACGCCGGGGCGGGAGAGGGCGAGGCAGAGGCGTTCCAGCAGGTCGGCGCGGCTCGCCATGGCGAACTTGCGGTCGCCGACGGCGAGCGCCCCGCGGGCCGGGTGGTCCGCGGCGACGATCATCAGCCGGCCGGTGTCGTCGAGGAGCGGCCGGCGCGGGCGGCGCGCGGCGGCCTCGGCGATGGCCTCGGGGTGACGGGCGCGCAGTCGGACGAGTGCGGCGACGTCGACGTCCTGAGGGCTCCCGGCGTCGGCGTGGCCGGCGCGCCGGAGGCGGCTGTCGTGCCGGGCGGGGCCGGTGGGCGTGCCGGGCGTGGCGTGTGCGCCGCGCCCGGTGTCGCCGTCATGTCCGGTGTCGCCCGTGCGGCCGTCGTGCCCGTCACGGCCGCCCTGATGTCCGTACGCCGAGGGGTCGCCGCCCTCGTGCCCCACGCGTCCCGCCCTCATCGGACCGCTCCCGCCGCGAGGGCGTCCTCGACCTCTTCGGGGGTCGGCATCGCGGAGGAGCACTCCAGCCGGGAGGCGACGATGGCGCCCGCGGCGTTCGCGTGCCGCATGATCCGCTCCAGGTCCCAGCCGGAGAGCAGGCCGTGGCAGAGGGAGCCGCCGAAGGCGTCACCGGCGCCCAGGCCGTTGAGGACGGTCACCGGGAGGGGCGGGACCTCGGCGGACGTACCGTCGCGGTGGACGGCGAGGACGCCCTTGGGGCCCTGCTTGACCACGGCGAGTTCGACACCGGCGTCGAGGAGGGCGCGGGCGGCCGCGTGCGGTTCGCGCTCGCCGGTGGCGATCTCGACCTCGTCGAGGTTGCCGACGGCCACGGTGGCGTGGCGCAGGGCCTCGGCGTAGAAGGGCCGGGCGGAGTCGGGGTCCTTCCAGAACATGGGACGCCAGTCGAGGTCGAAGACCGTCGTGCCGGACCTGTCGCGGTGGGCGAGCGCGGCGAGCGTCGCCGTGCGGCTGGGCTCCTCGCTCAGGCCGGTGCCCGTCATCCAGAAGATGCGGGCCTCGCGGACGGCGCCCAGGTCGAGGTCGTGCGCGTCGAGCTCCAGGTCCGGGGCCTTGGGCTGCCGGTAGAAGTACAGGGGGAAGTCGTCCGGCGGGAAGACCTCGCAGAACGTGACCGGTGTCGGCAGGCCGGCGACCGGGGTGACCCAGCGGTCGTCGACGCCGAAGTCGCGCAGCGCCTCGTGGAGGTACACGCCGAAGGGATCGTCACCCGTGCGAGTGATCACCGCCGTCTCGCGCCCCAGCCTGGCCGCCGCGACCGCGACGTTCGTCGCCGAGCCGCCGAGGAACTTCCCGAAGGACGACACCCTCGCCAGCGGGACCCCCGTCTGCAACGGATACAGGTCCACACCGATCCGTCCCATGGTGATCAGGTCGTACGCCATCGAGTTCCCTTCGCTTCGGCCTCCCCAAGGTCTAGCCCCGCGCGGGACGCCCTGTCAACGGTTTGTCCAGACATTCGGACCAGGCCTTGACACCTCACCGGGGCCGTCGGAAGCTGACGCCCATGACGTCGTTGTCACCGCAGACATCACCCCAGTCCTCACTGTCCCGCATCCGGATCGGTTCGGCTCCGGACTCCTGGGGCGTGTGGTTCCCCGACGACCCGCAACAGGTCCCCTGGCAGCGCTTCCTCGACGAGGTCTCGCAGTCCGGGTACGAGTGGATCGAACTGGGCCCGTACGGCTATCTGCCGACCGACCCGGCCGTTCTCAAGGAGGAGACCGCGCGGCGCGGGCTCACCGTGTCGGCCGGCACCGTCTTCACCGGGCTGCACCGGGGGCCGGAGGTGTGGGACGCCACCTGGGCGCACGTCTCCGACATCGCGGCGCTCACCCAGTCGATGGGCGCCGAGCACCTCGTCGTGATCCCGGCCTTCTGGCGGGACGACAAGACGGGCGAGGTGCTGGAGGACAGCACCCTCACGCCCGCGCAGTGGCGCGATCTGACCTCCCAGACCGAGCGGCTCGCCCACGAGGTGCGCGAGCGCTACGGGCTGCGGATCGTCGTCCACCCGCACGCCGACACGCACATCGACAGCGAGGAGAACGTCACCCGCTTCCTCGACGCGACCGACTCCTCGCTGGTGTCGCTGTGCCTCGACACCGGCCACTACGCCTACTGCGGCGGCGACAGCGTCAAGCTCATCGAGACGTACGGGGAGCGCATCGGATACCTGCACCTCAAGCAGGTGGATCCGGCGATCCTGGCCGAGGTGCGGGCGAACGAGGTGCCGTTCGGGCCCGCCGTCGCCCGGGGCGTGATGTGCGAGCCGCCGTCCGGTGTACCGGCCCTGGAGCCGGTGCTCGCGGCCGCGCAGAAGCTCGACGTCGACCTCTTCGCGATCGTCGAGCAGGACATGTACCCGTGCCCGCCGGACAAGCCGCTGCCGATCGCCCTGCGGACCCGGGCGTTCCTGCGGTCGTGCGGGGCCTGACGGGGACTCCGCCGGGCTCGCGGGCGGACGGGGGCCGCGGAGGCGCGGGGGCGCGGGAACGACGGACGGCGGACGGCGAGCCGGGGTCGTAGGCGGGGGCGGTGAGTGCGTCCGCCCCGCCCGCACACACGCGACGCCCCCTCCCATTGCGTCACCTGTGTCACAAATGCCGCCTTCTTGTCACACATGTCCCGTGTACGCGGGTCTTGCGTCACACCCGGTCGACAAGCACTGCCCTGCGCTCACGCTGTGTCGTTCACCGGGCACAGGCTTTGTGATCACCAGCGCAGCGCCCGGCTCCCCCGACGGCCACCCCCCGGCCGCCGCCGTGGCGCGCGCAGGGAGGTGCCACTCATGACCGACCGAAAGCTCTGGTCGTACAAGGAGATCGCGGCGCACATCAAGGTGCAGCCGGACACCGTGCGGTCGTATCGCAAACACGGGCTGCTGCCTCCTCCGGACCACGTGGAGAGCGGGAAGCCCTACTGGTACCCGGACACCGTCCGCGCCTGGGTCGCCTCCCGCCCGGGAAACCGCGGCCGCAGATCCGACTGATCCCACCCGGCCGCCCGCCCGCGGTCCCTGTCCTTGCTCCTGCCCCCGCTGCGTTCACCGTCCCCGTCCTGTCCCGTCCCGCCCTGTCCCGCCCTGTGCCGGGGGGGGGGGGCGCGGGGTCGCCCGGGGGGGGGGGGGCCGGCCCCGGGGCCCCGGGGCCCCGGGGGGGGGGGGCGGGCCCGGGGCCCCCCCGCGCGCGGCCC
>NZ_JBHWEL010000052.1:10329-28960 GCF_042734135.1 Streptomyces sp. NPDC059668 | reverse complement strand
TGTGTGTTTTAAACGCGCCTGGTCTTGGCCCCGGCCCCCGGGGCTTACCCCGCCCCCGCCCTCCCCCGCCCCCCCCGGCCCCGCCGGGCGCGGCCGGGTCTCCGCCTGAGACCGGACGGGGCAGGAGGCACGGCCCGCGGTCCCCGGGGCCCCGGCGGGTGGGCCGTCCGTCACGGTCACCGCGCGGCGGACGCGCTCAGCTCCACGGCTCGATGACCGTCACCCCGGTCCCGGGCGCCGTCCCCATCGCGGCCAGCGCGGCCGGCGCGCCGTCCAGCGCCAGGGTCGAGGTGACCAGGAGGTCGGGCCGGAGGACACCCGCCCGCACCAGCTCCAGCATCCGCGGGTAGGCGTGCGCCTGCATCCCATGGCTGCCCAGCAGCTCCAGTTCGAGGCCGATCACCCGGGCCATCGGAACGGCGGGCGCCTCGGGCAGCAGACCGACCTGGACGTGACGCCCCCGCCGGCGCAGCCCGTTCACCGAGGCCGCGCACGTGACCGGGGAACCCAGCGCGTCGAGGGAGAGATGCGCGCCGCCACCGGTCAGCTCGCGCACCGCCTCCGCCGTGTCCCCGGTGTGCGTGGCGTCCACCGTCTCCACCGCCCCGAAGGTCCGCGCCAGCTCCAGGGCCCGGGGCGAGAGGTCGACCGCGACGACCCGCGCCCCGGCCGCCGCGGCGATCATCACCGCCGAGAGGCCCACACCCCCGCAGCCGTGCACCGCGACCCACTCCCCCGCGGCCACCCGGCCCTGCGCGGCCACCGCGCGGAACGCCGTGGCGAACCGGCAGCCCAGTGACGCCGCCGTCGAGAGGGACATCCCGTCCGGCACCGCCACCAGGTTCACATCGGCGTGCTCCAGCGCCACGTACTGCGCGAAGGACCCCCAGTGCGTGAACCCGGGCTGGGTCTGCCGTTCGCAGACCTGCTGGTCGCCCGCCGCGCAGGAGGCACAGCTCCCGCAGGCGCAGACGAACGGGACGGTGACCCGGTCGCCGGCGCGCCAGCCCGTCACCCGCGCGCCCACCGCTTCGACGACCCCGGCGAGTTCATGGCCCGGTACATGGGGCAGCGTGATGTCCGGATCGTGCCCCATCCAGCCGTGCCAGTCGCTGCGGCACAGCCCGGTGGCCTTGACCCGCACCACCACTCCGTGGTCCGCGGGCGCCGGATCCGCCACCTCACGGACCCCGGCCGGCTCCCCGTACCGCTCGAACACCACTGCCCGCATCCGTCCCACCCTCCGCCCGAAGATCACCTTCCGGGGTGAACGCTAGCCGCGCACCTCGACCCTGTCCCGGTCCCGGTCGTCCGCCTCCTCACCCGCGCCGCCGGGTTCGTCCCCCTTCGTGGCCGCCTGCTCCGGTGTCCCGCCCTCACTGAGACCGAACCGGTCGTGGAAGCGGCGCAGGGGGGCGGGCGCCCACCAGGTCGCGCGCCCGGTGAGCCGCATGACCGCCGGGACCAGCAGGCTGCGCACGACCATCGCGTCCATCAGGACGGCCAGCGCGATGCCCAGGCCCAGCATCTTGGTGTTGGTCACGCGCGAGGTGCCGATCGCGACCATCACCACCGCCAGGATGACCGCGGCCGCGGTGATCAGTCCGCCGGTGCGCTGGAGACCGAAGCGGACCGACTCCCGGTGGTCGCCCGTGCGGTCGTACTCCTCCTTCATACGGGAGAGGAGGAAGACTCCGTAGTCCATGGACAGGCCGAAGGCGACGCAGAACATCAGCACCGGCAGGGTCGTCTCGATCGATCCCGGGCTGGTGAAGCCGAGCAGGCCGGAGAGATGACCGTCCTGGAAGACCCAGACCACCGCACCGAACATCGCCGTCAGGCTGAGCGCGTTGAGCAGCACCGCCTGGACCGGGATCAGGACACTGCCCGTGAGGAGGAAGACCAGCAGCAGCGTGACGATCGCGATGAACGCCGCCGCCCAGGGGAGCCGGTCGCCTATCGCGTGCTTGGAGTCGACCAGGACCGCCGCCGTACCGGTCACCGCCGTGCCGAACGGGGCGTCCGTCGCGCGCAGTTCACGCACCAGGCGCTGGGCCCCGTCACCGACCGCCTCGCCCTTCGGCTGCACCGTGAAGTACGCGGCGTCGCCCTTCACCAGGGGCCCGTCCACCCGCAGCGCTTCGGGGAGGGCGGCGATACGGCTCTTGTAGTCCGCGTACTGCGCCTCGGTGGCCCGGCCCTCCGCGAGGATCTCCAGGCCTCCGCCGGGGCTGCCCGGGAAGCCGTCCCGGATGTGCTGCTGGACAACGTGGGACGCCGCGTTCGAGGGCAGTTGCCGGTCGTCGGCGGTGCCGAACTTCACGCCCATGAAGGGCAGTCCGAGGACGATCAGCCCGACGGTGGTGGCCACCGCGAAGACCGGAGCCCGGCGCATGACGAGCGAGGCCGTCCGCCCCCAGGCCGCGCCGTCACCGGAGGCGCGCGGCTCGCCACGCCGGAACAGCCGGCGCAGATCGAGGGAGTTGACCCGGTGGCCGAGCAGCACCAGGGCCGCCGGGAGCAGGATCAGGGCGGACGCCGCGGCCAGCAGCACCACCGCGATGCCCGCGTAGGCGAAGGACCGCAGGAAGTACTGCGGGAAGAGCAGCATCGCGGCGAGCGACACGGCGACCGTGAGGGAGGAGAAGAGGACCGTGCGGCCCGCCGTGCGCAGGGTGGTGCCGACGGCGGTGACCGGCTCGGCACCGGTCGCCAGCTCCTCTCGGAACCGGCGGACGATGAACAGGGCGTAGTCGATCGCGAGGCCGAGCCCGAGGGCCGTGGTGAGGTTCATCGCGAAGACCGAGACGTCGGTGAACTCCGTGAGGCCCCGCAGCACGGCGTTCGTCCCCAGGATCGCGACGATGCCGACACCGAGCGGCAGCAGCGCCGCGATCGCGCTGCCGAAGACCATCACCAGCAGCACGAGGGTCACCGGCAGCGCGATGAACTCGGCCCGGGTCAGGTCCTCCCGGATGGTGGTCTGCATCTCGTGCTGCACGGCGACGGGGCCGCCGACCCTGATCCCCACCGGGCCGTGCGTGCCCCGGTAGGAGGGCGCGAGACGGTCCAGGGTCTCGCTCGCCGTCTTCTCGTCGCCCGTGATCCGTGCGGCGATCAGCGCCTCGCGGCCGTCCTCGGCGCGCAGCGCGGGGGCGCCCGACTCCCAGTACGAACCGACTCCCGTGACACCCCGCTCGGTGGCGAGCCGGGCCGCCAGCCGCTTCGCCTCGGCGGCGACGGCCGGATCGTCGACCGTGGCGCGCCCCGAGTCGACCAGGAGCAGCAGATTGGGCTGGGAGGCCGGGAACTCCCGCTCCAGGGCCTTCGTCGCGTACGTCGACTCGGCGGTCGGGTCCTGCCAGCCGCCGCTGCCCAGGCGGTCGGCCACCCCGCTGCCGGCGACCACCGCGAGGGCGGTGAGCAGCAGCGCGACGAGCAGGGACAGCCGGGGCCGAGCGGTCACGAACCGGGTCCAGCCCCCCACCCGCGGAGCGCCGGGCCTCGGGGCCCGGTCGCCCGTCCGCGCGCCGCCCGAGAGCGCGGCCCCGCCTGTCGGCGGGTCACCGTCCGCGCCGTCTCCGCCTCGCGCGCCCCTCCCGCGCGCCGCGCCCCTGCCCCGGTCCTGATCTGCGCTGTTGACTTCGGTCATCGCGCGGTGTCCCCTTCACCGTGACCCTGTGTCCGTGCGTCCGCGTCCGTCCGTGCGCTCAGGCAGCATGGGTCGGTCATTGCCATAGAATCGACAAACACGAGAGATCGCTCGCGTTTCACCAGAATGCGAGCGACCGCTCGCGTTTGTCAAACACGTTCGGAGAGTTGGGGATAACTCGTGCCCGACAAGCCCGAGAAGCGGCCCGTCGCCGCCGAGCGGACCACCGCCGACGGGCGGACCGCCGACGAAGAGCGGCCCCGCCGCCGGCAGGCCCGCGGCGAACGCCGGATCGCCCAGCTGCTGGAGGCCGCGGCCTCCGTCTTCTGCTCCACCGGCTACACCGCCGCCAGCACCAACGCGATCGCCCGCGAGGCGGGCGTCTCGCCGGGCACGCTCTACCAGTTCTTCCCGAACAAGGAAGCCATCGCGATCGAACTGGGCGACCGGCTCATGCACGAGATGCGGGCCACCTACGGCGAGGCACTCGGCCCGGTCGCCCCCGCGACCACACTGGAGGAGGCCGTCGGCGCCGCCGTCGACCGCTTCGTCGCCTTCAACTGCGACCACCCCGTGTTCTTCGCACTGATGCACGGCCCCGACATCCCGGGCCGGATCGCCGAGGAGCACGACGCGCTGCACCTGACCCTGGTCTCCCGGGTCGAAGGACTGCTCTCCGCGTTCCTGCCCGACACGCCTGCCGCCGGCATCACACGCACGGCGCAGGTGTGCCTGGGCATCTACAAGGCGGGGCTCGAACTGATCCTCGCCCACGAGGGCGCCGAACGCGCCGCCTACGTCCAGGAGCTGAAGAACGTCCTGTTCCGCTACGTCGAACCACTGACGGACGGCAAGGCACTCACCTCCGACACCCTCGCCGCCCGGCCCTGACGCGGACCCCCGTCATCCGCGGCGCCCCGGCCCCGGCAGGCCGGGGCGCGCCGCCCGTCGCCGGGGCCCGCCCGGGAACCGGACGGCCACCACGACCTGCGACACGGCGGCTCCCTGCCATAAAGTTCGGACAAATCCGTCCGAGATCCCCCACCCCCGAGGGGCAGCTCACCCCCCGGACCCACCCGCACCCGTCCGGACCCTTCTTGGAAAAATACCCCCTAGGGGTATAGTCTTGTGAATATCGAGGGGAACCCTGGAACCTCAGGACCCCTTTCGACCCACAGGCACCACGCCGCGACACGCCTCCGGCACCCCGCACCGCGACCCCGCACACGCCTCGACGAGGAGCACGCCATGACCGCGCAGACCGACACCCAGGGTTCCATCACGGCCGTCTACCAGGTGAGCGGCATGAGCTGCGGGCACTGCGAGGGCTCCGTCTCCGGTGAGATCTCCGGGATCGCCGGCGTCAGCTCGGTCCGGGCGGTGGCCGCGACGGGCGAGGTCACCGTGGTCTCCGCCGTGCCGCTCGACGAGGACGCCGTGCGCGCCGCGGTCGACGAGGCGGGCTTCGAGCTCGTCACCCGGGCCTGAGCCCCCGCCCCCGTCAGGGCCCTCCCGCGTCGCACCCCGTTCCGCCTAGCTCTCCCCACCGGGCCGTACCGACCAGCTGATACTGGCTCCGTACGGCCCGGCTCATTCCCTGGAGCCGGACCATGACCACCACAGCACCCGAGTCACCCATAGCGGAGACCTCCCCGGCCGCATCCCAGGCCGTGTCCCCGACCGCCGCCGCCACCGTCACCACCGACGTCGAACTCACGATCGGCGGCATGACCTGCGCCTCCTGCGCGGCCCGCGTCGAGAAGAAGCTCAACCGCATGGACGGCGTCACCGCCACCGTCAATTACGCGACGGAGAAGGCGAAGGTCTCGTACCCGGTGGGGGTACAGGTCGCCGACCTGATCGCCACCGTCGTGAAGACGGGATACACGGCCGAGGAGCCCCCGCCGCCACCGGCCGGCACGGCGGAACCGGCCGCGACCGCCGACGAGGACCCCGAACTCGCCTCCCTGCGCGAGCGGCTCGTCGTCTCCGCCCTGCTCGCCCTCCCCGTCGTCCTGATGTCGATGGTCCCCGCACTCCAGTTCGACAACTGGCAGTGGCTCTCGCTGACGCTCGCCGCGCCCGTCGTCGTCTGGGGCGCGCTGCCGTTCCACCGGGCCGCGTTCACCAACGCCCGGCACGGCGCGGCCACCATGGACACGCTCGTCTCGGTCGGCACGCTCGCCGCGTTCGGCTGGTCCCTGTGGGCGCTGTTCTGGGGCCACGCGGGGATGCCCGGCATGCGGCACGGCTTCGAGCTGACCGTCTCGCGCACGGACGGATCGTCGACGATCTACCTGGAGGTCGCCGCCGGGGTCGTCGCGTTCATCCTGCTCGGCCGCTATCTGGAAGCCCGCTCCAAGCGGCGGGCGGGGGCGGCCCTGCGGGCGCTGATGGAACTGGGCGCCAGGGACGTCGCGGTGCTGCGGGACGGCCGGGAGGTGCGCGTCCCGGTCGAGCTGCTGACGCCCGGTGACCGTTTCGTCGTACGGCCCGGCGAGAAGATCGCCACGGACGGCACCGTCGTCGAGGGCGCCTCCGCCGTGGACGCCTCCATGCTGACGGGCGAGTCGGTGCCGGTCGACGTCGCGGTGGGCTCCGTGGTGACCGGCGCGACCGTGAACGCGGGGGGCCGGCTCGTCGTCGAGGCGACCCGGGTCGGGGCCGACACCCGGCTCGCGCGGATGGCACGGCTCGTCGAGGACGCGCAGAACGGCAAGGCCGAGGCGCAGCGGCTCGCCGACCGGATCTCCGGCGTCTTCGTACCGGTGGTGCTGGTCATCGCGCTCGGCACCTTCGCGGTCTGGCTCGGCGCCACGGGCGACCCGGCCGCCGCCTTCACCGCGGCCGTCGCCGTGCTGATCATCGCCTGCCCGTGCGCGCTCGGCCTGGCCACGCCGACCGCTCTGATGGTCGGCACCGGCCGCGGCGCCCAGCTCGGCATCCTCATCCGGGGCCCCGAGGTCCTGGAGTCCACCCGCCGGGTCGACACCGTCGTCCTGGACAAGACCGGCACGGTGACGACGGGGCGGATGACGCTGCGCGAGGTGTACGTCACCGCGGGCGGCGACGAGAAGGAGCTCCTGCGGCTCGCAGGCGCCCTGGAACACGCCTCCGAGCACCCGGTGGCCCGGGCGGTCGCCGCGGGCGCCCAGGAGCGGGCTGGAGCCCTTCCCGCGGTGGAGGACTTCGAGAGCACCCCCGGGCTGGGGGTGCGCGGACGCGTCGAGGGTCACGACGTCCGGGTCGGACGGCCCGGGCCGGGGCCGCTCCCGCCGGAGCTGGCCCGGGCGAAGGCCGGGGCCGAGGCGGACGGAGAGACGGCCGTGGTGGTCACCCGGGACGGAGTGGCGCTCGGTGTCCTGACCGTCGCCGACACGGTCAAGGAGACCAGCGCGCAGGCCGTGCGCGAGCTGCGCGCCCTGGGGCTCACCCCCGTGCTGCTGACCGGTGACAACCGGGCGGTCGCGGAGTCGGTGGCGCGCGCGGTGGGCATCGAACCCGGTGACGTGATCGCCGAGGTGCTGCCGCAGGACAAGGTCGACGTCGTCAGGCGGCTTCAGGGCGAGGGGCGGACCGTGGCGATGGTCGGCGACGGGGTGAACGACGCGGCGGCCCTCGCCACCGCCGACCTCGGCCTGGCGATGGGCACGGGCACGGACGCGGCGATCGAGGCGAGCGATCTGACGCTGGTCCGCGGGGATCTGCGGGTGGCGGCGGACGCGATCCGGCTGTCGCGCAGGACGCTGGCCACGATCAAGGGAAACCTGGCCTGGGCCTTCGCCTACAACGTGGCGGCGCTGCCGCTCGCCGCGGCCGGGCTCCTCAACCCCATGATCGCGGGGGCGGCGATGGCCTTCTCCTCCGTGTTCGTGGTGACGAACAGCCTCCGACTCAGGACATTCTCATGACGACGAATTAAGAGTCCCCCTAGAGTCCAACGGGAGCCTCACATAAGCTCTTCACAAGGCTCGCGCATCTTCCTTACGCTTGGCCCCCGATTCCCGAATCGGGGCTCTTGCGCATCTTCAGGACATACGCAAGAGACACAGATCACAGTGATGTGAACGTAACCAGCGAAGGGGTTCGTGAGTCTAAGTTGGCGATGCCAGAGACGTCTTGGGGGGCGTTTCTGACATCTGGGGATGTCTTGGGGGACGTTCCCGGAACCGCGTTGCCGGGGCACGTACACCGGGGAGCTTTGAGCGGCCCTCCCGTCGGTACGGGTCCCGGCACATCGCACCGGAGCGCGTGCGGGAGCACGCGGTAGCACGCGGTAGCACGAAGAGTTCTGCTCGTTTTACTCGCAGCGGTTCAGGCGCTGTCCACAGACGCCCGGCCGGATCCCGTGGGGGGAATCCGCACCGGGACAAGGAAAGCGCCCTGACTGCCGGCCCGTGGGGGGACCGGTAGCAGGGCGCTTTCCGTTTTGCTTGGTTCTGTTCGGTTCGCTCGGTTCCGAACCCTTCGGGGGCTATGCCCCTACGAAGATGATCAGCGAGCCTCGACCGGCACGAAGTCGCGCTCGACGACACCCGTGTAGATCTGCCGCGGGCGGCCGATGCGGGAACCGGGCTCCTTGATCATCTCGTGCCACTGGGCGATCCAGCCCGGGAGGCGGCCGAGGGCGAACAGGACCGTGAACATCTCGGTCGGGAAGCCCATGGCGCGGTAGATCAGACCCGTGTAGAAGTCCACGTTCGGGTAGAGGCTGCGCGAGACGAAGTAGTCGTCGGAGAGCGCGTGCTCCTCCAGCTTGAGCGCGATGTCCAGCAGCTCGTCGGACTTGCCGAGCGCCGAGAGGACGTCGTGCGCGGCCGCCTTGATGATCTTCGCCCGGGGGTCGAAGTTCTTGTAGACGCGGTGCCCGAAGCCCATCAGGCGGACGCCGTCCTCCTTGTTCTTCACCTTGCGGATGAAGGAGTCGACGTCGCCGCCGGAGGCCTGGATGCCTTCGAGCATCTCCAGCACGGACTGGTTGGCGCCACCGTGCAGCGGGCCCCAGAGGGCGGAGATACCGGCGGAGATCGAGGCGAACATGTTCGCCTGCGAGGAGCCCACCAGACGCACGGTGGACGTCGAACAGTTCTGCTCGTGGTCCGCGTGCAGGATGAGCAGCTTGTCGAGCGCGGAGACGACGACCGGGTCGAGCTCGTACTCCTGCGCGGGGACCGAGAAGGTCATGCGCAGGAAGTTCTCGACGTACCCGAGGTCGTTGCGCGGGTAGACGAAGGGGTGGCCGATCGACTTCTTGTAGGCGTACGCCGCGATCGTCGGAAGCTTGGCGAGCAGGCGGATCGTCGAGAGGTGACGCTGCTTCTCGTCGAACGGGTTGTGGCTGTCCTGGTAGAACGTCGACAGGGCGCTGACCACGGACGACAGCATCGCCATCGGGTGGGCGTCGCGCGGGAAGCCCTGGAAGAAGCGCTTGACGTCCTCGTGCAGCAGGGTGTGCTGCGTGATCTCGTTCTTGAAGGTGGAGAGCTCGTCCACGTTCGGCAGTTCGCCGTTGATCAGCAGCGAGGCCACCTCGAGGAAGGTGGAGCGCTCGGCCAGCTGCTCGATCGGGTAGCCGCGGTACCGGAGGATGCCCTCCTCGCCGTCGAGATAGGTGATCGCGGATTTGTAGGCGGCGGTGTTGCCGTACCCGCTGTCCAGCGTCACCAGACCGGTCTGGGCGCGGAGCTTGCCGATGTCGAAGCCCTTGTCGCCGACGGTGCTGTCGATCACCGGGTAGGTGTACTCGCCATCGCCGAACCGCAGTACTACAGCGTTGTTGTCGCTCACGTCATCCCTCACCGACGTTGTGCCTCTTCTTCGAGGTGCCCTGACTGTCTCTACCATCCCCCATTTGGCCCTGGAGAGTGCACTCGGGGTCGACCATTGGGCCGGTTGGCGGCACTGAGTGCCGCCAACCTGCTCATCCTGCCCCTCTTCGCCCTGGTTCCGGAAGTGCTGTGTGACCTTTACGACTCCTTTGATCGATCATTTTTTCGGGACGCCCGGCCGAGCGGCCCGGACGGAACGCGCGCGCCGGGAACGGCCGGAACCGGTCAGGGCCGGTGGGCCTGCTCCGGAGCGGGCGGGTGGGACAGCGGACGGCCCGCGAGACGGAAGGACAGCGCCGTGCAGCGCCGGCCTGCCGACACCGTGCGGACGGCCTGGCCGATCGCCTTGCGGGAGCCGACGAGGACGACCAGCTTCTTGGCCCGGGTGACCGCCGTGTAGAGGAGGTTGCGCTGGAGCATCATCCAGGCCCCCGTGGTGACCGGGATCACCACCGCGGGGTACTCGCTGCCCTGGGAGCGGTGGATCGTCACCGCGTACGCATGCGCCAGCTCGTCCAGTTCGTCGAAGTCGTACGGCACCTCCTCGTCCTCGTCCGTCAGCACCGTCAGACGCTGTTCGACCGGATCGAGCGAGGTCACGACGCCCACGGTGCCGTTGAAGACGCCGTTCTCGCCCTTCTCGTAGTTGTTGCGGATCTGGGTGACCTTGTCGCCGACGCGGAAGACCCGGCCGCCGAAGCGCTTCTCGGCGAGCTCGGGGCGCGCGGGTGTGATCGCCTGCTGGAGCAGGCCGTTGAGGGTGCCCGCGCCGGCCGGCCCCCGGTGCATCGGCGCCAGCACCTGCACGTCCCGGCGCGGGTCCAGCCCGAACTTGGCCGGAATCCGCCGGGCCACCACGTCCACCGTGAGCCGCCCGGTCTCCTCGGTGTCGTCCTCGACGAAGAGGAAGAAGTCCTTCAGGCCGTCGGTGACCGGGTGCTGCCCGGAGTTGATCCGGTGCGCGTTCGTCACCACCCCGGACTGCTGGGCCTGACGGAAGATCCGGGTCAGCCGGACCGACGGGACGGGGCCGCCCTCGGCGAGCAGGTCCCGCAGCACCTCGCCCGCGCCCACGCTGGGGAGCTGGTCGACGTCTCCCACGAACAGGAGGTGGGCGCCCGGCGGCACCGCCTTGGCCAGCTTGTTGGCGAGCAGCAGGTCGAGCATGGAGGCCTCGTCCACGACCACCAGGTCGGCGTCCAGCGGACGGTCCTTGTCGTACGCCGCGTCCCCGCCCGGCTTCAGCTCCAGCAGCCGGTGCACCGTCGAGGCCTCGGCGCCCGTGAGCTCGGCGAGCCGCTTGGCCGCGCGGCCCGTGGGCGCGGCGAGGACGACCTTCGCCCGCCTGGCGCGCGCCAGTTCCACGATCGAGCGGACCGTGAACGACTTGCCGCAGCCGGGGCCTCCGGTGAGCACGGCGACCTTCCTGGTCAGTGCCAGCCGCACGGCCTCCTCCTGCTCGGGCGCCAACTCCGCGCCCGTACGCCCCCTGAGCCAGGTCAGCGCCTTGTCCCAGGCCACGTCCCGGAAGCCGGGCATCCGGTCCTGGTCGGCGCGCAGCAGGCGCAACAGCTGTGCGGAGAGCGAGAGTTCGGCGCGGTGGAAGGGCACCAGATAGACCGCCGTCACCGGCTCACCGCCGTCGGGACCGGGCACCTTCTCCCGTACGACACCGGGCTCCTCGCCGTCCTCCGGGGGAGCGGCGAGTTCGGCCAGGCACTCGATGACCAGGCCCGTGTCCACCTGGAGGAGTTTCACCGCGTCCGCGATCAGCCGCTCCTCCGGGAGGTAGCAGTGCCCCTGGTCGGTGGACTGCGAAAGGGCGTACTGGAGGCCCGCCTTGACGCGCTCCGGGCTGTCGTGCGGGATGCCGACGGACTGGGCGATCCGGTCGGCGGTGAGGAAGCCGATGCCCCAGACGTCGGCGGCGAGCCGGTAGGGCTGATTCCGCACGACGGAGATCGACGCGTCGCCGTACTTCTTGTAGATGCGCACCGCGATCGACGTCGACACCTCGACGCTCTGGAGGAAAAGCATGACCTCCTTGATCGCCTTCTGTTCCTCCCAGGCGTCGGCGATCTTCTTCGTCCGCTTCGGGCCGAGGCCGGGGACCTCGATGAGCCGCTTCGGCTCCTCCTCGATGATCCGGAGCGTGTCCAGCCCGAAGTGCTGGGTGATGCGGTCCGCGAAGACCGGGCCGATGCCCTTGACCAGGCCGGAACCGAGATAGCGGCGGATGCCCTGGACGGTGGCCGGCAGGACCGTCGTGTAGTTCTCCACCGTGAACTGCTTGCCGTACTGCGGGTGGGAGCCCCAGCGGCCCTCCATCCGGAGCGACTCGCCGACCTGCGCGCCGAGCAGCGCGCCGACGACGGTCAGCAGGTCCCCCGCGCCGCGGCCGGTGTCCACCCGCGCGACCGTGTAGCCGCTCTCCTCGTTCGCGTAGGTGATCCGCTCCAGCACGCCTTCGAGGACGGCCGGCTGCCGTTCGCCTGTGGGAGTCCCCGCCTGGTGCGCCATGATCCGACGGTACCGGTGGGCACCGACAGGGGCGCCCCCGCCCGCTCACCGCCGCCGGGCCGGCCCCCCGGGCGCCTGCTTCAGGGATTCGAGGAAGGCGGTGAAGGCGGGGGTGGGGAAGGTGAGGGTGGCTCGGGCGGGGGCTTTGGAGTCGCGGATGGCTGTGCGGGTGGAGGTGGTCGCGATCTCCACGCACTCGTTGCCGTCACCCGGGCCCGAGTAGGACGACTTCCGCCAGTTGTCCATGGGTTCCTCATAGCTCTTTCGTCAGCCGGTGGATGAACTCGCGCGACTGTCCGGGGTCGAGTGACGCGCCCTCCACTTTACGGAAGCTCGTTCGATAGGTGTCGAGCTGGGCTTCGGAATCGAGGAAGGCCGAGCCGTGCAGCGCGTCGCGGACCACTGTGTCCAGCCTGGGCAAGGGGCCGCCCACGTACGTCATCGTGCTGGAGGCTCCGGCGAAGCCGTCCAGGTCCAGGGGGATGACGCGCACGGTGACGTGGTCGGCCTCGGAGAACTCCACCAGTCGCGCGAGTTGGACCCTTGAGGTGGCACGGTCGCCGACTCTGATCCGAAGCGCCGCCTCGTGGATCACCGCCTCGTGCGGGATGGTGACCTGCTGGCGTGCCTTGCGGTGCTGGATGCGCACCTCGATCTCGTCGCTGGTGAGTTCGGGCAGCCTGGACGAGAAGACCGCACGTGAGTAGTCCTCCGTCTGCAGAAGTCCCGGTACGTACAGGATGGCCACGTGGCGCTGAAACCGTGCGTGGTGCTCCAGCTCGGACAGGTCCAGGAATGACGTGGGGAGCAGGCCCCGGTACTCCTCCCACCAACCTCGGGTTCGGTCGATGGCCACCGCCACCAGAGCGTCGATGAACTCCTCGTCGGTACAGGCATAGTGCGAGGCGAAGCGGCGCAGCCGCTGCTCGCTCACACCCACGAGCCCTGCTTCGATCTGGCTGATCTGGACGCGACTCGTACCGAGCAGGGCCGCCGCCTCGGTGGCGCTGAGTCCCGCTGTCTCGCGGAGCCTGCGCAGTTCGGTGGCCAGGCGCATCTGACGTGCTGTCGGTTCGCGCCTCAGGACCATCTCGCTCCTCGGTTCAACACGCTTGCTGTTGGGACTCGTTCGAGGGGCAGATTACGCGATCGGCTTGCTCGGGATTAAGTGTTAGCCGTACCGTCGGTGACGCCCCGCACACGCAGCGGAAGCGCACCGCTCCGTCCTGCCATGACGGATGCAGCAATGCCACCGTGCGTGCATTTCCCCCACCGCCAACGGAGTTGATGACGCATGCCCGAAGCATGGGAGTACACCCTCACCATCCCCAACGACCTCCGCGCGGTCACCGTCAGCCGCCGCACCCTCCGGCTGATCCTCACCGCCCATGGGCTGATCCGCCTGGTCGACGTCGCCGAGTTGCTCGCCACCGAGCTGGTCTCCAACGCCGTACGGCACACGAAGGGACCGGCCGCCCTGCGGGTGCGCTGGGCGCCGCCCGGCACCCTGCGGCTCGGCGCATGGGACGCGGACCCCGAACCGCCGGAGCCGCCACGGCCGTCGGACCGGTTCGCCGAACGGGAGGAGGGGCGCGGGCTGGCACTGGTGCAGGCGTGCTCGGACCTGTGGGGCTGGCAGCCCCTGTCCAGGTTCGGCAATCGGGGCAAGTACGTGTGGTGCGAGCTGGCCGCGGCGTGATCCCCGCCCCGCCGCCGACACGAGAGGCCCGGTGAGCGGGGCACCCCTTCGGAACCCCTGCCCGCGGGTGCCGCCGGCCGTCCCGCCGACCCTCCCGCGACGCCGATGGGACCCGGATCACGTTCATCACGATCCGGTCTCAGAAGGTCTTTGGACCCTTGCCCGAAAGCCGTGTAATCGATTCCAATCCTCCGTGTAATCGATTCCACGAGGAGGTGGGGCGGTCATGGCGAGCATCAAGGATGTCGCCGCGGAGGCGGGTGTGTCCGTCGCCACGGTCTCCCGTGTGCTGAACGACCATCCGTCGGTCAGCCCGGACGCACGTACCCGTGTGCTGGCGGCCGTACAGAGGCTGGGCTACCGCCCGAACGCCGTCGCCCGTTCGCTGCGCACCGACCAGACGCGCACCCTGGGCCTGGTCATCAGCGACGTGCTGAACCCCTACTTCACCGAACTGGCCCGCTCCGTCGAGGAGGAGGCCCGCGCCCTCGGCTACAGCGTGATCATCGGCAACGCCGACGAGCGGCCCGAGATCGAGGACCACCACGTACGGACCCTGCTCGACCGGCGCATCGACGGTCTGCTGGTCTCCCCCACCGACGGCGGCTCCCCCGCGATGCTGGACGCGGCGCGCGCCGGCACCCCGATGGTCTTCGTGGACCGCTGGATCGCCGGCGTGGACGTCCCCGTCGTACGGGCGGACGGACGCACGGCCGTCCGTGACCTCGTCGCCCACCTGCACGGTCTCGGACACCGCCGGCTCGCCATCATCACGGGCCCGGCGGCGACCACCACCGGCAGTGAGCGGGTCGAGGCGTTCCGGGAAGCGCTCGCCGCCCACGGCATCGCCCTGCCGGACGCCTACATCGGACAGGGCGACTTCCAGGCCGAGAGCGGGCGCCGCGCCACCGAACGGTTCCTGGACCTGGCCGAACCGCCCGAGGTCGTCTTCGCCGCCGACAACCTGATGGCGCTCGGCGCGCTGGACGCCGTCCGGGCCCGTGGACTGCGGGTGCCCGAGGACATCGCGCTCGCCGCGTTCGACGACATCCCGTGGTTCGTGCACACCGATCCCCCGATCACCGCGATCGCCCAGCCGACCGGCGAGCTGGGACGGGCCGCCGTACGCGCGCTCGTCGACCGGATCGAGGGACGCCCCCCGCAGTCCGTCACCCTCCCCGCCCGTCTCGTCGTCCGCCGCTCGTGCGGCGAACCGCCCCCGGTACGGACGGCCCCCGGACAACCGCCCCCTCCGACCCCCCTAGAGACGACCCCCGCACAGCAGTCCCCCGTACAAAGGAGCCAGTCGTGAGCAACGAGGACGAGTTGCTGCGCATCGAGGGCATTCGCAAGACCTTCCCCGGCGTGGTCGCGCTGGACAGCGTCGACTTCGATCTGCGCCGCGGCGAGGTGCACGTGCTGCTCGGCGAGAACGGCGCCGGCAAGAGCACGCTGATCAAGATGCTCTCCGGCGCCTACCAGCCCGACTCCGGGCGCGTTCTCGTGGACGGCGCGGAGGTGCGCATCCACGGGGCGCAGGACTCCGAGCGCCTCGGGATCGCCACCATCTACCAGGAGTTCAACCTCGTTCCCGACCTGACGGTCGCCGAGAACATCTTCCTGGGACGGCAGCCGCGCCGCTACGGACTGATCGACCGCCGCACGATGGAGGCCGAGGCCGCCGCGCTGCTCGAACGGGTCGGCGTGAACGTGTCGCCCCGCGCGCGGGTGCGTGAACTCGGCATCGCGCGCCTCCAGATGGTCGAGATCGCGAAGGCGCTGAGCCTGGACGCGCGCGTCCTGATCATGGACGAGCCGACCGCGGTGCTCACCTCCGAAGAGGTCGAGAAACTCTTCGCGATCGTGCGTCAGCTGCGCGAGGACGGGGTCGGCATCGTCTTCATCACGCACCACCTGGAGGAGATCGCGGTCCTGGGGGACCGGGTCACGGTCATCCGCGACGGCAAGAGCGTCGGCCAGGTGCCCGCGACCACGCCCGAGCCCGAACTGGTCCGCCTCATGGTGGGCCGGTCGATCGAGCAGCAGTACCCGCGTGAGCGTCCCGAGACCGAGGCCGGTACCGGTACCGGTGCCGGTGCCGCGTTGCTGACCGTCGAGGGGCTGACCCGCGACGGTGTCTTCCACGACGTGAGCTTCGAGGTGCGGGCCGGTGAGGTCGTCGGCATCGCGGGGCTCGTGGGTGCCGGACGTACGGAGGTCGTCCGCGCGGTCTTCGGCGCCGACCCGTACGACAAGGGCGCCGTGAAGGTCGCCGGCACCGAGCTGCGCGGGCACGACGTGACCGCCGCGATGCGGGCCGGCATCGGCCTCGTCCCCGAGGACCGCAAGGGCCAGGGACTGCTCCTCGACGCCTCCGTCGAGGAGAACCTCGGCCTGGTCACCATGCGGGGCGCCACCCACGGCGGACTCGTCGACCTGAGGGGTCAGCGGGTGGCCGCCGCGCGGATCGCCGAGCAGCTCGGCGTCCGGATGGCCGGTCTCGGCCAGCACGTACGCACGCTGTCCGGTGGCAACCAGCAGAAGGTCGTCATCGGCAAGTGGCTGCTGGCCGACACCAAGGTGCTGATCCTCGACGAGCCGACCCGTGGCATCGACGTCGGCGCCAAGGTCGAGATCTACCAGCTCGTCAACGAACTGACGGCCGCGGGCGCGGCCGTCCTGATGATCTCCAGCGATCTGCCCGAGGTGCTCGGCATGAG
The DNA here is from genome assembly GCF_042734135.1 of Streptomyces sp. NPDC059668. Lineage (NCBI taxonomy): Bacteria > Bacillati > Actinomycetota > Actinomycetes > Kitasatosporales > Streptomycetaceae > Streptomyces > Streptomyces sp. NPDC059668. The sequence continues at coordinate 12,541 of NZ_JBHWEL010000052.1, read as the reverse complement.
CGACCGGGTGCTGGTGATGGCCCAGGGCCGGATCGCGGGCGAACTGTCCGCGGCCGAAGCCACGCAGGACTCCGTGATGGCACTCGCCGTCAGCACACCGACCACCAAATCCGAAACCGCTGTGGAGGGCTCCCGTGGCCACTGACACGCTCAAGAGCACATCGGGCGCGAGTGGCGCCTCGGCGGTCCGCCGCCTCCTGCTCGACAACGGAGCGCTCACCGCGCTCATCGCCCTCGTCATCGCGATGGCGGCACTGTCCGGCGACTTCCTGACGACGGACAACCTGCTCAACATCGGCGTCCAGGCGGCCGTGACCGCCATCCTCGCCTTCGGCTCGACCTTCGTCATCGTCGCGGCGGGCATCGACCTGTCGGTCGGCTCGGTCGCCGCGCTCTCCGCCACCGTCCTCGCCTGGATGGCGACCACGCAGGGCGTCCCGGTCTGGATCGCGGTGATCGTCTCGATCGCCGCCGGCATCGCCGTCGGCCTGGTCAACGGCGTGATGATCGCGTACGGGAAACTGCCGCCGTTCATCGCGACGCTCGCCATGCTCTCGGTGGGCCGCGGTCTGTCCCTGGTGATCTCGCAGGGCAGCCCGATCGCCTTCCCCTCCTCGGTCTCGCACCTCGGTGACACCCTCGGCGGCTGGCTGCCCGTCCCGGTCCTCGTCATGGTCGTCATGGGCCTGATCACGGCCGTGATCCTCGGCCGTACCTACATCGGCCGCTCCATGTACGCCATCGGCGGCAACGAGGAGGCGGCCCGCCTCTCCGGCCTGCGGGTGAAGAAGCAGAAGCTCGCGATCTACGCCCTGTCGGGTCTGTTCGCGGCCGCCGCGGGCATCGTGCTCGCTTCCCGGCTCTCCTCCGCGCAGCCGCAGGCCGCGCAGGGCTACGAACTGGACGCGATCGCCGCGGTCGTCATCGGCGGTGCCTCGCTCGCGGGCGGCACCGGCAAGGCGTCCGGCACGCTGATCGGCGCGCTGATCCTCGCGGTGCTGCGCAACGGCCTCAACCTGCTGTCCGTCTCCGCCTTCTGGCAGCAGGTCGTCATCGGTGTCGTGATCGCGCTGGCGGTGCTGCTCGACACGGTGCGGCGCAAGGCCGGCGCGACCCCGGCGGCCGCCGGGGCCGGTACCCCGGGCAACCGGGGCAAGCAGGCGGCGACGTATCTCATCGCGGCCGTGGTCGCGGCGGCGATCGTCGGTGCGATGTCCTTCCTGCACACCGGCTCCTCCTCGACGGCGTCGAAGAAGGTGGGCCTGTCCCTCTCCACGCTGAACAACCCCTTCTTCGTCCAGATCAAGAAGGGCGCGCAGCAGGAGGCGAAGAAGCTCGGCGTGAGCCTGACGGTCACCGACGCCCAGAACGACGCGTCCCAGCAGGCCAACCAGCTCCAGAACTTCACCAGTTCGGGCCTCGGCGCGATCATCGTCAACCCGGTGGACTCGGACGCGGCGGGCCCGTCGGTCCGCTCGGCGAACAAGGCCGACATCCCCGTCATCGGTGTCGACCGGGGCGTGAACAAGGCGGACACGGCCGCGCTGGTCGCCTCCGACAACATCGAGGGCGGCAAGCTGGGCGCCAAGGCGCTGGCCGAGAAGCTGGGCGGCAAGGGCAAGATCGTCATCCTTCAGGGTCTGGCGGGCACGTCCGCGAGCCGTGAGCGGGGCGCGGGCTTCGCCGAGGGCCTGAAGGCCTACCCCGGCATCAAGGTCGTCGCCCGGCAGCCCGCGGACTTCGACCGCACCAAGGGCCTCGACGTGATGACGAACCTGCTCCAGGCGCACCCCGACGTCCAGGGTGTCTTCGCCGAGAACGACGAGATGGCGCTCGGCGCGATCAAGGCGCTCGGTTCCAAGGCCGGCAAGTCGGTCTCGGTCATCGGCTTCGACGGCACCCCCGACGGACTGAAGGCGGTCAAGAACGGCACGCTGTACGCCTCCGTGGCCCAGCAGCCGACGGAACTCGGCCGGATCGCGGTGGAGAACGCGCTGAAGTCCGCCGAGGGCAAGAAGGTCGAGAAGACCGTGATGGTGCCGGTGAAGGTGGTCACGGCACAGAACGTGGCCGGGTTCACCGGCTGAGCCGAGCGGCGGTGGGGGGGGGGGGGGGGGGGCGCCCCCCCCCCCCCCCCCCCCCCCCCCCCCCCCCAAAAAAAAGCGGCTTGAGTTTAAAGGAAAAACAAAACGGGGGGGGGTGGGGGCAAACC
>NZ_JBHWEL010000052.1:0-10319 GCF_042734135.1 Streptomyces sp. NPDC059668 | reverse complement strand
TGTTTGGGGGCCCCCCCCACATACGGGGGGGGGTTACCCGGGGTGCGCGGGGGGGGGGGGGGGGGGGCGGGCGGGCCCCCGCCCCCCCCGCCCGCCCCGATTCACCTCACCTATACAGGGAGACAGTTCATGTACGACTACGACCTGCTGGTCGTGGGATCGGCCAACGCCGACCTGGTGATCGGGGTCGAGCGCCGGCCCGCGGCCGGCGAGACGGTCCTCGGCTCCGACCTCGTCGTCCACCCGGGCGGCAAGGGCGCCAACCAGTCGGTCGCCGCCGCCCGTCTCGGGGCCCGTACGGCCCTGCTGGCCCGGGTCGGCGACGACGCGCACGGCCGGCTGCTGCTCGACTCGCAGCGGGCCGCCGGCGTCGCCACCGCGGGCGTGCTCGTCGGCGGGGCGCCCACCGGCGTCGCGCTGATCACGGTGGACCCGTCCGGGGACAACAGCATCGTGGTCTCACCGGGGGCGAACGGCCGGCTGACGCCGGAGGACGTCCGCGCGGCCGCGGATCTCGTACGCGCCTCCCGGGTGGTCTCGGCACAGCTGGAGATCCCCCTGGAGACCGTCGTGGAGACCGTACGGACCCTCGCGCCCGGCAGCCGTTTCGTGCTGAACCCGTCGCCGCCCCGGCCGCTGCCCGCCGAGGTGCTGGCGGCCTGCGACCCGCTGATCGTGAACGAGCACGAGGCCCGGGTGGTGCTGGGCGACGGGGCGGGCCCGGAGCCCGAGGACTGGGCGGCTGCGCTGCTGGCCCTGGGCCCGCGCTCGGTGGTCGTCACCCTGGGCGCGCGGGGCGCGCTGGTGGCGGACGCGCACGGAGCCGCGCGGGTGCCGTCCGTGCGGGTGGAGACCGTGGACACGACGGGCGCGGGGGACTCGTTCACCGCGGCGCTGGCCTGGCGGCTGGGGCTCGGCGAGCCGCTGTCCGTGGCCGCCGCGTACGCGGCCCGGGTGGGCGCCGTCGCCGTCACCCGGCCCGGTGCCCAGGAGTCCTTCCCGACCGCCGAGGAGGTCGAGTCGCTGTGAAGAGGGCCGGAATTCTGAACCGCCATCTCGCGGGCGCCCTGGCCGAACTGGGCCATGGGCACGGGGTGCTGGTGTGCGACGCGGGCATGCCGATACCGGAGGGGCCGCGCGTCGTGGACCTGGCCTTCCGCGCCGGGGTGCCGTCGTTCGCGGAGGTGCTCGACGGGCTGCTGGCGGAGCTGGTGGTGGAGGGCGCCACCGCGGCACGCGAGGTCCACGGGGCGAACCCGGAGGCCTCCGCACTGCTGACCGCCCGCTTCCCCACCCTGGAACTGGTCCCGCACGAGGAGCTGAAGTCGCTGTCGGCGAGCGCGCGGCTGATCGTCCGCACGGGGGAGGCACGGCCGTACGCGAACGTGCTGCTGCGGTGCGGGGTGTTCTTCTAGACACCGGTGCCGGACGCGGCGTGGTGCCGGACAGGTCGGCTAAGGAGCCGGGAAGACCAGCCGCAGGCCGTGCTCCCGCGCGGCCCGGTGCAGTGCCGGGACGAGGGTCGCGCGCAGGGTGCGGACCTCGGCGGCGTGGTCGGCGAGGAAACGGGCGCGCAGTCGCAGACGGGCCGGTTCGCGGACGGCCTCGACGGGGCGCATGCAGTCGGCGTACGCGCCGCCGAGGGCGCGTTCGACGGCGGGCAGCCGGTCGGGGGCGGCGGTCTGTTCCTGGGTGTCGGCGAGCGCGAAGAAGCCGTTCTCGTCACGGACCCGGATCCCGTGCCCGGCCAGACAGCCGGGCAGGGTGCGCAGGGCCCCCAGCACGGCGGGATCGCGGCGCAGGGGGACGAGGGTGTCGAACCACCGGCCCTGGAGAGCGGCGTAGGTGTCGCGCAGCGCGCCGGCGGCGGCCGTACCCTCGGTGACGCAACGGCGCACGGCGGCCGAACCGCCGGAACCAGCACCGGAAGCACCACCTTCACCGCTCGCGCTCGCACCGGACGCACCGGTGGCGGTCGTCACCGGTCCGAGCACGGCGGCGGGTACCGCGGCGCTCTCGCTCATCCCGTGCCGGGCGACGAAATCCAGGTCGGGGAGCTCGTAGTAGCGGATGAACGTGAGCGGGGCCCGCGCGGGCAGAGCGGTCCCGTGGCCCCGCGCGCACGACGCGGCGACGGCACGCGCCTCCTGCCGTACGAAGACGTCCAGCCCCTGGGTCCAGCGGGTCTCGGCGCCGGTCGCGGGCAGAACCATGCGGACCGGGTCGTCCGGCAGAGCGGCGCTGAGACGAGCGGCGGACACGCGGGCCGCCGGGGCCGGGGCCGACGGCGGGGCGGGGTCGGCCGAGCAGGCCGCGGTGAGCAGAGCGGCGACGGCCAGGACCACGCCTCCGACCGGGAACCGGCGCCTGTCGGCCGTGCCGACCGTGTCAGCCGTGTCAGCCCAACGGACCATCCGAATCACTCCCCCCGCCTCCCCATCTCCTCCGCGATCCCCATGTCCCGTCCCCGGCCCCGGCCCCCGTCGGCCCCGTGCCCCGTCGGCCTCGTGCCCCTGGCGGGGATGCCGTCGGCCCGCGCCGATGGCACCCCCGCGCGACAGGGGAATCGGGTCGGCGAGCGTGCCGCCCCGGTCAGTGCGTGATCTTGACGGAGTCGCCGCCGTCGAGCTGGCTCGCCACCGTGAACGGGGTGTTGTCGTTCACGTCGGTGCACAGCCAGTAGGTGGAGTCGTTGACGCTGTGGCTGCCGTCGGAGGCCCAGACGTAGCCCTTGCTGCACGTGTGCCAGACGCCGCCGGAGTTGCGCAGCCGGCCGGCGTAGTAGTCCCCGTACGGGGAGGTCGAGTCGTCCGAGTAGGTGAGGTTGAGGTCGCCGCAGCTGCTGCTGGCGGACTTGTTGCGGATGGTTCCGACGCCTTCGTTGCCCCCGGTGGTGAGCGTCGAGGTCACACAGGCCTGTGGGGCGGCGGAGGCCGCGGGAGCGAGCGTCAGACAGGTCGCGGCGGAGACGAGCGCGAGCGCGCCGGCGGCGATGGCTCTGTTCATGCTTCCCCTTTTCGGTCTTCCGGTCTTCCGGTCTTCGGTCGTGCCGTCGCTCGTGCACACGACCGTGGGTCCGGACGGACAGTGGCTGCCGCGTCCGGGGTGCACGCCGCAGACGCTCGCAGAGCCGGCCCGTGCGGACCACGACCTTCGACCGGGCTCGAAAGTGCCCGGCCCGGCGGCGGAGTCCCTTGCTCCGGCGGTGACCGAGCGCCTGGTGTGGCCGGTGGGACGGTCCGGGGTGCGTTTCGCCTGCCGCGGACCGTGGGTCATGACCGGAACTCAGTGCGGGACCGACGCGCCTCCCGGGGCCACCGGTGTCCGGCGGAGCAACGACGCCCCCAGCGGCGTGAGGGTGTGCAGCACGGTGTTGTGCCACCGCCTGCTGGCGATCAGACCCGCGTCGCGCAGCACCGTGGTGTGGTGCGTGGCGGTGGAGGGCGAGACCCCGAGGAAGCGAGCCAGCTCCGAGGTGGTGGCGCCCAGGGCCAGGGACCGCAGGGCGGCGGCGCGGGTCCCGCCCAGCAGCGCGGCGAGGGGGGCGTCGGCGGCCGGTCCGGCGGCGGGCGGCCGGGAGGTGTGCAGGGGGTAGATCAGCACCGGCCGCAAGGTGTCGTCGGCCATCGAGATCGGCGACTGCCAGCAGAAGTACGACGGGACCAGACGCAGCCCGCGGCCGCCGAGATACAGATCGCGGTCCTCCACGTAGTCGACGTGGAGGACCGGTGGGTGCCAGCGCATCACCGGCGACAGACCGGCGAGCAGCCCGTCGATGCCGGTGTCGAGGATCTGGCGGGCCCGCAGTGCGCGCTCCCCGGCGATCCCCGCGCAGATGCGGTCGTGGTGGGGCGCGATGACCGCTTCGTGATAGGCGCGCAGAGCCTTGACGAGCTCCTCGCGGGTGCCGCGTTCGACCAGCCGGGGTGCCCAGGACGGGGCTCCGCTGAGCCGGTCGAGCAGGCCCACCTCGTGGGCGACGCGGTCGGGCGGGGTGTCGACGATCGCCGCCAGTCCCCGGTCCAGCCCGTCGACGGCCTCGTAAGGGGTGAGGAAGTCGGGGAGGTACAGCGCGCGGGGCAGGACCGGGACGAGCAGCCGGCGGACCGCCGCACCGAGTCCGGTGCCCGCCAGGGTGTCCCGGGTGGTGCGGTACCAGTCGGCGTACGCCCAGCGCCCGCGCGTGGTCTGGAGTCTGTGCAGGCTACAGGTGATCTCCCAGAGCGGGTCGGGGGCGCCCGCCACCCGGATACGGGTGAAGTCCTCGGGCGTGAAGTGGATGCGCAGCACGGGATCCGCCCCCCGAATCGACCGTCGTCCGGCTCAGGGAGCAGCGTGGGCGTCCGCCGTCACGCGGGCAACGCCGGATTCGGCCGCTCCCCGTGGGTCACGGCCCGTGCACCGGTCCCGGCCATGAGCGGAGGCGGGGACCCGAGCGGAGGCCGGAATGCTTCGAGGGGGCCCGGTCCGTCGACCAGGCCCCCTCGCGTTCCCCTCCGCGTCAGAACCCCCGCGATCCCCCCGGATCCCCCTCCAGAAGTCCTGACTCAAGGTACGACCCAGCAGGTGCGGGAAGGGTTGTACGGACTTCCGGAATTTTTTCGGCGTGCCGACCGACCGGGGTGCACGTAGCGTTTGCGGCATGAACGAGGAGCCACTCCAGCAGGACGTGCTCGACGCGCTCGACGACGCCGGGCTCCAGGAGATCGCGGGTCTGCTCGGCACGGACGCGGCCGGAGCGCGCGAGGTCGTCGGCACGACGGTTTCGGAATTCTCGGGAGGTCTCCAGGACCGCGCGGTCACCGATCCCGGTGAGGTCCAGCAGGCCTACGCGGAGGCGCAGGAGACCCCGCTGAGCGGTGTGTCCACCTTGGGCGGCCTGGGCGGCATGGGTACCGGCGGCCTGATGGGCGGCCTGCTCGCCCGCATCAGCAGGCCGGTCGCGAACGCCGTCGCCAGGAAGACGGGGCTGCCTCCGGCGACGGTGGCCCGGGTGATCGACGTGGTGATCCCGGTGCTGCTGTCGGTCCTGACCAAGCGGGCCGCCCGCGGCACGCGGAAGTAACCCCCGCGCCCTCCCGTGACGGGCGTGGAACACCGGCCCGGCACGCCCCCGCTCACCACCGGCAGCCCACCACCGCTACCCGCTACCCGCTACCCGCTACCCGGCATGCTCCACGAACCGCGCCACCGTCTCCGCCAGCACCTCCCGCCCGTCACGGGCCCAGAGAACGTCGTTGAACAGCTCGACCTCGATGGGTCCGGCGTAGCCCGCCGCCTCGACGTACCCCCGCCACTCCCGCATGTCGACGGCCCCGTCGCCGATCTGGCCGCGGCCGTTGAGGACGCCCTCGGGCAACGGGGTGGTCCAGTCGGCGAGTTGGAAGCTGTGGATACGTCCGGACGCCCCGGCGCGGGCGATCTGGGCGGGGGCGGTGTCGTCCCACCAGACGTGGTAGGTGTCGACGGTGACGCCCACCTGGTCGGCGGGGAAACGTTCCGCGAGGTCCAGGGCCTGGGCGAGGGTGGAGACGACACAGCGGTCGGCGGCGTACATCGGGTGGAGGGGTTCGACGGCCAGCCGTACACCGCGCCCGGCGGCGTACGGGCCCAGTTCCGCCAGCGCGTCGGCGATGCGTTCACGCGCGCCGCGCAGGTCCTTCGACCCGGCCGGCAGACCGCCGGAGACCAGGACCAGCGTGTCGGTGCCGAGCGTCGCGGCCTCGTCGACCGCCGCGCGGTTGTCGTCCAGGGCGCGGGCCCGCTCGGCCGGCTCGACCGCCGTGAGGAATCCGCCGCGGCACAGTGTCGTCACCGACAGCCCCGCGTCCCGCATGAGCCGGGCGGTGGCCTCGATGCCGTAGGACCGGACCGGCTCCCGCCAGAGCCCCACGCCCGGGACGCCCGACTCGACGCAGGCGGTGACCAGTTCGGGCATCGTGAGCTGTCTGACGGTCATCTGGTTGATGCTGAACCGTGCGAGGGCGTCGCTCGCCGGGGCCGCCGGACCGGCCGCGCTCACTGGTCCACCCCGTACACCGCGAGCAGGCTCTTCATCCGGGTCTCCGCCAGGACCGGGTCCGGGAACAGCCCCAGCCCGTCGGCGAGTTCGTACGCCCGCCCGAGGTGCGGGAGCGAACGGGCCGACTGGAGGCCGCCCACCATCGTGAAGTGCGTCTGGTGCCCGGCGAGCCACGCCAGGAAGACAACTCCCGTCTTGTAGAAGCGGGTCGGCGCCCGGAAGAGGTGACGGGACAGCTCGACGGTGGGATCGAGCAGCGCGCGGAAGCCCTTCACGTCCCCCGTGTCGAGCACCCGCACCGCCTCGGCCGCCAGCGGTCCCAGCGGGTCGAAGATGCCCAACAGGGCGTGACTGAAGCCCTGTTCGTCACCCGCGATCAACTCGGGGTAGTGGAAGTCGTCGCCCGTGTAGCAGCGGACCCCGGGCGGGAGCCTGCGGCGCAGGCCGACCTCGCGCCGGGCGTCGAGGAGGGAGACCTTGATGCCGTCGACCTTGTCGGGACGTGCCGCGATCACCTCCAGGAAGACGTCCGTCGCCGCGTCCAGGTCACCGGACCCCCAGTAGCCCTCCAGCGCCGGGTCGAACATCGGGCCCAGCCAGTGCAGGACCACCGGCCGGGAGGCCTGGCGCAGGAGATGCCCGTAGACGTCGAGGTAGTCCTCGGGACCCCGCGCGGCGGCGGTCAGGGCCCGCGAGGCCATCAGGACGGCCTGCGCGCCGGTCTCCTCGACGAGCGCGAGCTGCTCCTCGTACGCGGCGCGGACCTCCGCGAGGGAGCCGGCGGTGATCTGGTCGGTGCCCACTCCGCACACGATGCGGCCGCCGGCCGCCTTCGCCTCCGCGGCCGACCGGCGGACGAGTTCGGCGGCGCCCGCCCAGTCGAGGCCCATCCCGCGCTGCGCGGTGTCCATGGCCTCGGCGACCCCGAGGCCGTGGGACCACAGATGGCGGCGGAAGGCGAGGGTGGCGTCCCAGTCGACGGCGGCGGGCGAGTCGGGCGACACGTCGGCGTACGGGTCGGCGACGACGTGCGCCGCCGAGAAGACCGTACGGGAGGTGAGGGGCGCCCCGGTGGTGAGGGCGAGGGGCTCGGCGCGCGGCTCGTACCGTCTCACCCCGCCCGTCGGGTCGGGCAGCCGGACGGTCACAGCGAGATCTCCGGTACGTCGAGACGGCGGCCCTCGGCCGAGGACTTCAGGCCGAGTTCGGCGAGCTGGACGCCGCGGGCGCCGGCGAGGAGGTCCCAGTGGTAGGGCGCGTCGGCGTAGACGTGCCGCAGGAACAGCTCCCACTGGGCCTTGAAACCGTTGTCGAACTCGGCGTTGTCGGGGACCTCCTGCCATTGGTCGCGGAAGGAGTAGGCGGCCGGGATGTCGGGGTTCCAGACCGGCTTGGGAGTGGCGGACCGGTGCTGGACACGGCAGTTGCGCAACCCGGCGACGGCCGAGCCCTCGGTCCCGTCGACCTGGAACTCGACCAGTTCGTCACGGTTGACGCGCACGGCCCATGAGGAGTTGATCTGGGCGACGGCGCCGCCCTCCAGCTCGAAGACGCCGTACGCCGCGTCGTCGGCCGTGGCGTCGTACGGCTTGCCCTGCTCGTCCCACCGCTGCGGGACGTGGGTGGCGGTGAGCGCCTGGACGGAGGTGACCCGGCCGAAGAGCTCGTGCAGGACGTACTCCCAGTGCGGGAACATGTCGACGACGATGCCGCCGCCGTCCTCGGCGCGGTAGTTCCAGGAGGGGCGCTGGGCGGGCTGCCAGTCGCCCTCGAAGACCCAGTAGCCGAACTCCCCCCGCACGGACAGGATCCGCCCGAAGAATCCGCCGTCGATCAGGCGCTTGAGCTTCAGCAGCCCCGGGAGGAAGAGCTTGTCCTGCACGACCCCGTGCTTGACGCCCTTCGCGTGGGCGAGCCGGGCCAGTTCCAGGGCGCCGTCCAGGCCGGTGGCGGTCGGCTTCTCGGTGTAGACGTGCTTCCCGGCCGCGATGGCCTTCCGGAGGGCCTCCTCGCGGGCGGAGGTGACCTGCGCGTCGAAGTAGAGGTCGACGCCCGGGTCGGCGAGGACCGCGTCCACGTCCGTCGACCAGTGCTCCAGCCCGTGCCGCTCGGCGAGCGCCTTCAGGGCCTGCTCGCGGCGGCCGACGAGGACCGGCTCGGGCCACAGCGTCGTGCCGTCGCCCAGATCCAGTCCGCCCTGGTCGCGCAGGGCGAGGATCGAGCGGACGAGATGCTGGCGGTGGCCCATGCGTCCCGTCACGCCGTTCATGGCGATACGCACCGTCTTGCGTGTCACGTCTTCCCCTTCGTACGCGGGTTCCGCGCCGCGTACGCCCCACTGACGAGCGTGACAGCAAGCGCTTTCTATTCAAGGGAGAAGCTAGCCTCTGTCCAGCCGATCGGACAAGACCACGCGCGTGGCGAGATGTTCGACCGGCCGGACGTCTGGACTTGAGGGCGCGGGCACGATCGGATGGACCCGCACGTGGCGGGCGTACACGGGTGCGGGGGGGGGTGTGCGCGACGCATGGCCGTGCGCCTCAGCGCCCCGACTCCTCGCACCCGCCCGTGTGCGGCACGACGACCACGAGACGCGCGACCGGAGGACGACGAGATGACCGTGACCCTGGCGGACGTGGCGGCACGGGCGCAGGTCTCGCCCGCGACCGTGTCCCGGGTGCTGAACGGGAACTATCCCGTCGCGGCGTCCACGCGCGAGCGGGTGCTGCGCGCGGTGGACGAACTGGACTACGTCCTGAACGGACCCGCCAGCTCGCTGGCCGCGGCCACCTCCGACCTGGTCGGCATCCTGGTCAACGACATCGCGGACCCGTTCTTCGGGATCATGGCGGCCGCGATCCAGTCGGAGATCGGGGGCCCCGGGGGGCGTGCGGGCGGGGAGCGGCTCGGGGTGGTGTGCAACACCGGCGGCGTCGCGGAGCGCGAGCTGACGTACCTCACGCTGCTTCAGCGGCAGCGCGCCGCGGCGGTCGTACTGACCGGCGGCGCCGTCGAGGACGCGCCGCACGCGGCGGCGGTCGCGGCGAAACTGCGCAAGCTCGGGGAGGCGGGGACCCGGGTGGTGCTGTGCGGACGTCCGCCCGCGCCGGACGCCCCCGAGGCGATCGCGCTCACCTTCGACAACCGGGGTGGCGGACGGCAGCTCACCGAGCATCTGATCGGACTCGGGCACCGGCGGATGGGGTACATCGCCGGACCCGAGGAGCGGACGACGACCCGGCACCGGCTGGAGGGGCACCGGGCCGCGCTCGCCGCGCACGGGATCGAGGACGATCCGCGGTGGACCGTGCACGGACGCTACGACCGGCGCTCCGGGTACGAGGCGACGATCGAACTCCTGCGCAGGGAGCCGGGGCTGACGGCTGTCGTCGCCGCGAACGACACCGTGGCGCTCGGCGCGTGTGCGGCGCTGCGTGACGCGGGGTTGCGCATCCCGGACGACGTGTCCGTCGCCGGGTTCGACGATCTGCCGTTCAGCATCGACGCGGTGCCGGCGCTGACGACGGTGCGGTTGCCGTTGTCGGAGGCGGGGGCCCGGGCGGGGCGGGTCGCCATGGGCCGTGAGGATGCGCCGCCCGGGGGGATCGCCACGGTGCGGGGGGAGTTGATGGTACGGGGGTCCTCCGGGGTTCCCAAGGGCTGAGGTCGCCGCCCTCTTGCCGGGCTGCGGCCCGCCCCCCATGTTTCTCGCCCCTACCCGGCGCGTCCCTGGGGGCTCCGCCCCCAGACCCCCGCCAAGGGGCTGCGCCCCCTGGACCCCCCCCCATCGCCCGAAGGGCTCGTCCTCAAACGCCGGACGGGCTGGATATGCGGGCCCGCACTGGAAAGGTGCGGCCGGAGCCGGAAGGCTGCGGCCGGCACACAAGTCGCCCGAAAGGCTCGTCCTCAAACGCCGGACGGGCTGAGGGTGCCCGCCCGCGCTGGAAGGGTGCGGTCGGACCCGGAAGGCTGCGGTCGGCGCACAAGTCGCCCGAAGGGCTCGTCCTCAAGCGCCGGACGGGCTGGATATGCGGGCCGGCGCCGGAAGGGTGCCGATCCGCACCGGAAGGGTGCGGCCGGCACACGAGCCGCCCGAAGGGCTCACCCCCGTACCGACCCGCACCCACCACACCAGCCCACCCGCACCTCCCCGCCTCCGCCCCCCACACGTCGCAGCGCCGCTGCCACGCGAGGGGCCGTGACGGTGTGTCGCAGGCCGTCGCTTACGTTCGGATCGAGCAGCGGCTCGCATGCCCGGCCGACGTCTGATCCAGCGGCGACGGCCTCGACACACCGG
>NZ_JBHWEL010000051.1:58854-67615 GCF_042734135.1 Streptomyces sp. NPDC059668 | reverse complement strand
ACTGCTCGCTGGGTGGGGTGGGGGGGGTTCTTATAGGCGAGCGCGCGCGGGCGGGGGGGGGGGGGGGCGCGCCCCCGCGCCCCCCCCCCCCCCCCGCGCGGGCGGCCCCGCCCCCCGCGCGGAGACGATCCGGGCGACGGCGGGGAACGGCGAGACGGTGCCGGGAATCGCCGGGGCGGCGACGGGCACCCCGGCCGGGGGTGATGCCGTACGCCCGGCCCGCTCGCTCGCACTCGCCGCCACCTTCGCGCTCGGCCATCTGCCGCTGCTGTGCGCGGCGGCGGTCGAGGAGGAGACGGACGGGGAGCGGACACCGGACGGGGTTCGCGACGGGACACCCGACCGGGCGCGGGACGCGGGTCCGACGGTCGCCGAAGCCCCGTACCACCAGGTGCTCGCCGCCCTGCGCGACCCGTCGGGGGTCTTCGCCGACCCCGCGTCGGCGGTGGGTGTGGTGCTGCTGCGGGCGGTGGACCTGGAACGGTTCGGTCCGGTGACCGACGCGGTGCTCGACGAACTGCGCACCGCGTACCCGGCCGCGCTGAAGGCCCTGTCCGAGCGCACCCGCAAGCCGCTGATCGTGGGCTTCCTGCCCACGGCGCGCCAGGAGCACCGCTTCACGCGATGGGAGGGCGACCTCGCCGCCGAACTCACCGGGTCACCCGGCATCGCGGTGCTCCGCCCGGACGACTGGACACGGCACCGCGCCGTCGCGGAACGCTTCGACGAACGAACCGAGCGGCTGGCCCACCTCCCCTTCACACCGCGCTTCCAGGCGGCGGTGGCCCTGCGGCTGGCCGAGGTCGTACGAGCGGTACGGCGCCCCGCACCCAAGGTGATCGCGGTGGACGGCGACCAGACCCTCTGGGGCGGCGTGGCCGCGGAGATCGGCCCGGACGCGGTGGACCTGGCCGGACCGCGTGCCCTCCTCGCGCGCCGGCTGCTGGAGTGGCGGGCCGCGGGCGTGCTGCTGGCGCTGGTCAGCAACAACGACGAGGACACGGTACGAGCCGTCCTGAACCGCCCGGACAGCCTGTTGAAGCCCGAGCACTTCAGCGCGTTCTCCGCCACCTGGGGGCCGAAGCCGGACCGTCTCTCGCGGGCGGCGCGCACGCTCGGCCTGGGACTCGACAGCTTCCTCTACCTGGACGACAACCCGGTCGAGATCGCGGCGATGCGGTCGGCGCTGCCCCAGATGCTGTCACTGACCTGCCCCCCGGCGGCCGAACTCGACGACTTCCTCCACCGGTTGTGGCCGCTGGTCCCGGCGGCGGCGACGGCCGAGGACGGGCTGCGGGCGCGGTTCTACGCACAGGAACGGGAACGGGACGCGGCCCGCGAACAGGCCGGGTTCGAGGAGTTCCTCGACCGGCTGGAACTTCAGGTCGACATCCGTGCGCTCAGCGGGGACGACGTCGAACGGGCCGGGCAACTCGTGAGCCGCACCAACCAGTTCGTCCTCCACCCCCGGTCGGCCGACGGCGCCGATCTGGCGCGGTGGCGTGACGTGGGCGAGGTGTGGACGGGCACGGCCCGTGACCGGTTCGGCGACTACGGGCAGATCGGCCTGCTCGCCGTGCGCGCGGAAGGCGGCCGACTCGACGTCCTCGCCTGGACGATGAGCTGCCGTGCGCTCGGCCGGGGCGTCGAGGAACGGATGCTGCGGTGGCTTGCCGACCGCGCCGAGCAACTGGGCTGCGCGGAGGTCCGCCTGACGGCGGAGCGCACCGCGCGCAACCTGCCGGCCCGGCGTCTGCTGGCCGCGCTCGGCGGCGGCGACCAGGACGACGAGCGGCTGGAGAGCGTGGTCACGCCGGATCAGCTGCGGGCCTTCCGCTCCTGGCGGCGGACGTGAACGGGGCGGAAACGACAGTGCACAGGGGGAAGGGCTCTCATGCGTGAAGTGAACGAGGACACGTCGTCGTACGCCGGACGGGCGGCGGCCGGCGAGGCGATCGAGCGGGGAGACGGCGGGCTGAGCGTGGAGGCACTGCTGTCCAGGGCGGGCCTCGCCACCGGACCCGAGGCGGTCGCGAGCGGCCCGGGACCGGCCGCGGGCGGGGTGGAACCCGCCACGAGCCTCACGGAGGGCGGGGGAGTGGGCACGGGTGCCGTCGCCTCCGGTCCCGGAACCGAGGGCGAGCACAGCGCGGGCGCCTCGCACGGCTCCGCTTCCGCCGCCACCGCGACTACCGCCACCACCCTTCCCGACGTGGACGGACTGGCCTCCGCGATCGCCGAGGCGGCCGGCCCCTTCGTACCCGAAGGCCGGCTGTCGCCCGACAGCGACTTCTTCGACGCCGGGGGCACCTCCGTCGGTGCCGTGGAACTCGTCGCGGCGCTGGAGGACACGCTGGGCGTGGAGTTGGACCTCGACGAGGTGTTCGCCGACGCCCGCCCGAGCAGCCTCGCCCGGCGCTGGCTGGCGACCGCCGGGGCTGCGGCCGCACCCGCCGCACAGGATGCGCCGGACGCCCCGGACGCCCCGGACGCCCCGGACGCCCCGGACGTGCCGGAAACCCGGACGCCCGCCGGGAGTTCGGCCCCGTCACCGTCACCGTCACCGTCACCGTCTCCGTCTCCGTCTCCGTCTCCGTCACAGTCACCGCCTCCGCACACCTCACCGTCCGGGACGGCACCCCTTACCCGGCCGCCCGGGACGACCACCGACTCCCGGCCGGCCGTTGGCGGCACTTCTTCCTCCCCGAACCCGCCCTTCCCCCCGAACCCGCCCTACTCCCCGAACTCCCCCTTCTTCCCGAACCCCCCGTATTCCTCGGCCTCCCCGTACTCTTCGGCACGCCCCGAAGACCTGGACCAGATCCTGGCCGATCTCTCGCTCGCCGACCGTCTGCCCTGGACCGGATCGCCCGAGCCGCTGCCGCCCCGGCGGATCCTGCTCACCGGCGCCACCGGCTTCCTCGGCGGCCATCTGCTCCTCGACCTGCTCAGGCACAGCGACGCGCAGGTGTACTGCCTCGTCCGTGCCGCGGACGAGGGAGCGGCCTCGGCCCGCCTCGGCGCCGCGCTGAAGACGCACCGGCTGCCCTGGTCGTCGGAGGTCCGCCGCCGGGTGACGGTGCTCCCCGGCGACATCCGGCGCCCGCGCCTCGGCCTGTCGGAGGACCTCTGGAACACGCTCGCCCACGAGCTGGACAGCGTGGTCGGCGTGGCGGCGGCCGTGGACTTCCTGCGCGGCTACCGCTCGCTGCGGCAGAGCAACGTCCTCGGTGCGCTGACCCTGGCCGAACTCGCCGCGGCCGGACGGCCGAAGCCGCTGCACCACATCTCCTCGATCGCGGTCTTCAACGAGGTCGGCATCGCTTCCATGGGGGAGGACGACCCGCTCGCCCGCGTGGACCGCCTCGTGGCGGGCTACGACCAGACGAAGTGGGCCGCCGAGGTCGCGCTGCGCAGAGCGCGCGACCACGGTCTGGTCGTCACCGCACTGCGCCCCGGAGGCATCGGCGGTCACACACGGACGGGTGCCTACAACCCCCAGGACCTCAGCAGCGGCCTCATCTCCGCCTTCGGCCGTTTCCGCACGGTACCCGCCTTCCGGTACCTGAACTCGGCCCCGGTGGACTGGGTGAGCCGGGTCGCGGCCTCCGTCGTCTGTGAACCGGACGCCTGGGGCCACGACTACAACCTGACCGGCGTTCCCAACACCCTCGACGACGTCGTACGGGACATGGCGTTCGGCGGTATGCACGTGCGCGTCCAGGACTGGGACGAGTGGCGCGCCGAGGCCCTGACCCGCCTGGAGGCCGATCCGATACCCGAACTGGGTTTTCTGAGCCGGGTATTGAGCAGCCCCACCGCCCTGAGACTGTGTGAGGCCACACTGAAGGGACCCGCGGCCACCGGTGAACGCACCGCCGCCCTCGTCGAGGCACTCGGCCTCCGGCCCGCGGCCCGCTACGACTCCCGGGCGCAACTGAGGACGTTCGAGCGTCTCGCCCAGGACGGCCTGGCCCGGCTGCCGCACAAGGACGACCAGCCCTATCTGTGGTTCCCCGAGACGGCCGAGGGCTCCGTGGGGCCCGTCGGCACCGCCGCCGACATCCCCTGCTCGATGGCCCTGACCCTCTCCATCGCGAGCATGTACCAACTGGTGGGGGAGCGGAGGGTGGACGCCGGCGGCGAGCTGGTCTGCCCCGCCGTGCATCCCGAACCGCTGGTGGTGGCGAGCGGGGACGTCTGGGTCCGCCCCGAGGAGGGCATTCCGGGGCGGCACGGACAGGCTCACCGACTCCTGCGCTACCGCCTGCTGTTGCGTGACGCCGACGGCGGCCGCTGGTGGCTGGAGGGCCACAAGCACGCCCGCGCCCGCCGCGACGTGTGGCGGCAGACCCGCGCCCTGCGCGTCGAGATCGGCCGCGAGGGCGAACCGGCTTCATTCGCGGGCGAGTTGGTCGTACCCGCGGACAGCTACGTACGCGACCAGATCGACGGCATCAGGGTCGATCCGCGCCTGACCGCCCGGGAACAGCGGGCCGCCAAGCTGACCTGGCTCGCCTGGTTCGGGCTGGAGATGGGCCGCGGACTGCTCGGCCCCTTCGCCCGTGCCGCGGCCGACCTCCTCGACCTGCGCCGCACCCCGACCCTCTCGGAGCGCCACCGATGATCCTCACCACCGCCGCCTCCCGCACCCGGCGGCCGGTCCGCAAGGTCCGGACGGCCCCGCACCCCCTGCGCCACCGCCTCGACCCGGCGCGGGTCGAGGAGATCCCCTTCACGACCGGGGACGGCGTACGTCTCGCCCTCACCCGCGTCGACAGCGGCGAGCGGGACCGGCCCGCCGTGCTGCTCCTGCACGGGCACACCGCGTCCGCCGACATGTTCCTGCTCCCCGAGACCCGCAACCTCGTCGACGTCCTGCTCGACGACGGCTACGAGCCCTGGCTGCTCGACTGGCGGGGCAGCCGGCGCTTCCCGTACAACGAGACCGGCCGGCGGTACACCTACGACGACGTCGCCCTGTACGACATACCGGAAGCCGTCTCCCGCATCCGTGAACGCGTCGGTGACCGCCCGCTGTTCGTGGTCGCCCACTGCGTCGGCTCCCTCACCCTGTCGCTGAGCATGACGGCGGGACTGGTGCCCGGGCTGGCGGGCGTCGTCTCCCAGGGCGTGTTCCTGACGCCGAAGCTCGCGGGGCGCACCTCGCTGCGCATGACGGTGGCGGGCGAACTGCTGCGCAACCGGATCGACCACATCCCGGTCGACTTCCGCAGGGTGGGCCTCCGCTCGAGGTACACGCCCCTGTTCGCGCTCGCCTCGCGTGGGGCGTCCTGCCCGGACCCCACCTGCCAGATCCTCCACAACTCGGCGTGGGGATCGGGCGCTTCGCTCTTCGTGCACGAGAACCTGTCCGACGCCACCCACGACCGCCTCGCCGAACTGCTCGGCCCCGCGCCCCTGTGGATCCTGCCGCACCTGCGCCGCATCGAACTGGCCCGCACGGTGGTCCGCTGGCACGACACCGACCACCGCTACCGCGCGCTGCCGCCGAACGCCCTGGACGCGGCGGCCCGCATCGACACCCCGGTACTGCTGCTCGCGGGCAGCGAGAACGGACTGTGGCTGGACTCGCAGCGGCTCTGCCACGAGGTACTGACACACCGACGGCCCGAGCTGGACGTCTCGTACACGGAGATCCCCGGGTACGGTCACCTGGACACGTTCCTGGGCCGGGGCGCCGCCCTCGACGTGTTCGGGCACATCCTCGAATTCCTCGGCGAACGACGGTGACGGCGGCCCGCGCGGCCCGATACCGTACCGGTCAGTAACCGGACCGCACCCAGGAGGCCCCATGCCGCAGCTCGATGTCGACGGCGCCGCGCTGACGTACGACGACGAGGGCCCCCGCGACGGCGGCGGCGTCCCCCTGGTGTTCCTCCACGGCTGGACGGCCAACCGGCGCCGCTGGGACCACCAGGTGGCGCATTTCGCCGAGAAGCGGCGGGTGGTCCGGCTGGACCTGCGCGGGCACGGCGAGAGCGGCGGGGCCGGGGTGCGGACGATCGCGGAGCTGGCGACGGACGTCCTCGCCGTCCTCGACCATCTGAAGATCGAGCGGTTCGTCCTGGTCGGTCACTCCATGGGCGGGATGATCTCCCAGACCATCGCCCTCGCCCACCCCGAGCGGGTCGAACGCATGGTCCTGGTCAGCTCGATCAGCAGGATGACCTACAGCCGGGGGCGGGGCCTGCTCATGGCGGCGTCGACGCTGGTGCCGTTCAAGCTGTTCGTCGCCACCAACATCCAGCGCGCCTTCGCCCCGGGCTATCCGCGTGACGAGATCCGCGAGTACGTCCGCACCTCGGCGGACACCCCGCGCGAGGTGGTCATGACGCTGTACGGCGCCATGCGGGCGTTCGACGTCCTCGACCGGCTGGGCGAGATCCGCACCCCGACCCTGCTGGTCCACGGCTACTACGACATCCAGCTGCCCGTCACGCAGATGCTCCGGATGGCGAAGGCCTACCCGGACGCCGTGGTGCGGATCCTGGACGCCGGCCACGAACTGCCCGTGGAGAAGCCGGCGGAACTCACCGCCGCTCTCGACGGGTTCGTGACCGACCGGCCGTGACCCACCGGCCTCCAAGGCCCGGCGGGGCGGCGGTGGTTCAGCAGATCCGGTAGATCCCCTCGGGTTCGTCGTGCGCCATCGCCGCGTACTCCTCGAAGCCGAGGTTGCCGATGCTCAGGTTCGTGTGGATGTCGTGGACACCAGCGGGGACGGTGCGGAAGGAGCGTCCGAACTCGGTGAGCCGCCGGTGGTCCTCGTCGTCCTCGCACTCCTCGCGTGTCAGCGTGGTCACCGCGAGCAGCGCGTGGTGGGCGGCCCGCATGGTGGTCCCGTCGGCGAGGAAGACGACCGGCAGGTTCTGGTCGGCGCGGACCGCGGCGACCACGTCGTCGACGCGGGCCTCCGCCCAGGCCGGGTCGTCCACGAGGTGGAGGCCCGCCGCGTACCGCCCGGCGCCCCCGTCGCCCCGGGGCTGCGCCAGGGCGGCTGTCACGGCCCGCCAGGACATGTCGTCGTCGTAGTGCGTCCTGACGACCAGCGCATCGAATTCGTCCCGGCCGACGACGGCGGGCAACGCGTTCATGGACGTTCTCCTCGGTGACTGCGGTGACTGCGGTGACTGCGGTGACTGCGGTGACTGTGGTGGCTGCGGTGGCGCGACCGGTCGACGGTACGACGTCCGCGCCGTCCGGAAGGGCAGTCGGGGCCGTCGCCGCCGAGGCTTCGGCACCTGCCGGTGTGTCGGGGGCCCGCGAACGTGCCGAGGCGCTCAGGATTCCCGGTCGCCCGGGAGAGGGGCGGACAGGCCGGGACATCACGCTCCGGCGATTTCTACAGTGATGTGGAGGGCGGCGTGTCGCCGTTGTGCCCTTCCATCACGGCGAACTCCGCCAGCAGTGCCGCGGCGCTCGCCACGTCGGCGCTCAGCGAGCGGTCCTCCATCGCCGGATTCAGCACCGTCGTGGCCCGCGCGTAGGCGCGCCCCGCGGAGGTCAGCGGGTCGGGAGCCGTGCCGCGTTGGCGCAGGGCCCGCACCGCGGCCACCAGTTCGCAGCCCAGGACCAGCCGGTAGGCGTCGGTGAGCCGGAGCGTCTTGCGGGCCGCCTGGGTCGCGAAGCTGGCCGCCTCCTCCGTCCCCTGCGACAGCACCACGTGCCCGAGGGCGGCCGGCGTGGCACACGCCTGGACCTCGGCGACCGCGGCCGCCGCGCTGTACTCGAGGATCATCATCCCCGAGCCCGCGGACGCCTCGTCGGCCAAGTAGGACCGCAGTCCGGTGAGTTCGGGCCGGCCGAGTCCGGAGAGCCGGGCGGCGGAGAGCCGGGCCGTGCCCAGCACGGCGAGGCACACCCCGTCGAGCGCGAGGGTGAGCGGGGTGGCGAAGAAACCGCCGTGGTGGTGGGCGACCGGGACGCTCCCTGCCTCGTCCCAGCCGATCAGGGGGTTCTCCACGGCGGAGTTGAGGTCGACGGTGAGCAGCGCGTCCAGGGTGCTCCACGCCTCCGTCGCCGGGCCGTGCGCCTGCGGGAAGCAGCGGAAACCGAAGGGATCCTGGACACGCGGCGACGGTGGCCACGGCGGCGACGCCGTCCGCGACGCCCCGAGCAGCCGTCGTACGTGGGCCGCCGCGCGCTGCGTGGGCGGATGCGGGTGCGCCAGGTGGACCTCGGGCGCGTACGCCTCCAGCGAGGCGTCGATCGCGCACAGGGACAGGGCCGCCACCACGTGCGCGGCGCGCAGCAGCGCGCCGAGGTCGTGACAGGCGAGCGCGGACTGTCCCAGGGTGAGGGCGTTGCTGCTCAACAGGGCGAGGGCGTCGCCGCGTTCGATGCGCAGCGGCCCGGGGAGCGGTTGTCCGCCGTCCGCCCGGTCGTGTTCCCAGGGGCCGTGTCCGAACAGCGCGAGTCCGAGCCCGGCCAGCGCGGTCAGATCCCCGGTGCCCACCGCTCCGTACTCGCTGACCGGTGGATGCACGCCCAGCCGCAGGGCGTCCAGCAGGGCGGTGGCGATCGCGGGGCGCAGCCCCGAGCCGCCGGCCATCAGCTGGTTGGCCCGGACCGCCATCATCGCGCGGACCTGCCGGACCGGCAGCCGCTCCCCGATGCCGCCCGCGTGGCTGCGCAGCAGTCGCAGGTCGTGGCCGTGGCCGGCGGGGTGCTGGTCGGCGCCACCCCGGGGGGCGCCCCCCCCCGGGGGGGGTGCGGTGGGCCGGTGGCGTATAAAAAA
>NZ_JBHWEL010000051.1:49665-58844 GCF_042734135.1 Streptomyces sp. NPDC059668 | reverse complement strand
GGGGGCGACCGCCCCGGCGCGGCCGGGCGGGCCGGGCCCCCGCCCCCCGAGCCCCCCCGGGTGGGGGCGCCGCAGGCGCGGGTCGGGGCCGTCGCGGTCGCGTCCCGCGCCGCCCCCACCGCGGTGCGCTCCGACCCCGGTGGTGCGTCCGTAGGCCCGGGTGCCCTCCGCCGCCAGTGCCTGGGCGGCCCGGTGCGCACGCTCCATCCCCGCCAGCCACGCCGGGCGGGCGGCGGCGGGCGGGGCCCCGCCGGCGATCCGGGCGACCGTGCCCGCGTCGAGGCCGCGGCCGGTCAGCGCCGGCCCGTCGGCCTCGGCGAGCACGCGCGCACCACCGGTACGCGGATCGTCAGGGGGTGTTTCGGCGGTGCGCTCGAGCACGACGGAGGTTCTCCTCAACCACACGGCCCCGGGCGCCCCCACGCCCGAGGTGCCGGACAGCGGACCGGAGCGGACGTCCGCTCCGGCCGACGCGCGTCCGTCAGGACAGTCCGGCGGACGACAGCCACTGCTTGGCGACGTCCAGCGGGTCCTTGTTGTCGTTCTGCACCTGGGCGTTGAGGTCGACCAGCGCGTCCGTGTCGAGCTTCGCCGACACGGCGTTGAGGGCGGAGACCCCAGCGGAGGTGAGACCGCTCTTGTAGGCGAGCGGGGTGACGTTCTCGAAACCGAAAAGATTCTTCGGGTCCTGGAGAACGACGAACTTGTTCTTGGAGATTCCGGGGTCGGTCGAGAAGATGTCCGCGGCCTGGATGTTGTTGCCCTTCAGGGCCGCGACGGTCAGCGGGCCACCCGCGTCCAGCGCCTTGAACGACTTGAAATTGAGGCCGTATTCGGACTTCAGGCCGACCAGTCCCTGCTTGCGGGTCTGGAACTCCGGCGAACCGCCGATGACCATGTCCTTGGCCGCGTCGGCGAGGTCGGCGATGGTCGACTTCTCGGTGAGGCTGTACTTCTTCGCCGTGGCCTCGTTCACCGCGACCGCGTCCTTGTCCTGGGCCTCGGAGGGCTCCAGCAGGGTCAGCTTGGCGTCGAGACCGGCGGTGATGGCCTTCGAGGTGTCCTCGACCGTGGTCGGGGCCGCCTTGGCGTCCAGATAGGCCAGCAGGGCGCCGTTGTACTCGGGCAGGACGGTGATCGTGCCGTTCTTGATCAGACCGTAGGTCGTCTCACGGCTGCCGATGTTGAGCTTGTAACTGACCTTGATGCCCTTGGCCTTCAGGGCCTCGCCGTAGATGTCGGCGATCAGGATGCTCTCGGGGAAGTTGTTGGAACCGACCACGACCGTACCGCCCTTGGCGGTGTCACCCTTCAGCGGGTCCTTGCTGTCGGAGTTGTTGTCGGAGGAACCGCAGCCCGTGAGGGCGGCCGCGGCCACAACCAGCAGGGACACGGCATACGTTGCGGTCGTTCGGGTGCTTCTGGCGTGGGTCACGTTGGTCATCCAGACTTGTGCATGGGGGTCGACGGTCGGAAGGCATGGCGTGTAGTCGATCCAATCGAGCGCAGTAACGCACCGTCAAGACACGAATAGATCACCGATGGAGACCGGGCGGCTTCACCGCGTGTGCGCAACTCGATGTAAAGGACGCCGAATCAGACGTATCGCCGTGTCACTTTTTGGTTGATCATGGCCGTACTCTTGCGGCAGCCGCTAATGTTGGCCGAGTCGGGGGACATGGTTCCACTTGCTCGGCCCGAGCGTGCTGACACGACCGTCCACGCAGCCCGGGCTGCGGGCTTCCAATTGGGAATGAAGTCAAGGAGGTTTGGTGCCCGCGCACAGGAAAGCCGCCCGGGGGCCGCAGACCACGGCTCCCCGAATAGGCCGGACGCCCTCCCTCCTCGACCGTTGGCCATTCCGACGGAAACTCAACGTCCTGGTCATTGTTCCGTTGGCCGTTGTTTCCGCGATGATCGCCTACATCGTCTCCTCCGAGATGGACTCGGCCCGTTCCGCGGCCGCGACGGCCCGTCTCGTGCGGGACAGCGCGCAGGTCACCAAACTGATCGACGGAGTGCAGACCGAGCACCGGCAGGCACTCCTGGTCTCCCTGCGCCACGAGGCCGCCCGCCCCGGGGACAGGGCGGCCGACACCTCCGCCTTCCTCCAGGCGCAGCAGAAGGTCACCACCCAGGCCGAGGCGGTGCGGGCCACCTACGGCGATCGGCTCCCCGAGGCCGAGGCCCAGGCGCTCAAGGAGCTGGAGGGTCTCGACAGCCTCCGCAAGACCATCGAGCAGGGCCCGATCCCCGCCGACAACATCGACCCGGCGTACGGATCGGTGATCGAAGGCCTCATCAACGGCCTCGGCCTCGGGCAGTCGGGCGGTGAGTCCTCCGAGTCCGCCGGCAACCTGCTCGACGCGCTGCTGCGTGCCGACACCGCCCACGCGTCCTTCGAGACCAGCGTCTTCGCGGCCCGCACCCGCGACGCCAACGCGCTCATCGAGTACACCGGAGCGGTCGGCGACTACGAGCAGTACACCTACCAGGCCGAGCGCTTCACCCGGTTCGCGAGCCAGGAGCAGGGCGCCGAACTCGCCGCGATCGAGCACAGCGCCTACCAGAGCGTCATCGCCCAGCACTACGCGGCGCTCCAGGTCGACCCCAGCGGTCTGGTCGCCGAGAGTCCCGCGCAGTTGCGGGCCGCGCTCCAGGGCGCGCTGACCGCCGACCCGACCTACGAGCGCCAGGCCCAGAACCGGCTGAAGATCACCGAGTCGCTCATCCACGAGATCGCCGCCGACACCCAGGCGGCCTCCGACGACGCCTGGTGGCAGGTGGTCTGGCTGGTGGCCGCGAACCTGGCCGCCTTCGCGGCCTGGATCCTGTTCTCCGCGCTGGTGCGCCGCTCCGTGGTGCGCACCGTGCGCAGTCTCACCCAGGCGGCCCAGCACGTGGCGGCCGCCGCCGAGACCGAACTCGCCCGGGTCGCGGACGACGACGCCGAGGACGCGGGTCCGCCGCGGCTCGAAGCCGTCCCCGTGCCGGTCCGGGACGAGATCGGCGAACTCGCCGAAGCCTTCAACCAGGTGCAGGTCACCGCGAGTGCCCTGCTGGAACGCCAGGTCGTCAGCCGCCGCAACATCGCCGAGATGTTCGGCAACGTCGGCCACCGCGTCAGCAACCTGACAGCACGTCAGCTCGCGCTGATCGACTCCGTGGAACGCGGTGAGACCGACCCCGAGGTACTGGACCGGCTCTACCGCATCGACCACATCGCCGTACGTCTCCAGCGCAACGCCGACAGCCTGATGCTGCTCGCCGGCATCCGTGAGACGGGTCTCAACTCCGGTCCCATGCGGCTCAGCAACATCGTCCGCGCCGCGCTCGGCCAGATCGAGGGCTACCAGCGCGTCACCCCGCACGCCGAGGGCGACGTCACCGTCGCCCCCGACATCGTGGGCGACCTCACGCTGATGCTCGCCGAACTCCTGGAGAACGCGGTGACGTTCTCCCCGGCGTCCAGCAGCGTCGAGGTCGTCCTCAGGCCCCGGCACGGCTCCGGCGGCGGCGCCCTGATTGAGATCATCGACCACGGGCTCGGGATGAGCGTCGAGCGGCTGGAGGAGGAGAACGCCCGCCTGATCCGCCGCGAACGACTCGACCTGGCACCGACCGAGGTCCTCGGCCTCTTCGTGGTCGGCGGTCTCTCCCGGCGCTGGGGCATCGAGGTCGTCCTGACCCGCACCCCGGGCGGCGGTGTCACGGCCACCGTCGCGGTACCCGCCTCCCACCTGCTGCTCGCCGACCCCACCGGAGCCGCGGCCAGGGCCCCGCACATCCTGCCGCCGCCCCGCCGCTCGGGCCTCGCCGAACCGCGCCCCGCCGCCGTCGATCCGGAACCGGGCCCCTCCTCGCTGCCGCGCAGGATTCCCGCCCACAGCCGCGGCGCGGAGTCCCCCGGCCACGCCGGCCGTCAGGAACCGGTGTCCGAGGGCGGCATGGGCTACGGCGGCCCCGGCGCGGCCCGGCCCAGGCCAGGCGGCGCCGCGGCCCCCGAGGCACCGGCCCGCCCCGGACCCGGAGCCCGCGCGGGAACCGGACACGACACGCCCCCGAGCGGTGCCGCCGGTCCGCTGCGGCAGCGCGGCACCGGCGCCGTCGGCGGGCTCGGACTGCCACCCCGTACCGCGGGCGGCGGCCTCAGGCCGTCTCCTCGTGCCGCGGACGATGACCTCGGACAGCCGTCACGGGGCGGGAGTCCGGGACGCGGCCCGGCCCCGGCGGCCTCCGGCGGCGCTCCGGCGCGACCGGCCGAGGACGGCGCCAGTCCGCTGCGGCGCCGCGTGCGCGGCGCGACCCTGCAGGCCACCACCGCCTCGACCCGGCTGCCCAGACAGGCCGTCACCAACCCCAGCCCCAACCCGCGCCCGCCCGCCTGGCAGACCGCCGACGCGGAAGCGGCGCGCTCCGAGATCGACGAGTTCGAGGAAGCCGTCCTGCGGGCCGAGCGTGAGAGCGCGGCCGGATACCGAGGCGGTGGCGGAGGGCCGGCCCGCTCAGGGGGCCGGCCCGACACCTCGACCGAACACAGCACAGAGAACAACAGACCCTCATTCCCGGAAGGCACGAGCAAGTGACCATGTGGACAGGTGGACCGGAGTCCGCGGCCGTGGAACCGGCGACGGACGTGAAGACCGCCGCTGCCGACTTCAATTGGCTGCTCAATCGTTTCGCCACCGAGACGGCCGGAGTCGTCGACGTGATCGGCGTGTCCTCCGACGGTCTGCTGATCGCGGTGTCCCAACTGCGCGGCAAGGCGGACTCGGAGCGGCTCGCGGCCATCGTCTCCGGGATCACCAGCCTCGCCATGGGCGCCTCGGGCAACTACGGCCTCGGCGGGCTCAACAAGGTCATCATCGACCTGGAGGAGGGCCACGTCCTGGTGTCCGCACTGGGCGCGGGCGCGGTGCTCGGCGTGGTCGCCTCGAAGGAGGCGAAGCTCGGGAACATCGCGTACGAGATGACCCTCTTCGCCAACCGCGCCGGCGCCGCCCTGAGTCCACAGCTGGTCATGGAGCTCAAGAACACCGTGGGGATCGCGCCGACCCGTTGACGGTCGGCGGGGGCGTCGCGAAGGCCGCGACGACCCGCGAGGTGAAGGGTGAGGACGTGATGACGGCCGGCGAGCCATCAGCCGCCGACGACGGCGCGTGGGGTGTGGAACCCCCCGCGTCGGTCGTCCGGCCATTCCTGCTGACCGCGGGACGGATCGCCGGAGGTGACAGCCTGGTCCCGCCGATCCCGATCGAGACGCAGGTCGTCGCGACCGAACTCGGTCTGGCCACGCTGGAGGCCTTCGTCTTCGACCAGCACCGCGACATCATCACGGTCTGCCGTCAGCCGCAGTCGCTGGCGGAGATCGCGGCGAAGCTGCGGATGCATTTGAATGTGATCAGGGTGCTCGCCGACGACCTGCGCGCCGACGGTCAACTGGCCTTGTACGCACCGCAGGCCGAATCCGCCCGCGACGCCACCGTATTGCGAAGGGTTATCGATGGTCTCCGAGCTATCCCCGACTCCCGGGGCGCGATCCGTGAGCGCTGACACCGAGGCGTCCCGGCCGCCCATACCGGTCAAGATGGTCATCGCGGGCGGCTTCGGCGTCGGCAAGACCACCACCGTGGGCGCCATCTCCGAAATAGAGCCGCTCACCACCGAGGCGTCCATCACCTCGGTCGCGGCGGGCATCGACGACCTCTCCCACACCCCGGAGAAGATGACGACCACCGTCGCCATGGACTTCGGGTGCGTCACGCTCGATCCCACCCTGAAGCTCTACCTGTTCGGCACGCCCGGCCAGGAACGCTTCGGCTTCATGTGGGACGACCTGGTCGAGGGCGCCCTCGGCGGGCTCGTCATCGTCGACACCCGCCGGCTCGACGACTGCTACGCGGCCGTCGACTACTTCGAGCACCGCGAGATCCCCTTCGCGGTGGCGGTCAACGCCTTCGACGGCAAGGTCGAGCACGACCTCAACGACGTACGGTGGGCGCTCGACGTCGGCGACCACGTGCCGCTCACCGTGTTCGACGCCCGCGAGCGCGGATCGGTGCGCGACGCGCTTCTCGTCGTCCTCGAACACGCCCTGGCCACCGCGGAGAAGTGACGGTCCGGGAGTGACCGCGCGAGAACGGGAGTGAGCGCACGAGGAGGGGGGACGGGCCCGGCCCGTCCCCCCTCCTTTCCGTTGCTCCCGCCTCGCGTCAGGCCGTACGGCGCCTGCGCACCCCGGGGGAGACCGCCACCCGGGTGATGGCCCAGAACAGCACGAGCACGAGCAGCGCCAGCACGGCGGTGAGCGCGGCACCGCCCGCCACCTTCTCGTAGTTGCGCTGGTACAGGCCGTCCAGGATGTAGCGGCCGACTCCGCCCAGACTCACGTACGCCGCGATCGTCGCCGTCGACACGATCTGGATCGCCGCCGAGCGCAGCCCGCTGAGGATCAGTGGCAGCGCCGCGGGCACCTCGACCTGGAACAGGATCTTCCGCTCCGCCATGCCCATACCCCGGGCGGCGTCGACGGGGGACGGGTCCACGGTGCGGATCGCCTCGTAGGTGGTGATGAGGATCGGAGGGATCGCCAGCACCACGAGCGGGATCATCACGGGCACGATGCCGAGGCCCAGCCAGACGAACATCAGCACCAGCAGCCCGAAGGTGGGCAGCGCGCGGGCGCCCGCCGACACGAAGGCGAGCGCGTTGCCGCCGCGGCCGGTGTGCCCGGTGACCAGGCCGATCGGCAGACCGACGGCCGCGGCGACGGCGAGCGCCCCGGCCGTGTACTGGACGTGTTCCCACACGCGCTGCGGGATGCCGTCGTAGCCGTGCCAGTGGGACCCGTCGCTGAAGAAGGACTGCATGAAGTTCAGTACGTTCACGAGACGCTCTCCGGTGTGCGGGTGGGGCCCGGGATCGTGGACGTAGCGCGCCCGGCCCTGCGGGACGAGGGCGGCTGCCAGGGGGTGAGCACCCGCTGGAGCAGCACGAGAAGGGCGTCCACCAGCACCGCGAGGACGGCGGTGGTGACCACCGAGTTCACGGCGAGCAGCGGGCGGTGGTAGAGCATCGCGGTGGTCAGCAGATTGCCCAGCGCCCCCTGGTTGCCGATCAGCGATCCGACGCTGACCAGACTGATGCTGGAGGCCGTCGCCACCCGCAGTCCGGCCATGATCGCCGGTACGGCGATGGGCAGTTGGACCTGGAGATAGCGGCGCACGGTGCCGATGCCCATCGCGGCGGCGGCCGCGTTCGTCTCCTCGGGGACCGAGCGGACTCCGTCGACGACCGCCGGGACGATCACCACGAGGCTGTACAGGCACAGCGGGATCATGACGGTGGTCCGGCTGAGCCCCGTGTAGTCGATGAGCACCACGAAGAAGGCGATCGACGGGATCGCGTACAGCACCGTGGTGGTCCACAGCACCGGCGGATAGATCCAGCCGTAGCGGACGCAGAGCAGTCCGATCGGCAGCGCCAGCAGGAGACCGACGAGCACGGGGACCAGCGCCTCCAGCATGTGCCCGCCGATCAGGCCGGCATAGCTGCTCTGGAGGTCGCTCGGGATGTCGAAGAAGCCGTTCATCGAACGGCCTTCGCGGGGGCGGACTCCTGTGGGGCGTCCGCGGCGCGCCGCTGCCTGGCCGCGCGGATCGCCGCGGCGACCGTCTCCTGACCGGCGAGCCCCAGCACCCTGCCGGACGCGTCCACGCCGACCGCCTGACCCGTGGGCGACAGGACCGCACGGTCCAGCGCCACCCGCAGCGAGTCCCGGCCCACCTCGAAGCCCTGCCCGTACGGCTCCAGGGTCTGCACCTCACCCGACCACTCGGTCAAGTCGGCCCAGCCCAGGGGCTTTCCGTCGGCGTCGGTGACCAGGACCGGGGTCTGATTCGTCTGTTCCCCGGCCAGCTGCTGCCAGTCGGTGCCGACCGGGAAGACCCGGGAGCGGTCGAGCGCGAGGTCGCGGGTGGACAGGAACGACAGGCCCCGGATGCCCCGGTCGCCGCCGAGGAACTCCTCCACGAACGCGTCGGCGGGCGCCGACAACAGCTCGTCGGGGGCCGCGAACTGGGCGAGTTTGCCCCCGGTGCGCAGCACCGCCACCCGGTCGCCGACGGTGATGGCCTCGTCCATGTCGTGGGTGACGAACACGATGGCCTTGCCCAGTTCGCCCTGGATGCGCAGCAACTCCTCCTGCAGGCCCCGGCGGACGACCGGGTCGACCGCGGAGAAGGGCTCGTCCATCAGCAGGATCGGCGGGTCCGCCGCCAGCGCGCGGGCGACGCCCACGCGCTGCTGCTGACCCCCGGAGAGCTGGTACGGGTAGCGGCGGGCCATGCCCGGGTCGAGCCCGACCCGTTCCATCAGCTCCGCCGCACGGGCACGGGCACGCTGCTTGGACCAGCCGAGCAGCCGCGGCACCGTGGCGATGTTGTCGAGGATCGTACGGTGCTGGAAGAGACCGGCGTTCTGGATGACGTAACCCATGGACTGCCGCAGGGCGTTGACCGGCCGGCGCGTGATGTCCTCGCCGTCGACCCGGATCGTGCCGCTGCTGGGCTCGACCATGCGGTTGATCATGCGCAGCGTGGTGGTCTTGCCGCACCCCGACGGTCCGACGAGCACGGTGATGGAGTGGTTCGGTATCTCTAGGGACAGGCGATCGACGGCCACCGTGCCGTCGGCGTATCGCTTGCTGACATCTTCGATGGCTATCAAGCGTCGAAACCCTTCGGGAACGGCTGTGTTCGGACGTGACCGGATCACGTGCACGAGGGTGCGTAGTCTAGCCAGTTGGCGCGGACGTGCGGTCACCCCAGGGGGGTCCTCCGCCGTGTGATGCGCAGGTGGAGCGCACGAGCCGACGGGCGCCGTCCCGGCCGGCGCGCTCTCCACCGGGCGGGTGACCTCCGGGCGTGGCGACGCGGTGGGGTCGCCGGTGCCCGGTGAGACTGTCGCCCTCACGCCCGCCGCCCGGGGACGCAGTCCCTGCCACAGCCCGGAGAGACCTCGTGCGATTCCCCTTTCACCGGGCCGCGCTGGCCGGCGCCGCCGTCCTCGTCGTGGGGGGGGGGGGGGGCGCCCCCCCCCCCCCCCCCCGCGCCCCCCCCGCCCCCCCCCCCCCCGAACCGGGACCACGAAGATAAAAAAAAAAACGACGACCGCACCAC
>NZ_JBHWEL010000051.1:951-49655 GCF_042734135.1 Streptomyces sp. NPDC059668 | reverse complement strand
CCTCCATCGCCTCCAGGCCCGCCTTGAGCCGGTCGACGACCTCCGTCTGGGCGGCGATCACCGGCTCCGCCGTCGCGGCCTCCCGCTCCGACCGCGCCCGCCGTCGCGGACGACGCGGTCGCCGACCCGGCGCAATACGTGAACCCCTTCGTCGGCACCGCACCCGGAGGGGCCGATTTCGGCCATGGCGGCGGCGCCGGGAACACCTTCCCCGGAGCGACGGCACCGCTCGGCGGAGTGCAGTGGAGCCCGGACACGGTGACCTACCAGCACGGCGGCTACGCCTACCGGGACAACCGGATCAGAGGGTTCAGCCTCACCCACCTCTCCGGAGCCGGATGCAAGGACTACGGCAACGTGCCGTTCATGCCCCTGCTCGACGGCGACACGACCGGGCAGGCCGCCTTCTCGCACAGCCATGAGCAGGCGTCGCCCGGCAGCTACCGGGTCACGTTCGACAACGGCATCCGCACCGAACTCGCCGCCACCCAGCGCTCCGGCGTCGCCCGTTTCACCTACCCGGCCACCGCCGGCCGGGCCGCCACGCTGAGCGTCGACGCGGGCAAGGCGTTCAACGCGGCGACCGGAACGGTCGACATCGGCACCAACACCCTGTCCGGTTTCACGGACAGCGGCGGCTTCTGCAAGTCGCACAACCGCTACCGGCTCCACTTCCACGCCACGTTCGACCACCCCTTCGCCCGCACCGCGCACCCGGACGGCAGGCCCGGCGCGGCCCTGGTCTCCTTCGGCCCCGAGGTCCGCACGGTGACGGTCCGGGTCGGCGTCTCGTTCGTCGACGTCCAGGGCGCCCTCCGCAACGTCACGGCCGAGCAGCGGGGGCGCGCGTACGACGAGGTCCGGCGGGCGGCCCGCGCCCGCTGGAACGACTGGCTCGGCCGCATCGCCGTCGGCGGCGGAACCCTGGCCCAGCGCCGGGTCTTCTACACGGCCCTCTACCACGCGCTCCTGCACCCCAGCGCCTTCAGCGACACCGACGGCCGGTACCCCGGCACCGACGGCGCGATGCACCGTACCCGCACGGGACACGTCCAGTACGCCGACTTCTCCGGCTGGGACGTCTACCGTTCCCAGGTCCAGCTGCTCGCCCTGCTGGCCCCTGGCGAGGCCTCCGACATCGCGCAGTCCGTCCTCGACCAAGGCCGCCAGGCGGGCTACTTCGACCGCTGGACGGTCGCGAACGGCGGCACCGGCGTCATGGTCGGCGATCCGCTGCCGGTGATCGCCTCTGCCGTGCACGCCTTCGGGGCCACCGACTTCGACGCCCGCGGCCTGCTGCGCGCCGCCATGGCGGGCCGCGAGGACGAGCGCCAGCGGCCAGGACACCGGCAGTACGACACCCTCGGCTACGTTCCCGCGGGCGCCAAGGGCGTGTGGGGTCCGGCGGCCACCACGCTCGAATACGCCGTCTGCGACTACGCGTTGGCCCAGCTCGCGCACCGTCTCGGTGACACCGCCGCGTACCGCACCCTGTCGAAGGCCTCCGGGAACTGGCGCAACCTCTTCAACCCGGCCACCGGCTATCTCCAGCCGCGTGCCGCCGACGGCAGCTGGCCGGCCTTCGACCCCGCGCAGACCACCGACTACGTGGAGGGCAACGCCGCCCAGTACACCTGGATGGTTCCGCACGACCTGCCCGGCCTCTTCCGGCTGATGGGCGGGAACGCCGCGGTCACCGGCCGTCTCGACACCTTCTTCACCCGGCTCAACGCGGGCGGCACCGAGCCGTACGCCTACCTGGGCAACGAGCCCTCCTTCGACACCCCTTGGGCGTACGACTACGCGGGCCGTCCCGACCGGGCCCGTGCCACCGTCCGCCGCGCCCTGGCCGGCCTGTTCGCCGACCGCCCGGACGGTCTCGTCGGCAACGACGACCTCGGCGCGATGTCGTCCTGGGCGGTCTGGGCCGCCCTGGGCATGTACCCGCAGACGCCCGGCACCGGACAACTGGCCCTGGCGGAACCGCTCTTCCCGACCGTCACCCTGCACCGCCCGGGCGGTCCGAGGATCGCGATCACCGCTCCCGAGGCCTCGGCCACCAGCCTCGACCTGAGCACGCTCACCCGCACCGCGGACACACGCAAGGGCCTGTGACGGACGGGGCCAACGAGATCCCTCAGACGGTGAGGACCCGCACCCCCGCCTCCTCGAACCGGCGCACGGTCTCCTGGTCCGCCGACGTGTCCGTGACCAGTGTGTCCACGGCGTCCGTCGGGCAGATCCGCGCGAAGGCGCGCTGACCCAGCTTGCTGGAGTCGGCCGCGACGATCACGCGCTCGGCGCGCTCGCACAGCAGCCGGTTGACGGCTGCCTCGGCCTCGTCGTGGGCCGCCGTGCCGTGGACGACGTCGAAGGCGACCACGCCGAGGACGGCGACGTCCATGGTGATCTGCCCGAGCACGCCGTTCGCGAGCGGGCCGACCAGCTCGTACGACTGGGGGCGGGCCACCCCGCCGGTCGTCACGATCTTGAACTGCGGGCGCACGGCCAGCTCGTTGGCGATGTTGAGCGCGTTCGTCACCACGGTCAGGGCGGGCGACCCGGCGGCGAGATCGGGACGTACGGCCAGGGCGCGGGCCACCTCGGTGGTGGTCGTGCCCCCGGTCAGGCCCACCGCCTCACCGGGCGCGACGAGGCCGGCCACCGCCTTCGCGATGCGCTGCTTCTCCGAGGCCCGGCGGGCGGTCTTGTAGCGCAGCGGCAGTTCGTACGACACCCCGTGCACGACCGCGCCGCCCCGGGTGCGGACGAGCATCTGCTGCTCGGCGAGCTGGTCGAAGTCACGCCGGATCGTCGCGGCCGACACGTCCAGCTCCACCGCCGCCTGCTCGACCTCCAGCCGGCCCCGCTCCACGAGCAGTTCCAGCAGCGCCTTCCAGCGGGCGTCGCGCGACATCCGCACTCTCCGTTCCTCGATCCTCCGCGACCCTAGCGCACCGCATTTCTGACCTCGAATGCTTGATTGTGCTTGAAACCTCGCTATACCTTGCACGAACGAGCATCGGTGCCCGGAGTGGGCCCTGGGGGAGGGACAGGCATGACCCATGTCGAGAACGAACTGACCAGCCAGCCCGAATGCTGGACCCGTGCCGCCGAGCTGGCCGCGACGCACGGCGACGCGCTGCCGGCGGCGGGGGAGCGGGTCGCGATCGTGGGGTGCGGGACCTCCTTCTTCATGGCGCAGTCCGCCGCAGCGCTGCGCGAGGGCTCCGGACAGGGGGAGACGGACGCCTTCGCCGCGTCGGAGTTCCCGCACACCCGCGCGTACGACCGCGTGGTCGCCCTGACCCGGTCCGGGACCACGACCGAGGTCCTCGAACTCCTCGGGCGCCTGCGCGGACGCACCCGTACGACCGCCGTCACCGCCGACCCCCTGACCCCCGTGATGGACTCGGCGGACGACGTCGTCGTGCTCGACTTCGCGGACGAGCGCTCCGTCGTGCAGACCCGGTTCGCCACCAGCGCCCTCACCCTGCTCCGTGCCCACCTCGGACGGCACACCGACGCCGTCGTCGCCGACGCGCGCACCGCGCTGGAGACCCCGCTGCCCGAAGGCCTCGTCGACTGCGGGCAGTTCACCTTCCTGGGCCGCGGCTGGACGGTCGGGCTGGCGAACGAGGCCGGACTGAAGATGCGCGAGGCCTCGCTCGCCTGGACCGAGGCCTACCCGGCGATGGAGTACCGGCACGGACCCATCAGCATCACCACCCGCGGCACCGCCACCTGGATGCTCGGCGAGGCGCCCGAAGGACTGGCCGAACAGGTGCGCGCCACCGGCGGACAGTGGGTGGCCGGCGGACTCGACCCGCTCGCCGAACTCGTCCGTGCCCAGCGGCTGGCGGTCGCCGTGGCCGCGGCCCGCGGACTCGACCCCGACCGGCCGCGCCACCTCACCCGCTCGGTCGTCCTCGACCCCACGTCCCACTGAGACCGCTCAACCGCTTTTTTACAAGGGGGAGTTGTGCCACTCGCAGCCACCGGTGACCTGATCGCCGCCGCGGCCGGGGCGCGGACCGCCGTCGCCGCCTTCAACGTCATCACCCTGGAGCACGTCGAGGCCGTCATCGCGGGCGCCGAGTCCGCGGGGGCCCCGGTCGTCCTCCAGGTCAGCGAGAACGCGGTGAAGTTCCGCTACGGGCGGCTGCTGCCGCTGGCCCGCGCCGCCGCCGCGGCGGCCGAACGCGCCGCGGTGCCCGTGGCGTTGCACCTGGACCACGTCCAGAGCGACGACCTGCTCCGGCAGGCGCCCGGCGCCGGATTCAGTTCCGTGATGTACGACGCGGCACGGCTCCCGTACGAGGAGAACCTGGTCGCGACCCGGGCCGCCGCGGACTGGGCGCACGCCCGGGGGATATGGATCGAGGCCGAGTTGGGAGAGGTGGGGGGAAAGGACGGAGAGCCGGCGCTCGACGCCCACGCCCCCGGCGCCCGCACCGACCCCGCCGAGGCCCGCGCCTTCGTCACCGACTCCGGCGTGGACGCCCTGGCCGTCGCGATCGGCAGCTCGCACGCGATGACCACGCGCACCGCGACCCTCGACCACGACCGGCTCGCACGGCTCGCCGCGGCACTCGACGTGCCGCTCGTCCTGCACGGGTCCTCCGGCGTGCCGGACGACGAACTCACGGCCGCCGTCGCGGGCGGCATAGCCAAGGTCAACATCGGCACGGCCCTGAACATCGCCATGACCGGAGCCATCCGCGAATACCTCGCGGGGCGCCCCGAGGCGGTCGACTCGCGCGCCTACCTCAGCGTGGGGCGGGAGTCGATGGCACGGGCAGTGACGCGTCTCATCGGCGTCGTCGGCGCACCCCCGCTCCGGAACGGGTGACCACGCCGCGGACCCGGACCGTGGCCCTGTAGGGGTTCCGCGGTCCGGGGGCCGCCGCGAACGTGGAGCGGCGCCCCCGGCGCGCCGCGCGCGGTTACTTCCTGACCGCGCGCAGCACCACGAACTTCGCGTCGCTGGCCACGAGTTCACTGTTGCCGAACAGCCGGCGCAGCTTCAGGTGATAGCCGAGGTGACGATTCCCGATCACCCACAGCTCGCCCCCCGGTCGCAGCGCGCGCCGCGCCCCCGCGAACATCCGCCAGGCCGTGGCGTCCGTCGTCGCCTGGTGCGAGTGGAACGGCGGATTGTTCACGACGAGGTCCACGCTCTCCGCCGGGATCCCGGTCAACCCGTCGCCGACCAGGAACTCCGCGGCGCCCCCGGCGTTCGCCCGGTACGTCTCCCGCGCCGAGGCGACGGCCTGGTACGACTCGTCCACGAACAGCACCTCGGCCGCCGGATCGGCCAGCGCGATCGCCGTACCGACGACCCCGTTGCCGCAGCCCAGATCCACGACCCGCTCGGCGCCCCGGCCGCGCGGCAGGTGCTGGAGGAGGAACCGGGTGCCGATGTCGAGCCGGTCGGCGCAGAACACACCGGCGTGGTTGGTCACGGTGCGGCCGGAGACCGGGCCGACGCCGTCGGGCAGCTCGTAGCGGTACGGCCACGGGTTGGCTTCCCGCGCCAGTCCCTGGAACGGGGTGCAGAAGATCAGGCGGGCCTTCTTCTCGGCCAGCGAGGTGCGGGTCGGGCCGAGGACACGTTCGAAGAGGCGCAGCGTCGAGGTGTGGATCTCCTTGACCATGCCGGTGCCGACGACCACGGTTCCCTCGTGCACGCCGGGCGCCAGCCGGTGCAGCTGGTCCTCCAGCAGGGCGAGGCTCCTGGGCACCCGGACGAGGAGCACGTCGATGCGGTCCGGCGGTGTGTCCTGGGTGGTGAGGAGGCGTACCGCGTCCGCCGCGGCGCCGCCTCGGGCCAGGTTCGCGCGGGTCGCCTCCTGGGTGAGGAACGAGTCGGTGATCTGTGTCGGCCGGTGCTCCGACAGCGCCGTGGTGAGCGCGCCCCAGCGGTCGCCGACCACCACGACCGTGCCGGACAGGGAGGTGCCGCTCTCCGCGAGGTGCCGCAGCAGATAGGTGTCGGCCGCGTCCCAGGCGCGCAGCTGGTCACGGGGGTCCTCGGGGAAGCGGGTCAGCGCGTACTCGGCCCAGGGTGTCGTCATACGGTCGTTCATCGTGGGTCCAGGCTAGCCGAGCACGGCCCTGCCTCCGGCAGGCGAGCGCCGCGGGCCCGCGGGGACCGTCGCCTGCCGCAGCGAGCGGCCCCGGGAGTCGGGGACGGGACGGGCCGGCCGGACGATGCGTGATGATGGAGTCCATGGACGGCGAGCTGTTTCCCCGTACCCGGAGAGAGGTCGCGCCGGGCGCGGTGCACCTGCCCGACTGGCTCGACGCCGGCCTCCGGCGGGACCTGCTGGCGGCCTGCCGGGCCTGGGCCCGTCCACCCGCCGGACTGCGCACGGTCCACACCCCCGGCGGCGGCACGATGACCTCGCGCCAGGTGTGCCTCGGCTGGCACTGGTATCCCTACCGTTACGCGCGCACGGCCGTCGACGGCGACGGCAGCCCCGTGAAGCCCTTCCCTGCCTGGCTGGACGAACTGGGGCGGCGAGCGGTGACGGACGCGCTCGGCCCCGACGCGGTGTCGGCGGCGTACGACATCGCCCTGATCAACTTCTACGGCGCGGACGCCCGCATGGGCATGCACCGCGACGGTGACGAGCGCTCGGACGCGCCGGTCGTGTCGCTGAGCCTCGGCGACACCTGCGTCTTCCGGTTCGGGAACGCCGAGTCGCGGACGAAGCCCTACGTGGACGTGGAACTGCGCAGCGGGGACCTGTTCGTGTTCGGCGGGGCGTCGCGGCTGGCCTACCACGGGGTGCCCCGGGTGTACGCCGGCACGGGCCCGCCCGAACTCGGGCTGAGCGGGCGTCTGAACATCACCCTCCGGGTGAGCGGCCTTCCCGCCGGACCGGGCACCACGGGTGCGTGACCGGTGAGCGGAACGTCACGGCGGAGGTGAGGGTTTCCGGGCGGCCGCACGGGTCACCGTTGGAGCGGATCATGGGAGACTCGCCCTCATGAACGGCAAGGCGGGCCCCCGGATGGCGGGGGAAGGGAACACACGGACGCGGCTGGACCGGGGGCGCGGTGCGCTCGGGCCGGCGCTCGAGCTCGTGCACACCGGACGTGCGCCGACGCGTGCCGTGCTCACCGCCGAGCTGGGGGTGACCCGGGCGACCGCGGGCGCGGTGGCCGCGGAACTGGAGGCGCTGGGACTGATCCGGGTCGACGCGCGTCCCGGGGCGGCGGCCGGTTCGCAGGGACGGCCCTCGCACCGTCTCGAAGTCGACGAGGGCGGCCCGGTCGCGCTCGCCGCGCAGGTGCACACCGACGGCTTCCGGGCCGCGCTGGTCGGACTCGGCGGCCGGATCGTCGCCACCGCGCCCGGCTGCGAGGCCGTCGACGCCGATCCGGCGAAGGTGCTCGGTTCCGTCGTCGAGGCGGGCGCCGAACTGCTCCGCGCGACCGGACGGCGCTGCGTGGGCGCCGGGCTCGCGGTGCCGTCGGCCGTCGCCGAACCGGACGGACTCGCCCTCAACCCGCTGCACCTGGCGTGGCCGGCGGGCGCCCCGGTACGCCAGATCTTCGCCGAGCGGGTGCGCGCGGCGGGCATCCAGGGGCCGGCGTTCGCGGCCAACGACGTCAACCTCGCCGCCCTCGCCGAGCACCGGCACGGAGCGGGCCGCGGCTCCCGCGACCTGCTCTGCGTCGCCACCGGACACCGGGGCGTCGGTGGCGCGCTGGTGCTCGACGGCCGCCTGCACACCGGCAGTTCGGGTCTCGCCCTCGAAGTCGGCCATCT
Source organism: Streptomyces sp. NPDC059668 (assembly GCF_042734135.1). NCBI lineage: Bacteria > Bacillati > Actinomycetota > Actinomycetes > Kitasatosporales > Streptomycetaceae > Streptomyces > Streptomyces sp. NPDC059668. Next base: position 41,875 of record NZ_JBHWEL010000051.1, on the reverse strand, counting down.
CACCGTCAACCCGGAGGGCCGCCCCTGCTACTGCGGCAGCCGCGGTTGCCTGGACGTCGAGGCGGACCCCCTGGCGTTCCTCACGGCGGCCGGCCGCGAACCGGGCCCCGAGGTGTCCCTGCTCGAGGTGTCCAACGACCTCATCCGCAACCACTACACCGACCCCTCCGTACGTACGGCCACCGAGGCCCTGATCGACCGGCTGGGCCTCGGACTCGCGGGCCTGGTCAACATCCTCAATCCCGACCGGATCATCCTCGGCGGGCTGCACCGCACGCTCCTGGACGCCGACCCGGACCGGCTGCGCGCCGTGGTCGCCGACCGCAGCCTGTGGGGCCAGAGCGGCGGCGTCCCGATCCTCGCCTGCACGCTGGACCACAACAGCCTGGTGGGGGCGGCCGAGTTGGCGTGGCAGCCGGTGCTGGACGATCCGCCGGCGGCGCTGGCCCACGCCTGACACGCCCCGTCGCGGCGCCGGCTCGGTCCGGCGCCCGTCCGGAGAGTTCCCTGTCCCTCGGGCCTGCCCCACGGACCGTCGGCCAACTGCCCGTGCAATGTGCCTGCTTCGGGGCAGGGCGCGGTCAGTCGAGTGAGGTCGGCCTCTCCCGTACATGCAGGTGACCGGCCAGTGGGTACGCGGGCGGTGCCGGGGGCAGGAGCGAGGTGAGTGCGTACCGGCACTTCTGCGCGACGCGGCACGACGCCGTGTTGTCCACCTGGTGCAGGAGCTCAAGCCGCGTCGGTCCGTCACCGGCGAAGGACGTGAAGGCCCAGTCCGTCAGCGCCCGCAGTGCACGGGGAGCCACTCCCCGGCCGCGCGCGTGCCCGGCGGTCCAGTAGCCGACCTCGGCCGACGAGGCGCCCGGGGTGACGTCCTTGAGGACCACGTGGCCCGCCAACCGCCCCTCGGTGCCCGGAGACCCGGCCTCCACGACGGCGAATCCGAAGCGGTTCCCCGCCTCCCATCCCCGTTGCTGGTCGTGAACCCACCGTGCGGCGCCGGCCTCGTCGTTCACGGCCGCGCTCGTCCAGCGGCGCAGGGTGTCGTCCCGGTACAGCTCGACCAGGTCGGCGGTGTCCGCCGGGCTCCAGGGGCGGAGTATGAGAGAGGGGCCTGACGGAGTGGCGTCGGCCTCCAGTCGCGCGGCGATCTTGTCCATCGGCCGAGCGTATGGGGTCACAGTGGCGGCAGGCGCCTCTTCCGGCCGTCCGGCGGTGCGGTGGGGCCGCGGGGTCACCGCGTCCCTCGTGTGCGCAGGGCTGCGACGGCCCAGCCGATCAGCGGACTCAGGTCACCCGGGGCCGGCCAGCCGTTGATGCGTGCGAGGAGTCGGAGGTACCGGTCCCGGCGCGGATCCCCCGCGGCCTCCAGACGGTGAAGCAGCCACCGGCGCAGTTCGGCGTCGTCGGGGCGGTCGTAGGCGATTGCACACCGGGCGGTGAGCGTCGCGACGACAGGACCGGCCTGCGGCGAATCCGGGCCCATGCCGCACGCCACCGCTTCTCCCACGACGTCCCGGGCGATGGCGACCAGGTCCGGGCGGGGCCGCGCACCGTCGGGCAGGTCGGATACGTGATCCTCCGCCAGTCGCCGGAAACCGGCCCGGAAGTCCGGGTCCAGGGACAGCTCGGCCAGCTCCACCCATGCCCTGGCCTGTTCGTCCGTGGGACTGTCCGGGAGCTCGGGCGTCATGGTGCGTCGGGCCGCGGCATAGTGGGCGCCGCCGTGGGGGCCTTCGAAGACGGAGTCGAGGAAGTCGTCGGTCAGGCGCCGGCGTTCGGCTTCGGAGAGTGTGGCCAGGTGGTGCATGTGTTCCAACTCCTCGGGGGTGGGGTCGCGTTGTGCGGCGGCCGTCAGTACCGCCCGTCGCAGACGGAGGATGCCGATCTGCACGTCCAGTGCGGCGGCGTGCTCCGCGGCGACTTCGCCGAGCGGGAGTTCCTCGTCCGCGACCCGCCGGATGGTGTCTAGGCCGAGTCCCAGTTCGCGCAGGGTCCGCACAAAGGCCAGACGAGCGACGGCATCCGGGGCGTAGCGGCGGTAGCCGGCTCGGGTGCGGTCGGTGGGAGCCACCAGTCCGCGATCGGAGTAGTACCGGATCGTCTTGACCGTCAGCCCGGTGCGCCGGGCCAGTTCACCGATCGAGTACTGGGTGCCGCTGTCCATGTCCCCACCTTCGACTCTCCCCCCGCGGGAGACTCAAGTCTGCTCCGGCGCAGGCGGCGTGGCCTGGTTCCCGACCCGGCCGTCTCGCGGTCACCGCCCGTTCGCGACCTTCTGCCGGCGCGGACCGTGGGGGGCAGGTCCGCACCGGCGAGGTGCCGAGGGACCGCGCCTCGATTCATCGCTATTTTGCGGCTGACGGCAAGAAACTTGCACAGACTTGCGTGGCCATTTCTTTGCTTCGTCGGAATCTAGCGGGGTGGATGAGGGCTCTGTACGGTCGGGGCGCCGGTTTCCCGCACTCCCTGAAGGAGCATCACATGCTGACGATCACCAGACCCCGGCGCGGCGTCCGCCGGGCCGGGCGCCGTCTGGCGGTGGCCGCCGTCGCCGCGGTCGGCGCGATGTGCGTGTCCGTCTTACCGGCCTCCGCCACACAGGGGGCGCCGCCCTCCGGGCCACTCCGGTCCGGTCCGACGGACCACGCTCCCCGGCCGGCGCGGGCGAGCGCGGCGGTGGGAGCGACGACGCCGTTCTCCGTGTACGAGGCCGAGGCGGGAACGCCGGGCGCGGGCGCGGCCGTCCGGTCGCTGACCTCGGCGCCGACGACACAGTACTCGAGCCCCGCCCTGGAGGCCTCGGGCCATTCCTATGTCCACCTGGGCGGCACGGGCCAGTCGGTGCAGTGGACGAACACCACCGGGCAGCCGATCTCCTTCCTCAACGTCCGTGCCAGCATCCCGGATTCGGCTTCCGGCGGGGGTGTCACCGGGACGCTGAACCTGTACGTCAACGGGGTGTTCCGGCAGGCGCTGAACCTCAACTCGCGCCAGACCTGGGTCTACGAGGGCAACGGCAACTACAACACGAGCGACAACCAGAACCCGGCCGACGGCGACCCGAGGGTCTTCTGGGACGAGTCGCACACCTTCGTCACCGGGTCCCCGATCCCGGCGGGCGCCACGTTCTCGCTGCGGAAGGACTCCGACAACAGCGCGACCTTCTACGACGTGGACTCCGTCGACGTGGAGAACCCGCCGGCACCGCTGACGCAGCCGGCGAACTCGATCCCGATCACGAGCTGCGGTGCGGTGGCGGACGACAATCCGACCAACGGCGCGGCCGACAGCCAGTCGGTGGACAGCCGGGCCGCCATCCAGGACTGCATCGACCAGGCCCGGTCGCAGGGCAGGACCCTGTGGATCCCGCGGGGCACCTTCTACGTGAAGGGCACGGCGGGACTGAACGCACAGGGAATCACCATCGCGGGTGCGGGCCTGTGGTACAGCACGGTCTACCGTGACGTCCCGGTCCCCAACAGCACACCGCTGCCGGCGCTGTTCAACCTGACCTCCTGCACCGTACGGAATCTTCACATCGACGCCAACGCGGTCAGCCGGAGCACCATCGGCGGGGACGGCGGCGCGATGGACACCACCGGCACCGACTGGCTGGCCGACGGCATCTGGACCCAGCACACCATGTCGGGCTTCTGGGCCTCCGGCACCGGCGGGAAGGTGCGGAACAGCAGGCTGACGTCGATCTGGGCGGACGGGATCAACGTCAACAACGTGTCGCTGGGCGCGGACACCGGCAACAACCTGACGGTCACCGACAACTTCGTCCGCGGCACCGGGGACGACGCGATCGCCATCAACTCGGTGAACTACAACACCAACAGCGACGGTTCCAAGACGTACTACCACCCGATGAGCAATGTCACCGTCAGCGACAACACCTCGATCGCACCGTGGGGCGGCAAGGGCGTCGGGATCTACGGGGGCAGCGGCCACCGGGTCGAGGACAACTACATCAGCGACACGGCCCGCTACATCGGCCTGGGAGCCGGGCGCTTCGGTGTCAACGGCAGCGACCTGCTGTCCACGACCGTGACCGGCAACACCGTGGTCCGCTCCGGCGGCAACGCCTACAGCCAAGGCCAGCCCGCGCTGCACATCGGCAACGGCGGCGACGGACAGAACACCGGGACCGTCGACCAGGTCACGGTGACCGGCAACACCGTCACCGACTCCCTCTACGACGGGATCGGCTTCTCCACCTCGACCGGCACCCTGCTCCACGACAACACGGTCAGCCGTCCCGGCCGCAACGGCATCGCGATCTCGCCGCCCTTCTACCCGGCGCCCACCGGTTCCGCGACCATCACCGGCAACAGGGTCACCGGGCTCGGCTCCGGCGCCTCGGCCTTCGTCAACAACTCCAGCGGGTTCGTCGCGACGGTGAGTGACAACGACTGGCCGCCCGCCGCTCCCGAGGCGCCCTACGGCGGCACCCCGGCCGCGGTGCCCGGCACGGTGCAGGCGGAGAACTACGACACCGGCGGCCAGGGCCTGGCCTACAACGTGACCTCCGTCAACGGCAACGCCAACGCCTACCGCGCCGACGGGGTGGACCTGGACAACACCTCGGACACCGGGGGCGGTTACAACCTGGGCTGGACCAGCGGCGGACAGTGGTTCCGCTACACGGTGGACGTCGCCACGGCCGGCACCTACACGCTCGGCCTCCGGGTCGCGGCTCCGGCCGCGGTGGCCGGCGCACTGCACCTGTCGGACGCCGCGGGCACCGACCTCACCGGAGCCGTCGACCTGCCCGCCACCGGCGACTGGCAGTCCTGGGCCACGGTGACCACGCATGTGACCCTGCCCGCGGGCCGGCAGGTACTGACCCTCCACCAGGACAGCGGCGGCTGGAACATCAACCACCTCGGCTTCGCCACGGGGAGCGGCACGCCGCCGGCCACCCTGACCGCGTCCCCCGGGGCACTGACCTTCGCGGGCCAGGCGGTGAACACGACCAGCGCCGCGCAGACCGTCACGGTCACCAACTCCGGCACCGCCACCGCCTCGATCACCGGGGTCACCGCCGGCGGTGACTTCGCCCAGAGCAACACCTGCGGCACCTCCCTGGCCGCCGGAGCGAGCTGCACGGTCTCCGTCACCTTCCGGCCCACCGCCTCCGGCACCCGCACCGGCACCCTCACCCTGACCGGCGACCAGTCCGCCAACCCCACCACGGTGACCCTGACGGGCACCGGCACGGCCCAGACCGACCTCGCCGCCGGCAAGCCCACCAGCGAGTCCAGCCACACCGACGTCTATCCCTCCGCCAACATCACCGACGCCAACCAGTCCACCTACTGGGAGAGCGCCAACAACGCCTTCCCGCAGTGGGTCCAGGTCGACCTGGGCTCGGCCCGGAGCGCGTCCCGTGCGGTCCTGCGGCTGCCCGCGGCCTGGGGTGCCCGTACCCAGGTCCTGAGCCTCAGCGGCAGCGACGACGGCACCACCTTCACCACCCTGAAGTCCTCGGCCGCCTACACCTTCAACCCGAGCACCGGCAACACCGTCACGCTCACCTTCCCCGCGACCGCCCAGCGCTACTTCCGTGTCACGATCACCGCCAACAGCGGGTGGCCCGCGGGCCAGCTGTCCGACCTCCAGATCTGGAACTCCTGACCCCGCCCTGCGACGGTGCCGCCGGACACCCCGTCCGGCGGCCCCCCCGACCCCCGCGGCGGCCGCCGGGCCCCCCGGGGGGGCGCCGCCCGCCCCCCCGCCGCCGCTGGGGGGCCGCCCCCCCCCGGCCGGGGCCCCCCCGTCGACCCGCTCGGCGTCCGCGGCGCCCCCGGGGTCGCCGACTCCCTCGCCCAGGCACCGGCTGTGCGGCCGGGTGCCGACCGCAGCCCGCGATCGCATTAGATCTTGCGGGCTGCATTTTTTATATTGCAAAGTCCTGTTGAGTTATTGCGCGTCCATGTCACGGATATTACGGTCCCCCTTGCGTCGTCACCTCCCCCCTCTCCCCGCGTCTCCCTCGAGCCGCTTCGTCGACCGCTTGCGTTCTCACGTGTCTCCCCGTCCCTCCCTTTCCGGCGGCGCCAATGGAACAGTTCCGGCATTTCGCGATGAAAGGAGTGGTCCCGTGTTCCATTCCATCCGAGATCTGAGACGAGCCCTCGTCTGGGCGGTGTGCACTGCGATGGTGGCCGCCGCCGGCGTCCTGGCTCTGGCTGTCCAACCCGCCCTGGCGGCGGCGGCCGTCGCCACCGGCGGCAGCGGCGCGAGCCTGCCGTACGTCGAGGTGCAGGCGGAGAGCTCCGCCACCAACGGCTCAGCCATCGGCCCGAGTTACACCCAGGGTCAGCTGGCCGACGAGGCGTCGTACCGCAAGGCGACGACGTTGCAGGGCACCGGCAAGTACGTCACGTTCACCACGCCGGTGGCGACCAACTCGATCAACTTCCGCTACAGCATTCCCGACACCTCGAACGGCTCGGTCTACACCGCCCCGCTGTCGCTGTACATCAACGGCGTCAAGCAGCCCGACTTCACCCTGACCAACGCCTACAGCTGGTACTACGGCAGTTACCCCTTCACCAACTCGCCGGGCAGCAACCCGCACCACTTCTACGACGAGGCCCACCGCCTCTTCCCCACCACCTATCCGGCGGGAACGACCTTCAAGCTCCAGGTCGACGCGGGGGACACCGCCTCCTCGTACACCATCGACTTCGCCGACTTCGAGCAGGTCGGCGCCGTACTGGCCGCACCGTCGGGGGCGGTGTCGGTGACCAGCAAGGGCGCCGACGCGACCGGTGCGAACGACGCGACCAGCGCGTTCAACGCCGCGATCAGTGCCGCCGGTCCCGGCGGCACCGTGTGGATCCCGCCGGGCACCTACAACATCCCCGGCCACATCAGCGTCAACAACGTCACGATCGCCGGCGCCGGCATGTGGTACTCGACCGTCACCGGCACGGCACCCGGCTTCTACGGCAACTCCGCGCCCTCGGCGAGCACCGGCGTGCACCTGCAGAACTTCGCGATCTTCGGCAACGTGCAGGAACGCGACGACAGCGCCCAGGTCAACGGCATCGGCGGCGCGATGAGCAACTCGACCGTCTCCAGCGTGTGGATCGACCACATGAAGGTCGGCGCCTGGATGGACGGGCCGATGGACGGGCTGACGTTCAGCGGCATGCGCATCCGGGACACCACCGCGGACGGCATCAACTTCCACGGCGCCGTCACCCACTCGAAGGTGACCAACAGCGACATCCGCAACACCGGTGACGACGGCATCGCCACCTGGGCGGACTCCGGTATCGGTGCCGACGCCAACGACACGATCTCCGACAACACCGTGTCCCTGCAGATCCTCGCCAACGCCATCGCGATCTACGGCGGCCACGACAACACCGTCAGCGGCAACCGGGTGGTGGACACCGGCCTCGCCCAGGGCGGCGGCATCCACGTGGGGCAGCGCTTCACCTCGACGCCGGTCGGCCTCACCACGATCTCCGACAACACCATGATCCGGGCCGGCAGCCTCGACCCGAACTGGCAGTTCGGTGTGGGCGCGCTGTGGTTCGACGGCAGTCAGGGCGCGATCACCGGTCCGGTCAACGTGACCAACGCGCTGATCCAGCAGAGCCCGTACGAAGCCGTCCAGTGGGTCGAGGGCACGATCAGCGGGGTCAATCTCACCGACGTGACCATCGCCGGTACCGGCACCTTCGCCCTGCAGGAGCAGACCGGCGGCGCCGCCAAGTTCACCAACGTCACGGCGACCGGCGTCGGTTACTCGTCCCCCGTGTACAACTGCTCGGGCGGCAACTTCGCCGTCACCGACGGCGGCGGCAACTCCGGCATCAGCGGCACGCCGTACTGCGGCGGCTGGCCGGCTCCGGTCTATCCGCCCTACCCGTCCGAAGGCGTGACGGCCACCCCCGGCGCGCTGAACTTCGGCTCGGTCGCGACCGGTTCGACGAGCGCCGCGCAGACCGTGACCGTCTCCAACCCGACCGGCACCGCCGCGTCGGTCTCTTCGGTCTCCACCAGTGGCGACTACTCCCAGACCAACACGTGCGGCTCGTCGATCCCGGCGAACGGCTCGTGCACCGTCAGCGTGAAGTTCGCGCCGACGGCGACCGGCAGCCGCAGCGGCGCCCTGACCGTCAACGCGGGCGGGACCACCAACACGGTCAGCCTCTCCGGTACCGGCACCGCGCCGGGCCCCGTTCTGAACACCGACCCGGCGAGCCTGTCCTTCGACGGCACGGTGGTCGGCTCGCCGGCCGCCGCGCAGACGGTGAAGGTGACCAACTCCGGTACCACCACGGCGAACATCTCGGGCGTCGCGGCGAGCGGTGACTTCAGCCAGACCAACAACTGCTCCAGCCTCGCGGTCGGCGCGTCCTGCACGGTGAGCGTCGGGTTCAAGCCCACCGCGGGCGGAGCGCGCACCGGCAACCTGACCGTGACCAGCAACGCCAACAACAGCCCGACCACCGTCTCCCTGTCCGGCAGCGGCATCGACAGCGGCACCGACATCGCCGCCGCACGGCCCGCGACGGCGAGTTCGAGCAGCAGCCCCTACGTCCCCTCGAACCTCACCGACCCGGACGCGTCGACGTACTGGGAGGGCACCAACGGCTCCTTCCCGCAATGGGCCCAGGTCGACCTCGGCAAGAGCTACAGCGTCGGCAAGGTCGTCCTCAAGCTCCCGCCGGCGACGGCGTGGTCGGCTCGCACGCAGACCCTGTCCGTGCAGGGATCGACGGACGGATCCAGCTTCTCGACGATCAAGGCCTCGGCCGGGTACACCTTCGACCCGAACGTCAACAACAACACGGCGACGATCACGTTCAGCGCCGCCACCGCGAGATACGTGCGGGTGAACATCAGCGCCAACACGGGCTGGAACGCGGCCCAGTTGTCGGCCCTCCAGGTGTTCCCCAGCAGTGGCGGCTCCTCGCCGGCGACCCTGTCGGCCGACCCGGCGTCGCTGTCGTTCCCCAGCCAGGCGCTCAACACCGCGAGCGGCGCGCGGACGGTGACGGTGACCAACACCGGCACCGCGGCCGCGGACCTCTCCGGCATCACCGTCACGGGCGACTTCTCGCAGACGAACACCTGCGGGAACTCGATCGCGGCGGGCGGCTCCTGCACGGTGGACGTCACGTTCAGGCCCACCGCTTCCGGCACCCGCACCGGTGACCTCGGCATCGCCAGCAACGCGTCGAACGGCACGACCACGGTCGCGCTGACCGGCGTCGGGGCCGGCGCGACGAACCAGAACCTGGCGGCCGGGAAGCCCACCACCGAGTCCGGCCACGCCGACGTGTACGCGTCGTCGAACGTGACGGACGGCAACCAGGGCAGCTACTGGGAGAGCGTCAACAACGCCTTCCCGCAATGGGTGCAGGTGGATCTCGGTTCCGCACGGAGCGCGAGCCGAGTCGTCCTCCAGCTCCCGGCCGGCTGGGGCGCCCGTAACCAGACGCTGTCCCTGTCGGGCAGCACCGACGGTTCCGCCTTCACCACCGTCAAGTCGTCGGCCACGTACACCTTCGACCCCGCCACCGACAACACGGTCACCCTCACGTTCGCGGCGACCACCCAGCGCTACTTTCGGGTGAACCTCACGGCGAACACCGGCTGGCCGGCCGGCCAGATCTCCGAGTTCCAGGTCTGGAACAGCTGATCCGACCCGAGGGTGCCGCCGGGCGCGCTCGTGCCCGGCGGCACCCGACCGATCCGACAGGCCCGGCCCCGCAGGTTCACGGTCGGCGCCGGTCACCCAAGTCCGCACGCCCGTGGTCGACGGAAGTCGACAGCCGACCGGAGGATTCCAGATGGGTGTCACACGCAGGGCCTTCCTGCAGGCCGCGATCGCGGCCACCGCGGTGGGAACGACGGGAGTCGCCGAGACCGTTCTCGCCCAGCCCGCGTCGGCGGCGAGCTCACCGGGCGACGTGGTCGGCAAGGTCAGCGTCGGCTACCAGGGCTGGTTCGCGTGCGTCGGCGACGGCGCACCCATCAACGGCTGGTGGCACTGGACCCAGAACTGGGGCCAGTCGCCGTCGCCGTCCAACACCGGCATCAAGTGCTGGCCCGACCTGCGCGACTACACGAGCACCTACCAGACGTCGTACGCCGCCTTCGGCAACGGCCGGCCCGCCACGCTGTTCTCCTCGTACGACCAGCAGACGGTGAACACGCACTTCCTGTGGATGCAGCAGAACAGCATCGACACCGCGGCTCTGCAGCGCTTCAACCCCACCGGCGGCGAGGGCCCCACCCGCGACGCCATGGCCACCAAGGTGCGCGGCGCCGCCGAGTCGTACGGCCGCAAGTTCTACATCATGTACGACGTCACCAACTGGACGAACATGCAGTCCGAGATCAAGACGGACTGGACGAACAAGATGTCCGCGCACACCGCGTCCCCGGCCTACGCGAAGCAGAACGGCAAGCCGGTCGTCTGCATCTGGGGCTTCGGCTTCGACGACAACAACCACCCCTTCACGGCCGACGCCTGCCTCGACGTCATCAACTGGTTCAAGGGCCAGGGCTGTTACGTCATCGGCGGTGTCCCACGCGAATGGCGCACGGGCACCGGGGGCTCACGGGCCGGCTATCTCGGCGTCTACCACGCCTTCCACATGATCTCGCCGTGGATGGTCGGCGCCATCGGCAACGTGGCCGAGGCCGACAACGCGTACACCACCTACACCGTCGGCGACCAGGCCGACTGCAACGCCAACGGCATCGACTACCAGCCCTGTGTCCTGCCCGGCGACCTGTCCGGACGCCAGCGCGCGCACGGCGACTTCATGTGGCGGCAGTTCTACAACGTCGTCCGGGCCGGCGCGCAGGGCATCTACATCTCGATGTTCGACGAGTACAACGAGGGCAACCAGATCGCCAAGACCGCCGAGACCCAGGCCTGGGTGCCCACCAACTCCGGGTTCCTCGCCCTCGACGAGGACGGCACCGCCTGCTCCGCCGACTACTACCTGCGCCTGACCGGCGACGGCGGCCGCATGCTCAAGGGCCAGCTGGCGCTGACCGCCACCCGTCCCACCCGGCCGACCGTCCCCACCGGCGGGGACACCACACCGCCCGCCGCGCCGGGTGCGCTGACCGTCAGCGGACACACCAGCAACTCCGTCTCGCTGGCCTGGAACGCCTCGACCGACAACGTCGGTGTCACCGGCTACCGGATCCTTCAGGTGTCCGGTTCGACCAGTACCCAGGTGGGCACCACCGGCGCCACCGCGTACACGGTGACAGGACTCGGCGCGGCCACCGCCTACACCTTCGACGTCGTCGCCCTCGACGCGGCCGGAAACGTGTCGGGACCCTCCAACCAGGTCACCGTCACCACCGACGCCCCGTCCGGCACCGTCGACCTCGCCCTCCACCGCCCCACCACGGAGAGCAGCCACACCCAGACGTACGCCTCGGGCAACGCGACCGACGGCGACGCCAACACCTACTGGGAGTCGGCCAACAACGCCTTCCCGCAGTGGATACAGGTCGACCTGGGCGCCACCACCGGCGTCCGACGGATCGTCCTCCGGCTGCCCCCGGCGACCGCCTGGGGCACCCGCACCCAGACCATCTCCGTCCAGGGCAGCACCGACGGCGCCTTCACCACGCTTCTCGCGTCGGCGGGGCACACCTTCGACCCGGCGACCGGCAACACCGCGACCCTCACCCTCCCCTCCACCGTCACCACCCGCTACGTCCGGCTCGCCTTCACCGCCAACAGCGGCTGGCCGGCCGGACAGGTATCGGAGTTCCAGGTCTTCGGCGCCTGACGGACCGAGGGCCTCGACCCCACGGTCGCGGCCCTCGCGGGGACGATCACGCCGCGCCGGCACCCGCCCCGGACCCGACCCGGGAAGCAGGCGTGATCGCCCCGCGTACTCCCGCGGTGGTACGCGCACTGCCGCTGGCCGTACGACGACCCGGGGGCACTCCGGGAGCGACTCTCGAGGCGACACAGCAGACCTCGACGAGGAGATGACCCGAGATGCAGACCCTGGCGAACTGGGACGGCGGCCCCGGGCCGTGGATCCTCTTCCTTCCACTGGTCTGGGCGGCCGCCGTGATCGGTGTGGTGACCGTCCTGCGCGGCGCGGCCCGGCGCGGTGGCCGCGGACCGTGGCGCACGCGGGGCGACCTCGGTCCCGCCGGGCCCTCCCGGGTCACGGGTGACTCGCCGGTCGCCGTGCTCGGCCGCCGTTTCGCGTCCGGCGAGATCGACGAGGACGAGTACTGGCGCCGCCTCTCCGTCCTCGACGAGCAGTTCGGTCTCACGGGCAAGGGAGGAACGGCATGACCTCCGCGACCGCGACGCGTCCGGCCGCGGGCGTCACCGACGCCGTGAAGGTGTACGGCAGCGGCGAGACGGCCGTACGGGCCCTCGACGGGGTGAGCGTCGGCTTTCCGGCCGGGCGCTTCACCGCGATCATGGGACCCTCGGGCTCCGGCAAGTCCACGCTGATGCACTGCGCGGCGGGCCTGGACACGCTCTCCTCCGGCACCGCCTTCATCGGGGACACCGAGCTGAGCACACTCGACGACCGGCGCCTCACCCTGCTGCGCCGCGATCACGTCGGCTTCGTCTTCCAGGCGTTCAACCTGGTCCCGACGCTCACCGTCGCGGAGAACATCACCCTGCCCCTGGATCTCGCGGGGGCCAAGGGGTCCGCCGAGTGGATCGACGCGCTCGTCGATGTCGTGGGCCTGCGCGACCGGCTCCACCACCGCCCCTCCGAACTCTCCGGCGGGCAACAGCAACGCGTCGCCGTGGCACGGGCGTTCGCCGGCCGGCCCGACGTCGTCTTCGCCGACGAACCCACCGGGAACCTCGACTCCCGGGCCGGCGGTGAGGTCCTCGACCTGCTGGGTGACGCGGTCCGCCGGATGAACCGCACGGTCGTCATGGTCACCCACGACCCGGTGGCCGCGGCCCACGCCGACGAGGTGGTCTTCCTCGCCGACGGCCGCCTCGTGGACCGGATGGAGTCCCCGACCGCCGACGGGGTGCTGGACCGCATGAAGGCCCTCGACACCAGGGGTGCGCCCGCGTGAACGCCTCCCTCCGCATCAGTGCCGCCTCCCTGCGCGCCCACGGACGGCGCTTCGCCGGTACGTTCGTGGCGGTGTTCCTCGGCGTCGCCTTCCTGACCGGAACGCTGGTCATGGGCGACACCCTGCGGGCCAGCTTCGACACCATGTTCGGCAACGCCGCCAAGGGCACCGACGCGGTGGTCCGCGGCGCCGACACCATCACCACGCCCGGCGAGAGCCAGGGCGTCCGGCGGCCCGTGGACACCGCCCTGGTGAGGACGATCGAGAAGGCCCCCGGGGTGGCCGCCGCCGTGCCCGACATCGAGGGCGCGGGCCAGCTCGTCGACGCGCACGGCAAACCCATCGGCGGCCAGGGGCCGCCCACCCTCGCGGGCAACTGGATCGAGGACCCCGGGCTCAACGCGTACCGGATCGCCGAAGGCCGTGCCCCGGCGAGGTCCGGCGAGGTCGTGATCAACCGGGGCGCCGCGAAGAAGGGCGGCCTGAGGATCGGGGACACCACGACGCTGCGCACCCCCGACCCCGTCAGGGTGACGATCGTGGGCCTCGCGACCTTCGGTGGTGAGGACGGCATGGCGCAGGTGACCTTCACCGGCATGACGCGGGCCGACGCCGCGAAGTACCTCACGGCGAAGCCCGGCGAGGCCGCGAGCATCCGGGTGCGGGCGGCTCCCGGAGTAGGCCAGGAGAAGCTCGTCGCCGACCTGACCCGGCTGCTGCCCGCCGGTGTCGAGGCGATCACCGGCCAGGCGTCGGCGCAGGAGAACACCGACATGATCTCCAGCCGGTTCCTGACCGTCTTCACCACCTTCCTGCTCGTCTTCTCCGGCGTCGCGCTGCTCGTCGCGACCTTCTCCATCCACAACACCTTCGCGATCGTCGTCGCCCAACGCATACGCGAGAACGCCCTGTTGCGGGCGCTGGGCGCCTCCCGCCGACAGGTGACCGTCTCGACCCTGGTGGAGGCGAGCGCCGTCGCCGTGACCGCGTCGGCCGTCGGCCTCGGGGGCGGTATCGGCATCGCGGCCGGGCTCCAGGCGCTGTTCCCGGCCATCGGTTTCCCCTTCCCGTCCGGTGACCTGGTGATCAGCGGGCTGTCCCTGCTGCTGCCCCTCGCGGTCGGCGTGGTGGTCTGTCTCGGCTCGGCTCTGCTGCCCGCCGTACGCGCCGGACGCACCGCACCCCTGGCGGCGCTGCGCGAGACGGCCGTCGACCGGTCCGGGGCCTCCCGGGCGCGGTCCGTGGTGGGTGCCGCACTGGCCGCGCTCGCGGCGGGGGCCACGCTGACCGGCGTACTGGCCGAACCCTCCCTCTGGCTCGCGGGCCTCGGTGCCGTACTGGCTCTCGCCGCGTTCGTGGTCCTCGGCCCGGTCGCGTCCTCGACGGCCGTACGTGTCATCGGCGTCCCTCTCGACCGGTTGCGGGGTGTCACGGGTTCACTCGCCCGGCGCAACGCGCTGCGCAGCCCCAAACGGACCGCGGCCACCGCGAGCGCCCTGATGGTCGGTGTCGCCGTCGTCTCGCTCTTCACGGTCTTCGGCGCCTCGCTGAAGGCCACCATGGACCGCACGGTCTCCCGGTCCTTCGCCGGGGACGTGGCCGTGAGCACCCCGTCGTTCGGCGCGGGCGGCAGCGGGCTGAGCCCGGGGCTGGCCCCCGCGATCGCGCGGCAGCCCGCCGTGAAGTACGCGGTCGGGCTGGGCCGCGGCGTGGCCGAGGTCGACGGGAAGGGCCGCGCCCTGACCGTCACCGATCCGGCGGTGCTCGGCAGGGTCTTCGATCTCGGCGCGGTACGCGGCTCGCTCGACCACCTGGGTGCCGACGGGATCGCCGTCACCAGGAGCGAGGCCGTCAGGCAGCACCTCACGACCGGTGACACCGCCCGGCTCGCCTTCACCGACGGCAAGCAGGTCACCTTCACCGTCCGCGCGGTGTACGGGCGTTCGGAACTGGCGGGCGACTACGTCATCACCCGCGCCGCATGGGCTCCGCACCGCACCCAGGACGCCGACTCGCTCGTCGCCGTCACGTTCGAGGACGGCGTGAGCACGGCCGACGGCAAGGCCGCGGTGGAGCGGGTGGCCGCTCGGTACGGCGACCCCGAGGTGCAGACCCGCGACGAGTACGCGCAGTCCTCGGCCGGCGGCATCGACATGATGCTGACCCTGGTCTACGCGCTGCTCGCGCTCGCGGTGCTCATCGCCCTGCTCGGCATCGCCAACACCCTGGCCCTCGCGATCCACGAACGCACCCGTGAACTCGGTCTGCTGCGAGCGGTCGGACAGACCCGCGCGCAACTGCGTGCCATGGTCCGCTGGGAGTCGGTCCTCGTCGCCGCCTTCGGCACGGCGGGCGGCCTCGCCCTCGGTGCCTTCCTCGGCTGGGTCCTGGTGAAAGCCTCCGACGGCGCGTCGGACAGTGCCTTCGCCTTCGCGATCCCGCCCGCGCGACTTGTCGTGGTGGCGCTGGTGGGCCTCGCGGCCGGAGCCCTCGCGGGCCTGCGTCCGGCACGAAGGGCGGCACGCCTGGACGTGCTGCGGGCCATCGGCACGGAGTGAGCCGCCGTGGGCCCTGCGGCCTCCCGCCCCGGTCCGAGGCGTACGAGGAGAGGGTCACCGCCCGGTCAGCCGGCAACGGCGGACCGGGCGGGAGCGTGTTCGGTCCTGCGCCCGTCGAGCGGGTCGACGGTGTGCCGGAGAGTGGGCTCGCGGAGGGTGTCGTACGGCGCCACGACGGGCGCCGCCACCGCGGGCGAGGATGCCGGAAGGGTGAACCACACGACCTTGCCCGACTGCCCGTCCGGTCGTACGCCCCAGCTCTCGCTCACGGCGGCGACCATCGCCAGGCCCCGCCCGCCGGTGGCGGTGGGTCCGGCGTCCTGCAACTCGGGCAGGCGGGGGTCGTGGTCGTGCACCGAGACCGTGAGCCGGTCGAGCAGCAGCTCGATCTCCACGGTGCACACCTTGTCCGGCTGGGCGTGCAGGTGAACGTTGGTCAGCAGTTCGGTCACGCCGAGCGCGGCGCGGTCGATCAAGGGGTCCAGATGCCAGTAGCGCAATTGTGCAGAAACGATTCTGCGGACCTGGCCGATCCGCGACGGCAGGGCTTGGAGCTCCACCGTGCAATGCCTGTTCGGCTGGCTGATCACGGCTGCGACTCCCCGAATTGAGGTCCGGAAGAAGACGGAGATCGGATCCAGCAGAGCGGCTGAAGTGGAACAGCCGCCTGCTGTGGTGTCCGGCGGGCTGGTTCGCAGCGTTATCGCCGGTAAACCCAGAGTGATGTGAGAACAGCGTGACCCAGGGGGTGCCGTCCCGCAACTCGCGGCGCGTTCGGCGGACACGGCGCGCACCGCGGGCCGTCGCGGCGCCGGTGCGACGAGGCTCCCGCCACGCCCTTCGCGGCGACCACGTCAGCCGCTGCTCCCCGCCGCCCTGCGGACCGCCTCGATGAACCGGCGCGCCGACGGAGGTCCCGGTTTGCCGGGCGAGGGATCGTGCTCGCCGAGCGTGAGCGAGTAGCGCGTGCCGTTGACGTCCGCCAACGCCCGGTCCTCGGGCGCGAACCAGGGCCTGGAGGCCCGCACCGCCTGCACCGGGGCACTGTCGATCTCGCTGCCGTAGCTGGTGAGCAGTTCCAGCCTGCCGTCGCTGATCCGGACCTGTCCGGCCCGGGTGAGCGAGCGCAGCCTCTTCCCGATCCGCACGCCCGTGGCCGTGAACTCCGGCTCCGCCATGCTGCCCCGCCCCCTTGTGCGCCTCGGCTGTGCCCTGACCCGGGTCCCGCGCGGGCGGCGGTCCGGTGTGCGCACCCGTCGCGGGAGTGTCGTCCCGTGCGGTGCGGTCGGACGCGGGCAGCGTCCCGTGCGGTGCAGTCTGCCCGCAGGCAGCGGCGAGCACCAGTGCGCACGACGAGGTGACGACGGGGACGGGAGCACTTGTCCGGGTGCGCCCCCATCGCTTCGGACATCCTGCCCCAGGGGTGCCTTTGGGTCGCTCAAAGACGTGTTTATGCAGGTGAGAAGCGTGCGCAAGGTGTTTATGATCGGGGCGTCCGACCGTTTGAACCGGCGTCGGCGTGATGCGTTAGGAGCCCCGCCGTGAGCAGCCCCCAGCAGATCCGGACCGGCGAAACCCTCGACGTCGACCACAGTGACGCGCGGTACCGGACCTGGCTCAAAGAGGCCGTCCGCAAGGTACACGCCGACGCGAACCGCTCGGCCGACACGCACCTGCTGCGCTTCCCGCTGCCCGAGGCGTGGGGCATCGACCTGTATCTGAAGGACGAGTCGACCCACCCCACCGGGAGCCTCAAGCACCGGCTCGCCCGTTCGCTCTTCCTCTACGGCCTGTGCAACGGATGGATCCGTCCGGGCCGTCCCGTGATCGAGGCGTCCAGTGGCTCGACGGCCGTCTCCGAGGCGTACTTCGCGAAGCTCGTCGGAGTGCCCTTCATCGCGGTGATGCCGCGCACGACGAGCGCCGAGAAGTGCCGGCTGATCGAGTTCCACGGCGGGCAGTGCCACTTCGTGGACGACTCCCGCAGGATGTACGAGGAGTCCGCCGCCCTCGCGGTCGAGACCGGCGGCCACTACATGGACCAGTTCACCTACGCGGAACGCGCCACGGACTGGCGCGGGAACAACAACATCGCCGAATCCATCTTCCGGCAGCTGGAGTTGGAACGCTTCCCGGAGCCCGCGTGGATCGTCGCCACGGCCGGCACCGGCGGCACCTCCGCGACCCTCGCGCGCTACGTCCACTACATGCAGTACGACACCCGCATCTGCGTCGCCGACCCGGAGAACTCCTGCTTCTTCGAAGGCTGGACCACCGGCGATCCGGACGTCACCTGCGACTGCGGCTCACGGATCGAGGGCATCGGCAGGCCCCGGATGGAACCGAGTTTCGTACCCGGCGCCATCGACCGGATGATGAAGGTGCCCGATGCCGCGACCGTGGCGGCCGTGCGGGCGCTGGAACAGGCCATCGGCCGCAAGGCGGGCGGTTCGACCGGCACCGGACTGTGGAGCGCGCTGAAGATCGTCGCCGAGATGGTGACCGAGGGGCGCAACGGCAGCGTGGTGACCCTGTTGTGCGACCCGGGGGACCGGTATCTGGACAAGTACTACTCGGACACCTGGCTGGCCGACCAGGGCCTGGACATCGCGCCCTACACGGCCGCCATCGCGTCACTCCTGGAGACGGGCGTCTGGCCCGACTGAGCCCCCGGCGCGCACGCCGGAGGCACCGCTTCAACCGAAGGCACCGCTTCGGCCGGAGGCACCGCTTCGACCGGACGCACTGCTTCGGCCGGACGCACGGCTTCAAGAGGCGACGTATGCCGCCGGCTCACGCGTGGGCCGACTCCAGCCGCCGGTCCAGTTTCGTGACCGCGTCCCGGAAGGCCCGGCCGAGGCCCGCCCGGCCCACCTTCAGGGCCACCCGGAAGGGAGCCGTCCCGTCGGCGGCGAACGTCCACCGGACCCGCGTGCCCCCTCCGGCCGGCGTCAGCCGCCACTCCTCGACCAGGGCACGGGCACCGGGCGCGTTCGTGACGTCCACCCGGTACGCGTACACCTCGGGAGCCCGGGAGGCGAGCACGGTCTCCTGGAAGCGCGTGCCGCCGCGGAGCCGGACCTCACGCCCGGTGCCGTCCCCGCTCGGCCGGGCGAGCGCCACGGCCGGGAACCACTCGCTCCAGCCGGACACGTCCTCGGCCAGCGCCCGGAAGACGGCCTCGGGAGGAGCGGTCATCTCGCGGGCGAACACCAGACGCAGGGGAGCGGTCTCGGTGAAGTCGAGACCCTCCGGGCGCAGACGGCGTGCCATGGACGAAACCCCCTGACGGGACCGGAGTCCCGGGCGCGGGCGGACGGTGACCTGAGCACGCCCGTACCGCGACCTCCGCACGGGCAGCGTCACCCTAGCTGGCGGACCGTCAGATGTCTGTACCGTCCGCCGGCTCACCGGCCACCACGAGATGCGTCGGGTGTTCGGCGATCTCGGCGCGGGCCTCGGCCGGCAGCCCGGCATCCGTCACCAGCGTGTCCACCTGCTCCAGCGCGGCGAACGAACTCAGCCCCACCGTGCCCCACTTGGTGTGGTCGGCGACCACCACGACCCGCCGCGCGGACTGCACCAGCCGCCGGTTGGTCTCGGCCTCCGCCAGGTTCGGTGTGGACAGACCCGCCTCCACGGATATGCCGTGCACCCCCAGGAACAGCACGTCGAAGTGGAGCGCGGCGATGGCCTGGTCGGCCACCGGGCCGACGAGCGAGTCGGAAGGCGTGCGCACCCCACCGGTCAGCACGACCGTGGCCGCACCCTGCCGCTGACCGGAGACGCGCTGCGCGGCGTGGAACACGTCCGCCACCCGCACCGAGTTGGTGACCACGGTGAGGTCCGGCACGTCCAGGAGACGATGGGCCAGCGCGTACGTCGTCGTACCGCCCGAGAGCGCGATCGCGGTGCCCGGGACGACCAACTCGGCGGCGGCCCGCGCGATGTCCTCCTTGGCGGTCAGCTCCAGTCCGGACTTGGCCTCGAAACCCGGCTCGTGCGTACTCGCCTCGGCCACCGGCACCGCACCGCCGTGCACCTTCTCCACCACGCCCTGGCGCGCGAGAGCGTCGAGGTCGCGGCGGACCGTCATGTCGGAGACCCCGAGCTTGCGCGTCAGCTCGTTCACCCTGACGCCGCCCCGGCGCCGCACCTCGTCGAGGATCAGGGCGCGACGCTGCTCCGCGAGGAGGTTCTGATTCTCACTCACGTCCGCTCCGGTCCTTTCGTCCGCCCTGCCCGACACTCCGTCCGAACCCACTCCCACGTGGCCATTCTCCCTCTCCGAGGCCTGCAGGACGACCCATCCTCGCACGGGGTACCGACAGTCGCGCCACTCCCTGTGAGGACACCGTTCCTCTCCCTTCACCGTGCCGTCATCCGTATCGGGGAGATTCCGTGACCACCGGTGCGGGCGCGGCCCCCGGCGGAGATCCTTGTCCCTGCCCATGACACAGGCGACGGACACGGCACGGGGAAGCGCGGAAACAGTGGAGAGAGAACGGGAACAGACCTCGGCGGGAGCGCTCACCGGCCCCGCGCAACGGCCCGAAGCGGCCGACACCGCCCTCGAACTCCTGGTCCACGGAGTCGGCGGCACCACACCCGCGGAGATGCTGGACGATCCGCGCACGGTGCGGATCAGCGGTGACGACGTCGCGGCCGTCCACCGGCGCCTGGAGGACGCCGACGCGGAGCGGCGCCCCGACGACTACCGGGGCAGGCCGGTCCCCGAGGCCTATGTGTGGTGCAACCTCACCTCCGGCAACGGCACCCGTGCCCTGTGGCTGTTGCTGCTGCCCTTCATGGTCGTCAACCTCGCCCACTGGATGCGCCCCGCCGGCGGCGGCCGCCGGCGGGCGGTGCGGCTGTACGGTCTGCTCGTCCGGCTGACCGGGCTCACCCTGACCGTGCTGCTGGTCGCCGCCGCCTGCGAGGTCGCCCTCGACCTGGCCGCCTGGCAGTGCGCGGGCACGCGGGCCTGCGCCGAGGAACACTCCTGGCTGGCCTTCCTCTCCCCGGACCTGTCGCACGACGGCTGGTGGAGCGGACCCGGCCGCCGCCTCGCCCTGGCCGGCCTGGTGCCCATGGCGCTGACCTGCCTGCTGTGGTACCTGTCCCACCGCACCTGGAGCGCGTACGAGTCCCAGCAGCCGGTGTCCCGCGCGGCCGAACCCGAGGAGGAGACCGGCCCCACCGCGCTCGGCCGCCCCGGCTTCTGGTACGGGCGCCGCCTGGTGGCCCGGCTGCGCGCGGCGCACACCGCCGCGGGACTGCTGACGGTCACCGCGGCGGTCGGGGGGCCCGCCGCCCGCTTCGACAGCCGGGCCGCGGGGCCCGTCCCGCTCGGCTTCCTGGGCCAGTTGCTGCACACGGCCCTCGCCGTCGGCGCGTTCGTCGTGCTGTGGGTGGTCTGCCGACGAGGCCGCAGCGAACACCGGCTCGACCGGGAACTGGACGCGAGACTGGTGCGCGCGCTGCCCCTGGGGGCGATCGTCCTGCTCGCGCTCACCCTGCTGTACGCCGGCTGGTCACGGCCCGGCTGGCAGTCGACGGGCCGGCTGCCCGGCGACGCGGCCTTCGGCGGCCTCGCCCTCGCCCAGGGCCTGCTCGTCGTCGCGCTCGCCCTGGTGGCCCGCGTCCTGCACCGCGCCCTCCCGCGCGGCGTCGGTTCCCCCGGAACACCGGACACCCCCCTTCCCACCGACACGCGCACGGCCTTGCGCGGTCTGGCCGGCCCCGCCGTCGCGATGCTGGCCTGCGCGCTGGGCGGTGTGATGTCCGGGGGAGTGGCCCAACGCGTCGCCGACTGGCTGGACGGCACCCGGGGTTCACTGCCGGGCCCGCCCGTCCTGCTGACCTGGCAGGCGTCCGTGATCCCGCCGACCCTGCTCGTGCTCCTCGGACTCTGCGGACGACTGGCCCTGCGCACCCGGCGGTTGCGCGCCCGCGAGACGCGCGCGGTGGAGCGCGACCACCAGGGGGAGCCGACGGACAGAACCCGCACCCGCCGTATCGCCGGCACGCGCGCCATGGCCGCCCTCACCGACCAGGCACCCCTCGTCGTCGGGATCGTCTCCTTCGTGACGCTGCTGCTGGGCTGCGGAGCCGTGATGGGCGCGCTGACGACGGGCGACACGCCGGCACGCGCCGCGCGAGGGTCGTACGCCTTCGTCCACGGCGCGGCCGAAGCCTCGCAGTCCCTCGGCTCCTGGCTGATCGGCCTCGGCTTCATACTGCTCGTCGCCTCGGGCCGGCGTGCCTACAAGGACCCCGCGGCCCGCCGCACCATCGGCATCCTCTGGGACGTCGGCACCTTCTGGCCGCGTGCCGCCCATCCCTTCGCGCCGCCCTGCTACGCCGAGCGTGCCGTGCCCGACCTGACCTGGCGCATGGTCACCTGGACCCGGGCCACCGGCGGACGCCTCGTGCTGTCCGGGCACTCCCAGGGCAGCGTGCTGGCGGCGGCCGCGGCCTGGCAGCTGACGCCCTCGGTCCGCAGACGGGTCGCCCTGCTCACCTACGGTTCACCGCTGGAACGGCTCTACGGCCGCTGGTTCCCCGCCCACTTCGGGCCGGCCGCCCTCGTCTCCCTGCATCGCGAGGTCGACTGCTGGCGCAACCTGTACCGGCTCACCGACCCCATCGGCGGCCCCGTACGCCTGCCCGGGGACTGCGGCCCCGAGGTCGACCGCGCCCCCCTGGCGGACCCGCTCGTCTACGGACGCACTCAGGAGCACCCCCTGCCCGCACCGATCCTCGGACACTCCGACTACCAGTCGGACCCGGCCTTCGCCGAGGAACGGGAGCGGCTGCTGGCGCGGTTGCGGCACGAGGTGCCGGGCCCGCGTCCCGAGGGGGACGCTCAGGGCAGCTCGGGAAGATCGTCCGCGTAGAGCAGGGTCAGGTCGTCCGTGCTCGGCTCGTCGAGCTGGGCGACCCGGCCGGCGTGCCGCTCGACCATCGCCTCGAAGGTCTGCCGCGCGGTGCGGCCGTTGCCGAAAGCGGGTCCCTTGGGGATGGCCGTGAAGTACTTCAGCAGCGCCTCGGGCGCTCCGGACCCGAGGCTGTACTCGTGTTCCTCGGCCTGCTGCTGCACGATCCGCAGGAGTTCCTCGGGGATGTAGTCGCTGAACGTGATGGTCCGCGAGAAGCGGGACGCCACCCCGGGGTTGACCGTGAGGAAGCGCTCCATCTCGGCCGTGTAGCCCGCGACGATCACGACGACCGCGTCCCGGTGGTCCTCCATCAGCTTCACGAGCGTGTCGATGGCCTCCCGGCCGAAGTCGCGCCCCGAGTCCTCCGGCGACAGCGCGTAGGCCTCGTCGATGAAGAGCACACCGCCGCGCGCCCGGTCGAAGGCCTCCTGGGTGCGGATCGCCGTGGAGCCGATGTGCTCGCCGACCAGGTCCACGCGGGACACCTCGACCAGGTGTCCCTTCTCCAGGACACCGAGCGAGGCGAGGATCTCGCCGTACAGCCGGGCGACCGTCGTCTTGCCGGTACCGGGTGAGCCCGTGAAGACCAGGTGGCGCCGCGCCGAGGCCGCCTTGAGGCCCGCCTCCTGCCGCCGCCGGCCCACCTCGATCATGTCGGTGAGGGCCCGAACCTCGCGCTTGACGCTCTCCAGGCCCACCAGCGCGTCGAGTTCGCCGAGGACTGCCTTGGAGGAGCGCGCCGGCTCCTCGGGTTCCGGGGAGCCCGCGGGCGACTCCTGCTCGGTGGTGCGCTGGCCCGGGATCGCGCCCAGCAGGCCGGAGGACGGACCGGACGTCTGTACGGCCGTCTCGGGGGCCGGGGACCGCACTCCGGCGCTCTCGTCGCTCGTGCAGTCCTCGACGACCGGGCCGCCGCCCGCCGCGTTGCCGCCGTCGGCGAACTCGTAGCCCCCGCGCGCGCACCGTTCCGTACGGCACTTCTTCAGCGTCGAGCGGCAGCCGTCGATGACATGGAAGCCGTAGCCCCCGCTGCCCGTCACCCGGCAGTGGTGGAAGCTGCCGCGCCCGCCCGCCGAGACGTAGAAGCCCGCCTCCGCGGGGGAGTCGACCGTGCAGCGCTCGATGGTGGGGTCGGCGCCCTTGGTGACGATGACACCGGTCTGGGTGCCGTCCACGGTGCAGCCGGACAGCGTTCCGCCGCTTCCGTGGTCGCGGAACCAGGCGCCCGTCGCGGCGTCCCGGATGCGGCAGTCGTCGAGCTGCGCGGTGGCGCCGTCGCTCACCGAGACAGCCGTGTTGCGTACTTGGGAGAGGTCGCTGTCGACGACGTCGACACGCGAACCGCGGTCGAGGACGAACAGGGCGTCCGGCACGTCGTGCACCCGGCACGACTCCAGCACGGCGGTGGCGCCGTCGCTGACCCAGACCGCGGGGTAGTCGCCCGTGCTGTCGAAGATCTCGCACTGGTTGGCGTCCACACGGGTGCCCGGGTCCCACACCGACAGGCCGTTGCGCCCGAACTTGCGGACGGTGGTGCGGGTGAGGGTGAGGACCGAGCGGGAGCGCAGGTCGACCGCGTTCTCCGGGATGTCGTGGATGCGGCAGTCGGCGAGCGTGAGGACCGCGTCCGTGTCCAGCGTGACGCCGTCCGAGGTCGTGCGGTGCACATCGCAGTCGGTGAGGTGGGCGGCGGCCCGTCCGGTGATCTGCACCCCGGAGCCCTTGACCTCGTAGACCTCGCAACCGATCGCCTCCAGCGAGGAGTTCTCGCCGGTCGCCGACAGGCCCGCGCCGGAGGTGTGGTGCACCCGGCAGCGCTCCAGGCGGGGACGGCCGCCGCCGCGGACCGCGATGCCCGACTGGCCGGCCGCGACGACCTCGCACTCCTCGAACACCCCGCCGCCGCCGTCGAGTACGGCGATGCCCACGCCCGCCGGATTGTCGACCGTGCAGCGGCGCACGGTCGGACGCGCGCCGCCGCGCACCTCGATGCCGGCCGAGGACCGGGTGACGATCCGCATGTCCAGCAGCTCCGGGGTGCCCTCCTCGACGAGCAGTGCGGGCGCGGCCGAGTCCTGGCCCTCGACGTGCAGGTCCTGGACCACGGCGGAGGCACGGACGGTCAGCGGGACCCCGTCGACCGGCGCGATGCGCACGGAGCCGGGCGAGCCCTCGGGGCCGCGCAGTGTCACCGCGCGCTCGACGACGAGGTTCTCCCGGTAGGTGCCGGGGGCGACGGTGAGCACGTCTCCGTCGGCTGCCGCTTCCAGGGCCGCGGCCAGTGATGCGTACTCTCCCGTGCGGCGCCGCCACCGCGAGGTGCCGGTGTGCGTCACCTGGACCGTGCCCTGTGCCATGGCGCTGTTCTGCCCCCACCTCGTCGTACGCGGGTCCTGCGAGGCCGTGCTGAAACGCCGTCGCGATCAAGAACAGCTTCTCACGACGATGCCGAGCAGTCCGGCCGTCCCACCGTAGCGTGCGCGGGGACGGAGGGTTGACCGGAGCGGGAAGGCGGTCAACTGCCGGTACCGGTCCTGCCCCAGTCCGGGCCTGCCCGGTCCCATGCCTGATCCCAACGGGCGTACCGGCCAAGGGTCATGCGCCAGACGATCAGACGCCGTGCGGCCTCCAGCAGCACCACGGTCATGAGGGCCGCGCCGATCCCCGCCAGCACCGCGTGCGTCGTCGCGGTGGCCGGGTCCAGGGGGCGGCCGACCAGCCGGCCGTGCCGGTCGGTCCAGAGCGTGAAGTGGTCGCCCCGGTGCGGGGACCTGAGCACCGTGATCACCCTGCCGTGGTGCGCGGAGCCGTCCGGGGCGGTCCAGTCGGCGAGCACGCGGCTGTGCGGGTCCTGCGCCGACGAGGCCTCGGGGTCGGGTTCCAGCGGGGCGCGCGTCAGCTTCCTGACCACGGTGGCCACCACCTCGTGCCGGGCCCTGTGCTGTTCCCGGACGGACTGCTGGAGGGCGTGCTCGGCGGCGGCTCCGGCGGCGACCCCGGCCATGGGAGCGACGACCGCGATCAGCACGAGGGCCAGCACGGCCAGCCAGGCTTCGGCCAGATCGGTCCCGCGGCGCAACGGGTTGTGCCGCCAGCGCCAGAGTCCGCCGATCGCGCGCATCACCGCGCCCCCCTTCCGCCTTCCGCGTCCGTGACAACCCCCGGCAGAGCCGTTCACCCGTGGGCCGGGGAAGGAGAGAGCGACATCACCCCTCCCGCGGTTCCCGCGGTCCTCTCATGAACTTCTCACACAGACCCAACGACCGTGCCCGGGGCTCGGGTTCCCGGGTGCGGGGGACGGGCGGAAGAGGATCGGAAGGGCGACCGGAAACCGGTCACGGCGGTCATGCGACGACCGTGACCTGATCGCCGACGCGCACGATGCCCGTGGTCTCCGGCACCAGGTTCTGTCCGAACATCAGCCGGGACCCGAAGCGGCGATGGAGCCCGAGCGTGCGGAGGGGTTCCCTGCCGCGCTCCGCGGTCTCCTGGTCGGTGGTGGTCACGACGCAGCGGCCGCACATCTTGGCCACCCGGAAGGCGACCTCGCCGATGGTGACGCGGGTCCAGTCGTCCTCGGCCCAGGCCGTGGTGCCGGAGACCACCAGGTTCGGCCGGAAGCGGTTCATCGGCAGAGGGCCCTCGTGGGCGCGGTCACCCTGGGCGATCAAGGAGTTGAGCGCGTCCAGCGAGGCGAGGGTCGTGATCAGCAGCGGATAGCCGTCCGCGAAGCTGACGGTCTCGCCCGGTCGCCCGTACTCCGGGTCCAGGGGCCGGCGGGTGGCGGGATCGTCCATGTGGACGAGGCGGGTCTCCGCCCCCAGATACTCGCTGCACCAGGCATGTGCGGCGGGGCCGGCGAGGACCGCCTCCACCTTGTCGCCGAACAGGTCCAGCGTGACCCTGTCCGCGGCTGCCGGATCGGGCACCGGGACCCCGATTGACGCACGGCCGGGAGCGGACAGCCGGACGCCGCCGGGCATCAGCTCGGCGGCGGCTCGCGCCAGACGTGGTTGCTGGCGTTGGGTGACGACCTTTCCCCCGTCGTCGATCAGTGCCCAGCGCCGGTCCCCGGCCAGTCCCCAGGGCTCCACCACGGCGTCCCGTGGCGACCGACCACGGAACGCCTTGACCGGGTGGACATGGATCGAGTGCAGCTCCGCGTTCCCCATGGCGCCCATCGTGCCAGGCGGCGCCGACAATTCCGTCCTAAGGCCTCAGTATCCGCGGTACTGCTGGTTGTTGTACGGGTCCTGGTACGGAGCCGGGGCGGGGCGGGGAGCGGCGGGGCGCATCGCCTCGTAACCGGTGCCGGTCGCCATCGGGCGCTGCGGCTGCTGCTGCGGGCCCGGGTAGCCGCGCGGGGCGCCGGCCTGCTGCGGGATGTAGGGCGCGGGGGCCTGCTGCAGCGGGGACGGCTGCTGGGCCTGCGGGTAACCGCCGTACGCGGGGACCTGATGAGAGGGTCCGGCCGGAAGGGCCGGGAGTGCCGACGGGAGCGCGGGCAGGTAGCTGCTGCTCGTGTCGTAGGCGGCGGGAACCCGGATCGGGGCGATCTGGGGGGTGCCCCGCTCGGCGACGAGCGAGTCGTAGATCGGGGTGTCCGGGAAGGACGGCGCGGAGTAGTAACCGCCGCCATAGGTGGAGCGGGGGGAGGTCATGGGACATAAGTTAAGCCCACGATGTGCTGGTTGGGGAGACCGATAAGAGGGTTGTTTTCCGTGTCGGCGGCACCTCGGGATCCCCAATGCGAGCGAACTCGGCAAAAAAGGGCGCCAAACCGGGTTCAGATCGTGTAAAGGCCGAGTTCCCAAGGGGTTACCGGGGGTTGACCATTCGTCTTCCGGGGCTGTCCGGGCCCTTCCCGGCCCCGGGGGAATAGGTTGGGCGGCAACGGGTCGGAGAGGCGGCCCGGGGCACGGCCTGGCGCGGTGACATGTGATGGGGGCGGACATGACAATGCCTAAAGGATCAAATGTTCCGGTGCCGACGAGTGCGCTGCGCGTCGAAATGGGCTGGAGTCCGGGCCCCGGGGTGCCCGACGCGGATGCCTCGGCGCTCCTGCTGGTCGCCGGGAAGGTGCGGTCCGACCACGACTTCGTGTTCTACAACCAGCCCGCGCACTCCTCCGGCGCCGTGCGTCACGAGGGGAAGCGTGACGCGGGCGGCCAGGTGACCGACACGCTGCTCGTCGACCTCGCGCGCGTCGAGCCCGCCATCGAGACCGTGGTGCTGGCCGCCTCCTGCGACGGCGGCACCTTCGGACAGGTGCCCGGCCTGTACGTCCGGGTGCTCGACGCGGGCCGGGGCACGGAGGTCGCCCGCTTCGACAGCAGGGACGCGACGGTCGAAACGGCCTTCGTGCTCGGGGAGTTCTACCGGCGCCAGGGCGCCTGGAAGTTCCGCGCCGTCGGACAGGGGTACGGCAGCGGCCTGGAAGGCCTGGCCACGGACTACGGGATCACGGTGGACGAGCCGCAGCACACGGCACCGCCCGCCCCGCTCCCCTCCGCCCCCGGGCCGGCCGCCTCCTCGCCCCCGCCCGTGCCCGGCACACGCGTGGTCGGCCCGCCCCCGCCGGTCCCCGCGCCCGCCACCATGACGCCCCCCACGCAGCCACCGCCGCCCGTCCCGCCCCGGCCCCCGGTACGTCTCTCCAAGGTCACCCTCACCAAAGAGGCCCCCTCGGTGTCGCTCACCAAACAGGGCGGAACCTCAGGTTCCATGCGGGTGAACCTCAACTGGCAAGTACGCAAACAGTTCTCGGGGTGGGGCAGCAAACGGGGCCGGGCCGTCGCGATGCACGCGGACCTCGACCTCGACCTGTGTGCCCTGTACGAACTCTCCGACGGCCGCAAGGGAGTCGTCCAGGCGCTCGGCAACGCCTTCGGAGCGCTCAACCAGCCGCCGTACATCCATCTCGACGGCGACGACCGCACCGGTGCCGTCGAGAGCGGCGAGAACCTCACCGTCAACCTCGACCACCGCCAGAGCTTCCGGCGCATCCTCATCTTCGTGACCATCTACGAGGGCGCGCGCTCCTTCGCCGACCTGCACGCGACGGTCACCCTCCAGCCGACGAACGGCGCGCCGGTCGACTTCTCGCTCGACGAGTGCACCGTGCCCTCGACCGTCTGCGCCCTCGCTCTGATCACCAACAGCGGCGGCGACCTGATCGTCCAGCGTGAGGCCCGCTACCTCGTCCCCGAACGCGGTGTGAGCCCCCAGCGCACCGTCGACCGCGTCTACGGGTGGGGCATGAACTGGACACCCGGCAGGAAGTGACCGGCGGGAAGTGACCGGTCAGCGTTCGTCGAGGGCGGTGTCCGGACGGGCGTAGGTGCGGCCCTTCCAGGCCGCGCCGCGCCCCCTGTAGTGCTGCACCGCGGAATCGACCGTCATGAGGAGGTACAGGAACGCGGTGACCGGCAGCAGCGGAGCCAGCCACCAGGGCTGCCGGTAGTAGCGCACCATCGGCAGGTACGTCGCCGTCATCACCAGCCACGCGAGCCCCCCGGCCGCCGCAGCCCCCGTGCTTCCCACGACCAGACCCGTGACGAGCGCGAGCGGCGGGACCAGGTAGACCAGCGCGAGGCCGAGGACCGTGCCCAGGAGCAGCAGCGGGTTGTGCCGCAGCTGGGCGTACGCGCTGCGCGAGACCATGCGCCACAGGTCGTGCAGCCGAGGGTAGGGACGCACGCTGTCCACCCCCTCGGCGAGCCCCAGCCAGATGTGACCCCCCGCGCCCTTCACCGCCCGCGCGAGCGCCACGTCGTCGATGACCGCGTGCCGGATGGCGTCCGGAACCCGCGCCCGCTCGGCGGCGTCCGCGCGCAGCAGCACACAGCCACCGGCCGCTGCCGCCGTGCGCGACCCCCTCACCGCGATCCACCGGAAGGGATAGAGCTGGGCGAAGAAGTAGACGAACGCGGGCACGACGAACCGCTCCCACACGCTCTCCACCCTCAGCCGGGCCATCTGGGAGACGAGGTCGAACCCGCCGGCGTCCGCCGCGGCCACCAGGGACCGCAGGCTGTCGGGCGCGTGGGCGATGTCCGCGTCCGTCAGCAGCAGGTACACGGGCTCGCGCGTGCGGGCCAGGGCGATGCCGTGGCGTACGGCCCAGAGCTTGCCGGTCCAGCCCGCGGGCGGCTCCCCGGGCGAGTCGACGGTGAGCGGGAGCCCGCCGTGCGCGCCGGCCAGTTCACGGGCCAGCTGCCCGGTGCCGTCCGAGCTGCCGTCGTCGACGAGGAAGACCTCGGCCCGTCCCGGATAGTCCTGCGCGAGCAACGTCGGCAGGCTCGCGGGCAGGACACCGGCCTCGTCGCGTGCGGGGACGACGACACAGACGGACGGCCAGTGGTCCGGCTCCCGGCGCGGTGGCAGCCGCAGATCCGTACGCCAGAAGAAGCCCTGGCCGAGCAGCAGCCACAGCCAGGCGGCCAGTGATCCCACGGCGGTCCACGCGACGGCACTCACGCGCGGCAGTCTGCCCCACCCCGGGGGCCCGTCGGGGCGGATCGTCTATGGTGACCGGGTGAAGATCGCGCTCATGGACTCCGGAATCGGACTGCTCGCCGCCGCCACCGCGGTACGCAGACTGCGGCCCGACGCCGATCTCGTCCTCTCCTCGGCGCCCGACACCATGCCCTGGGGACCCCTCGCGCCGCAGGACGTGACCGAGCGCGCGCTGGCGGTCGCCGAGGCGGCGGCCGGACACCACCCCGACGCTCTGATCGTCGCCTGCAACACGGCCTCCGTGCACGCGCTGCCCGCCCTGCGTGCCCGCCTGGAGCCGGACGTGCCGGTGATCGGCACGGTCCCGGCGATCAAGCCGGCCGCGGCCGGCGGCGGTCCCGTCGCGATCTGGGCGACGCCCGCCACCACCGGCAGCCCCTACCAGCGGGGACTCATCAGCGAGTTCGCCGAGGGAGTGGCCGTCACCGAGGTGCCGTGCCCCGGGCTCGCCGACGCCGTGGAGCACGGGGACCAGGCGGGTATCGACGCCGCGATCGCCGCGGCCGCCGCCCGGACCCCCGACGATGTGAGGGCCGTCGTCCTGGGCTGCACCCATTACGAGCTGGTCGCCGAACGGATCCGCGCGGCGGTGCAGCGGCCCGGTCTCCCGCCGCTCGTCCTGCACGCCTCCGCGGGCGCCGTGGCCGCGCAGGCGCTGCGCAGGATCGGCGCGTTCCCGGACCCGGGAGCGTCCCCCGACGGCACCGTCACCGTGCTTCTCAGCGGCCGGGCCGGTGCGCTGCCCGAGCCCGCGCTGGAGTACGAGGAGGGCCGCCTCCTTCAGTCGGTCAGCCCCGTCCGCTGACCGCCGGTCACCCCTCGGGCGCCCTGCGTCGCCGGGCCTCCCGCCGGAGCAGTGACCCTCCGCGAGCCGGTGCCCGCGCTGCGGAACATGAGTAGTCTCTTACGCATGAGGGACCACCCCCACGGCGAATACGTCCCGCACTCCGA
The DNA here is from genome assembly GCF_042734135.1 of Streptomyces sp. NPDC059668. Taxonomy (NCBI): domain Bacteria; kingdom Bacillati; phylum Actinomycetota; class Actinomycetes; order Kitasatosporales; family Streptomycetaceae; genus Streptomyces; species Streptomyces sp. NPDC059668. The sequence goes on along the minus strand of NZ_JBHWEL010000051.1, from coordinate 10,833 downwards.
TGTCTGGACCGGGCGTGCGACCAATCGTGTCCAGTGGCTTCCGGCGCTCGCCGGTGCCGCCTGTATCGCGCTCGGCATCGAGCTGGCCGTCGAGTCCACCTGGACCTCGGGCGTCGCCGCGCTCGCCATGTCCGTCGTCGGCTGCATCGCGGCGGGACTGCTCGTCCTCTTCGGGACGCTCGCCTTCGTGCACGTCGCCGTGAAGGTCGACAAGGACTGCCTCGAAGTGCGCTGCGGGCACGTCGGGCTGCCCCGGCGCCGCATTCCCCTCTCGGACGTGGTCGGCGCCGACTTCGCGCCCAGCGTCACGCCGTGGCAGTGGGGCGGCTGGGGCTACCGCTGGCGTCCCGAGAAGGGCACCGCCGTCATCGTCCGGCGCGGCGAGGGCATGGTGCTCCGGCTCGGGGACGGCCATACGTTCACCATCACGGTGGACAACGCGGAGGCGGCCGTCCGGGTGATCCGGGACAGGCTGCGGCCGGCCACTCCCGGCGCCGTGATCTGAGCCGGTACGCCTGTACGTCCGGTACGCCGGTACGTTCGGTGCGGCAAAGCGCCCGCACGGCAATGCGCGCCTGTACGAGCACGGGGTCGGGGTCGGGGCCGGCTCGTGGGCTTCACGGTTCGAGCCGGTGTGCCCAGGGCCGCTCGTCCTCCTTGACGACGTTCTCAGGACATCCGTCCGCCAGCGGCCGTGCCGTCGCGAGACCCGCGAGCAGCCCCGCGCCCGCGGTCACCGTGGTGAAACTCAGCGCGTTGCCCACCGAGGCGATCACGGCCAGGGCCGTCAGGCCCGCTCCCGCCGTCAGCACGACCGGCGTGGACTGCGGCGAGCGCCACAGTGAGTAGAGGACCCAGCAGAAGAGCAATGCGAGCAGCAGTGCGCCGGTCACTCCCTGTTCGGCCATCTGCTGGAGCGCGGCGGAGTGCGGCCTGCCGTCGGGCAGCGGCGTCTGCGCGACCGTCGGACTGAGCTCCGCGTAACGGCCCGGTCCCACTCCCAGTACCGGATTCCGGCCGGTCAGATGGAGCGCGTCCTGCCAGAGCAGCACCCGGTGCTCGGTGAGCTGGCCTTCGAGGGAGGCGGTCAGCCCGTCCGGGAGCGCGTTCTCCGCGACGGCCCAGGTCGTCGACGTGACCGCGGCCGCGGCGAGCGCGAAGCCCCCGAGGCCGAGGGCGCGGCGCCGTACGCGGTCGGCGGCGAGCGAGCACAGCAGCACACCGGTGCCGAGGGCGCATCCGGCGGCCGAGCCGAGGATCGCGGCGGCCACCGTGATCCCGAGGGCCAGCAGGCGCAGCGCGAGCCGAAGCCCCGGCCGGCGTGCCGCCCAGGCCGCGCAGCACGCCGCCGCGGTGGAGAGGGTCAGCAGTGCTGCCGCGGCGCCGGTGTGCCCGAGCGGCACCGTGATCTGCGGGCCCGGGGTGGTGTATCGCGCGACGAGGGCGAGGCCGAGTCCGACCAAGGCACCGGCGCAGGGGGCGGCGACCGGTGCGACCGCGCCCAGGATCCGCCCCGAGGCGTAGCCGGCGGCCATCGCGAGCACCGCCAGCAGGACTCCCTCGGGGCGCCCGTCGTGCACGCCCGCGGTGATCAGTGACCAGACCGCGCAGGCCCCGAGGGCCAGCACGCCCGCCGCGTCCGAAACGTTTCGTCTCTCTCCCGCGGCCGTCGCACCGGCCGCGGACGTCATCCCCGTCGAACCCACCCCGTAGCCCCCCGACCTGTGACGAGCCCAGACCGTCGTGGCCATATCCGGCCACGTCAGAAGCTCGGGCACACCGTAACGGCTGATGCGCCGGTTTGTGGATGACTTGCGCAGAAAAACGATGCATCGGACGGAGGGTGAGCGGCCTCCGGGGCGCGTGATCCGTCTCCTGGGCGGCGCGGGACCCTGGACGGGGGCGGCCGGGAAGGGCGGGAGATCCCCTCAGGGGCCCCGGGACGGACCGTGCTGTCGGAGCCCAGGTCACGCGCCGTACACTCCCCGGGTGACCGCCACAGCAACCTCCGTAGACGAGCCGGAACAGCTCGAGCCCCACGCCGCGTCCGCATCGCGCGGGGCCAGACTGGCACGGCGATACGCACCGGCCGCCGCCGCTGCGCTCTCCGGAGTGCTGCTCTACGTCAGTTTCCCGCCGCGCACCGCGTCGTGGCTGGCCCTGCCCGCCTTCGCGGTCTTCGCCTGGGTCCTGCGCGGACGCTCCTGGAAGGCGGGGCTCGGGCTCGGTTATCTGTTCGGGCTCGGCTTCCTGCTCCCGCTGCTCGTGTGGACCGGCGTCGAGGTGGGTCCCGGTCCATGGCTGGCGCTCGTCGCCGTGGAAGCGGTGTACATCGCGCTCGTCGGCGCGGGCATCACCCTGGTGTCCCGGCTGCCCGGCTGGCCCCTGTGGGCCGCTGCCGTGTGGATCGCTGGAGAGGCGGCCCGCGCGCGAGCGCCGTTCGGCGGCTTCCCCTGGGGGAAGATCGCCTTCGGTCAGGCGGACGGCGTGTTCCTCCCGCTGGCCGCGCTGGGCGGCACTCCGGTGCTCGGCTTCGGCGTGGTGCTCTGCGGTTTCGGGCTGTACGAGATCGTGCGCCAGATCGTCGAGGGCCGTCGCGCCGGTGCCGTACGACGGGGTGCCGCCGCGGTGGCGCTGCTCGCCGTCGCGGTCCCCGTGGTGGGGGCGCTCGCAGCGCGTGCGCTGGTGAGCGACAAGGCCGAGGACGGCACGGCGACCGTCGCGGTGGTGCAGGGCAACGTGCCGCGCGCGGGACTCGACTTCAACTCCCAGCGGCGCGCCGTCCTCGACTACCACGCGCGGGAGACCGAGCGGCTGGCCGCCGAGGTGAAGGCGGGCAAGGTCGCACGGCCCGACTTCGTGCTGTGGCCGGAGAACTCCTCGGACGTCGATCCGTTCACCAACGCCGACGCCCGTGCCGTCATCGACACCGCGGCGAAGGCCATCGGTGCGCCCATCTCGGTCGGCGGGGTCGTCGAGCGGGACGGCAGGCTCTACAACGAGCAGATCCTGTGGGACCCGGTGAAGGGGCCCCTGGACACCTACGACAAACGACAGGTCCAGCCGTTCGGCGAGTACCTTCCGCTGCGCTCGCTGCTCGGCGCGATCAACGAGAACTGGACGTCGATGGTGCGCCAGGACTTCAGCCGGGGTCACAAGCCCGGCGTCTTCTCCATGGACGGCACCGGGGTCGGACTCGTCACCTGCTACGAGGCCGCGTTCGACTGGGCCGTGCGCAGCACCGTGACGGACGGTGCGCAGATCATCTCGGTGCCGAGCAACAACGCGACCTTCGACCGCAGCGAGATGACCTATCAGCAGCTCGCCATGTCCCGGGTCCGTGCCGTGGAGCACAGCCGTACCGTCACGGTGCCGGTGACCAGCGGCGTCAGCGCCGTCATCATGCCGGACGGGCGGATCACCCAGCGGACCGGGATGTTCGTGGCGGACTCGCTGGTCCAGAAGGTGCCGCTGCGTTCCTCCGAGACCCCGGCGACGCGGCTGGGGATCCTCCCCGAGATGCTTCTGGTGTTGGTCGCGGCGGGCGGGCTCGGCTGGGCCGGGGCCCGGGCGGTCCGCGGGCGCCGGGACGGCGCGGTCTAGGGGTCCTGGGCGCCGGGGCCGGGTCGTGTCGTGCGGCCGCGGCCGCGGCCGGGTGGCGGAAGCCGACCGTTAGGGTCGGGTCATGGCTATCCCTGACTTCATCCGTACGATCCGGGCCTCCGCGGGGCATCAGCTGCTCTGGCTCCCCGGAGTCACCGCCATCGTCTTCGACGACGAGGGCCGAGTGCTGCTGGGCCGGCGCACGGACACCGGCAAGTGGTCGGTCGTCGGTGGCATCCCGGATCCCGGCGAGCAGCCCGCGGCCTGCGCGGTGCGGGAGGTCTTCGAGGAGACGGCCGTGGACTGCGTCGTCGAGCGCGTCGTGCTCGTCCAGGCCATGGAACCGGTCACCTACGAGAACGACGACGTCTGCCAGTTCATGGACATCACGTTCCGCTGCCGGGCCGTCGGCGGCGAGGCGCGGGTCAACGACGACGAGTCCCTGGAGGTCGGCTGGTTCTCGGTCGACGCCCTGCCGGAGCTGAACGAGTTCGCGCTGCTCCGGATCAAGCAGGCCCTGTCCCAGGCACCCACATGGTTCGACACCACGAGCTGAGGGGGAACTGTGTGCGGTGAGCACATGTGTGGGGCCGGTCGGCCTGCCTAGGGTCGAGCCATGACCGCGCCCAGTGCCCTCCCGGGCCCCCACGCCCTCCCGTCCGGCCTCCACGGCCGTACCGCCCTGGTCACCGGCGCCGCCGGCGGCATCGGCCGAGCCTGCGCGCTGCGGCTGGCCGCCGACGGGGCCACGGTGCGGGCGGTCGACCTGGACACCGCGGGGCTGGACGAACTCGCCGAGCTGGCCCGAGGCCTCCCGGGCACCGTCGAGCCGCATCCGCTCGACCTCACCGACCTCGACGCGGCCGAGCGCGCCGCCGAGGGCACGGACGTCCTCGTCAACAACGCCGGACTGCAGACGGTGCGGCCCATCGAGGAGTTTCCGCCCGAGGTCTTCCACACCATGCTCACGGTGATGCTGGAAGCCCCCTTCCGGCTGATCCGCGGCGCACTGCCGCACATGTACGGGCAGGGCTGGGGCCGCATCGTCAACGTGTCCTCGGTCCATGGGCTGCGTGCGTCCGCCTTCAAGTCGGCGTACGTGGCCGCGAAACATGGGCTGGAGGGGCTGTCGAAAACGACCGCCCTGGAAGGCGCCCCCCACGGAGTGACCTCGAACTGTGTGAATCCCGCCTACGTGCGCACCCCACTGGTCGAGAAGCAGCTCGCGGACCAGGCGCGGGCCCACGCCGTTCCCGAGGAGCGTGTGCTGTCCGAGGTGCTGCTGCGGGACAGCGCGGTCAAACGTCTCGTCGAACCCGAGGAGGTCGCCGAGGCCGTGGTCTATCTGTGCGGGCCCCTGACCTCCTTCGTCACCGGCACCTCGCTGGTCATGGACGGCGGCTGGACCGCGCACTAGGCGTATCGATCACGAACGCTGTCCACACCCGGTGCCGGGCGCCCGGACGCGGCGAACCCCGCCCGCCGCGGCACCGGCCGATCCGGTCGCCGCCGAGTTGTCCACAGGGCCGGCCGGGCCGACCCGACGACAGGTCATCCTGTGAGCATGTCCCGCGATCACGTGCCGTCCGCCGAACGCCCCGCCGACAACGCCGAGACGCCCTTCCTCCGGCTGCTGGCCAGAGGCGCCCCCGCCGAGGCGTACGAGCAGCCGGTCCTGCTCGCCCGCGCCGAGGGCCGTCCCGCCGCCCGAGTCGCCGCGCTGGAAGAGGCGAAGCTGCTGGCCCTGCGCGTGCGCTCCGAGATGGAGGGCAGGCGCCGTCGCGAGGCGGAACTGTCGGCGCTCTTCGAGACCGCCCACGACCTGGCGGGCCTGCGCGACCTCGACGCGGTGCTGCGCGCGATCGTGCAGCGGGCCCGGTCACTGCTGGGCACGGACGTCGCCTACCTCAGCCTGCACGACGAGGCCGAGGGAGACACCTACATGCGCGTCACCGAGGGCTCGGTCGCGGCGCGCTTCCAGCAGTTGCGGCTCGGCATGGGGGAGGGGCTCGGCGGCCTCGTCGCCCAGACCGCCCGTCCCTATGTCACCGACGACTACTTCAAGGACGACCGCTTCCAGCACACCCGGGCCATCGACGCGGGCGTACGGGACGAGGGCCTGGTCGCGATCCTCGGCGTCCCCCTCATGATCGGGCGTCATGTCATCGGAGTGCTGTTCGCCGCGGACCGGCGGGCACGGATCTTCGAGCGTGAGCAGATCGCCCTCCTCGGCTCGTTCGCGGCGCTGGCCGCGGCGGCCATCGACACGGCGAACCGGCTGCTGGAGACCCGCTCGGCCCTCGATCGCCTGGGCCGCGCCAACGAGATCATCCGGGACCGCAGCGGAGTGATCGAGCGCGCCTCGGAGGTCCACGACCGCCTCGCCGAGCTGGTGCTGCGCGGCGGCGGGGTCCATGACGTGGCCGCCGCGGTCTCCGAAGTGCTCGACGGGCCGGTCGAGTTCACCGGGACGGACACCGCGCCGGGCGCCGCCCTCCAGGCCTCCCGCGCCGAGGGCCACGCGGTGCGGCACGGCCGGGACTGGGTCGCGGCCGTGACGGCCGGGGGCGAGCTGCTCGGCGCGCTGGTGCTGGGCGGACACCCGGGCCTCGACCCCGTCGACCAGCGCACCCTTGAACGCGCCGCGATGGTCACCTCACTGCTCCTGCTGGCCAGACGCTCGGCGGCCGAGGCCGAACAGCGCGTCCGTGGCGAGCTGTTGGACGATCTGCTGGACGCGCGGGACCGAGACCCGCGGCTGCTGCGGGAGCGCGCCAGCCGGCTCCACGCCGACCTGGACGCCGTCCACGTGGTGCTCGCCGCCCGCCTCGACACCACGGCCGCCGACGCCGACCGGGAGGCGGACGCCCGCCGACGGCTGTGGTCCGCCGCGTCCCATCTGGCCGCGACCGGACACGGACTGGCCGCCGCCCGGGACGGCGGCACGGTGCTGCTGCTCCCGCTCGGCCCGGACGAGACCGCCACCGACCTGGCCCGCCGCACGGCCGGACAACTGGGCACCGCCGTCCACGAGGCCGTCACGGTCGGCGCCTCGGCACCCCTGGAGGCCCTCGCCGCGCACCCCGAGGCGGTCGCGGCGGCGTACGAGGAGGGGCAGCGCTGTCTGGAGGCGCTGCGCCTGCTCGGGCGTGCCGGGGACGGCGCCGCAGCCGAGGACTTCGGGTTCCTGGGGCTGCTGCTCGCCGGGGACCGGGACATCTCCGGCTTCGTCGGGCGAACCATCGGCCGGGTCGTGGCCTACGACCAGCAGCGCGGCACGGACCTGCTGCGCACCCTCGACGCCTACTTCGCGTGCGGGATGAGCCCGGCGCGCACCAAGGAGGACCTGCACGTCCATGTGAACACGGTGGCCCAGCGGTTGGAGCGGGTGGGCCGGTTGCTGGGCGAGGACTGGCAGAGCCCGGCCCGGGTGCTGGAGATCCAACTCGCCCTGCGCTTGCATCGGTTGTCCACGGTGGCACCGCACTGACCCCCGTACGCGGGTACGGGGGTCGGGAGATGAGGGCGTGGACGTGCGGCGTCAGGACGTGGAGCGCGCGTCCGCCACCGGCACGGCCACCTCTGCCTCGTCGTGGTCCGCCACGCCGGCCAGGTCGCGGTGCCGGGTCTCGTCGGCGACGCCCACCGCGATCAGGGTCACGACGGCCGCCGCGATGACGTACAGGGAGATCGGTGTGGAGCTGCCGTAGTCGGACAGCAGCGCGGTCGCGATCAGCGGGGCGGGAGCGCCCGCCGCGACCGAGGCGAACTGGGCGCCGATCGAGGCACCGGAGTAGCGCATCCGGGTCGCGAACATCTCGGAGAAGAAGGCGGCCTGGGGCGCGTACATCGCGCCGTGCAGGACGAGTCCGACGGTGACGGCGAGGACCAGGTTGCCGAAGCCGCCCGTGTCGATGAGCGAGAAGAAGGGGAACATCCACAGCCCCACCCCGGCGGCGCCCAGCAGATAGACGGGCCTGCGGCCGATCCGGTCCGACAGCGCGCCCCAGGCCGGGATGACGGCGAAGTGCACGGCGGAGGCGATCAGTACCGCGTTGAGCGCGGTCTGCCGGGAGACGCCCGCGGACGTGGTGGCGTACACGAGGATGAAGGCGGTGATCACGTAGTAGCTGATGTTCTCCGCCATACGAGCGCCCATGGCGACCAGGACGTCGCGCCAGTGGTGGCGCAGCACGGACACCAGGGGCAGCTTCTCCGCGGCGGATGCCGGTGCCCGCCCGCGTTCCTCGGCCCGCGCCAACGCCTCCTTGAACACGGGTGATTCATCGACAGACAGACGTATCCACAAACCGACGACGACCAGTACACCGGACAGCAGGAAGGGGACGCGCCAGCCCCAGGCGACGAAGGAGCCGTCCGACAGGGTGGCGGTGAGCAGCGAGAGCACGCCGGTCGCCAGGAGTTGTCCCGCGGGAGCTCCGGTCTGCGGCCAGGAGGCCCAGAAGCCGCGTCGCTTCGCGTCCCCGTGTTCGGACACCAGCAGGACGGCGCCGCCCCACTCGCCGCCCAGCGCGAAGCCCTGCACCAGGCGCAGCGCCGTCAGCAGTACGGGGGCCGCCGCGCCGACCGTCGCGTGGGTCGGCAGCAGACCGATCGCGAACGTCGCCCCGCCCATCAGCAACAGGCTGAGCACCAGCAGTTTCTTGCGGCCGAGCCGGTCCCCGTAGTGTCCGAAGACCAGGGCGCCGAGCGGCCGGGCCGCGAAACCGACCGCGTACGTGAGGAACGACAGCAGCGTGCCGACGAGCGGGTCGGAGCCGGGAAAGAAGAGCTTGTTGAAGACGAGCGCGGCCGCCGAGCCGTACAGGAAGAAGTCGTACCACTCGATGGTGGTACCGATGAGGCTGGCGGCGACGATGCGCTTCAGGTTGGCGGGTGGTGGGGGAGCGGTTGCTGCGGAGGCCATGTGCGCCACTTCCTTGTGTGCCGTGGGGACGGGTACGTGTGGCACACCGTAGGAAGATGCAGGTCAGGGGCACATGTGGTGGGGCACCATACTTTGGGGGCGGCTTGTGCGTGCGGCCCCCATGCCGCTCGCGGAAGGATGGTTCGACGGCCTGAAGGGGACCGGAACGAGTGCCGTACGAGATGTCCCCTTGGCAGGGATGATTCGGCGGCGGCGTGCCGACTCCCGTGCTGGTTCGGTGCCGACTGAAAGCCCACGTCAACACCCCGGGGCAGACGTCGGGTGAGCCGCGCCGTGGGACGTGCGGCCGCACTTCATCCGCCGGGCGAGTGCGCGCGATCCGGCCCCGTGGTCCGGCCGTTCGGCGATGCGCCGGTATGGCCCGCCTGTATGGGGGTAGTCGGCCTTGCGTCGGCCTCCAGCAGTCGGCGGCACGGGGGCTGGATCACGTGGGAGGGGCCTGGTATGACGGTGACCGAGGCGACAGAGACACAGACGGTGGCGCTGCCGGAGATAGAGGTGCCTTCGCGGGTGGCTCCCCGGGACGCGCGTCAGCTGTCCGGACTGTTCTTCGAACAGCTGGCCGTGCTCGAAGAGGGCACGCACGAGTACCAGTACGCACGCAACACGCTGATCGAGATGAACATGAGCCTCGTCCGTTTCGCGGCCGCGCGGTTCCGCAGCCGCGGCCCGGACGACATGGAGGACATCGTCCAGGTCGGCATGGTCGGACTGATCAAGGCCATCGACCGGTTCGAGCTCACTCGGGAAGTCGAGTTCACGTCTTTCGCCGTCCCCTACATCGTCGGCGAGATCAAGCGCTTCTTCCGCGACACCTCGTGGGCGGTCCACGTTCCCCGCCGCCTGCAGGAAGCCCGCATCCAGCTCGCCAAGGCCACCGAGGAGCTCCGCAGCCGGCTCGGCCGCACCCCCACGGTCAAGGAGCTCTCCGAGCTGATGTGCCTGAGCGAGGAGGAGGTCAACGAGGCACGGCTCGCCTCCAACGGCTACAACTCGTCCTCCCTCGACGCCACCGTCAACTCCGGTGACGAGGGCGAGGCCGCGCTGGCCGACTTCATCGGCGCCGACGACCACGCCCTGGAACTCGTCGAAGACTTCCACGCGCTGGCGCCGATGATCGCCGCGCTCGACGAGCGGGAACGCTGCATCATCCATATGCGGTTCGTCGACGAACTCACCCAGGCGCAGATCGGCGAGCACCTCGGCGTCTCCCAGATGCACGTCTCTCGCCTGCTGAACCGCACCCTCACCAAGCTCCGGACAGGCATGCTCACCACCGGCTGAGCACGCCCTGCCCCACCGACCGGCGGCGCGCCCCGTCCTCCCAGGGG
>NZ_JBHWEL010000051.1:0-941 GCF_042734135.1 Streptomyces sp. NPDC059668 | reverse complement strand
AGCCGCCGCCCCCGGGCGCGGCGCCCCCGCCGCGCGCGCGCGGGCCCCGGCCCGGGCGGGGCGCGCGCGCCCCGCCCCCCGCCCCGCCGCCCGCGCCGCCGATTTCCGGTGTGGAGCCATGGGCTGCCGGGTGCCTCGACGGGGAGCGGCTGTGCCGGTGGGCCGGTGCGGTCACGTGGCGGCGGGACTGAGGAGGACGTCCGCCGTGATGCGTTTGCCGACGGATGTCTGTTCCACGGTGAGGGTGCGGGCGAGGGCCGCGACGATCTCCAGGCCGTGCTGGCCGATGCGTGTCGGGTCCGGGGCCTTGGCGGCCGGCGCGACGGGGTTGCTGTCCCAGAGTTCGACCTGCAGTACGGGGCCGGTGACGCGCAGGTGCAGCAGGGCCGGTCCGGGGGCGTACTTGCGGGCGTTGGTGACGAGTTCGCTGACGATCAGCTGGACGATCTCCACCGTGGCCGCTGCCACCGGAATGCCGTAGTGGTCTCTCACCTTGGTGAGGAAGGCGGCTGCGAGATGGCGGGCCTGGGCGATGCGGGAGCCGTCGCCGTCCAGGGCGAGCGAGGCCTCCAGCGCGTGGGCTGCGCCGATCCGGTCGGGCCGGTCGATGCCGGGTTCTCCAGGTGATTCGTCCATGCGTGCCCGCTTCCGTCTCCCCGCCGGTTACCCCTCCAGGCACCGTGTACGCAGGCCCCGCACGATACCTGTGGCCCGGCCACCCACAGTCGGCACTCGTGGGACGGAGCGCGTCAGGCCGTTCCTTCGAAGCGCGTCGGCCTGCGACGTGGAGATTCTTGCAGGGCGGACCTGCGGGAGACGACCGAGCAGCCCCCCCGGAGGCGTCCGGGACACCCTCCGGTGCACGAGAAGTGGGGGGGGGGGGTTGGGGGGTGATGGGGGGGGATGGGGGAGGTGGGATATGGTGTTGGAGGGGGGTGGTT
>NZ_JBHWEL010000050.1:66508-70755 GCF_042734135.1 Streptomyces sp. NPDC059668 | reverse complement strand
CGCGGGGGGGGCTCAGTGCCGGGCCCCCGCCCCCCGGGGCGCCGCCCCCGAGGGGCCCCACCCCGCTCGCTCTTTCGTTGGGGCCCAGGGTGGCGCGGCCGCGCGGGCGGCCGGGGGCTCACCCGGTCACAGGGCGGCCCGGTGCTTGAGCGGTTCCCACCAGGAACGGTTGTCGCGGTACCAGGCGAAGGTCTCCGCCAGGCCCTGGGTGAAGTCCTTGCGGGGCCGGTAGCCCAGCTCGCGGGAGATCTTGCCGCAGTCCACCGAGTAGCGCAGGTCGTGGCCGAGCCGGTCGGGCACGTGCTCGACGCTGTCCCAGCCCGCTCCGGCCAGGTCCAGCAGCAGCGTGGTCAGTTCCTTGTTGCTCAGCTCGGTGCCGCCGCCGATGTTGTAGACCTCGCCCGGACGGCCGCCGGTGCGCACCAGCTCCAGGCCCTGGACGTGGTCGTCGATGTGCAGCCAGTCCCGTACGTTCAGTCCTTCCCCGTACAGCGGGACGCGGTGTCCGTCGAGGAGGTTGGTGACGAACAGCGGGATGACCTTCTCGGGGAAGTGGTGGTGGCCGTAGTTGTTGGAGCAGCGGGTCACCCGTACGTCCAGGCCATGGGTGCGGTGGTAGGACAGGGCCACCAGGTCGGAGGAGGCCTTGGAGGCGGCGTAGGGGGAGTTGGGCCGCAGCGGGTCGCTCTCCGGCCAGGACCCCTCGGCCACGGAGCCGTAGACCTCGTCGGTGGACACGTGCAGGAAGCGGGCCCGGCCGCCGGGCCGGCGCAGCGCCGCGTCCAGCAGGGTCTGGGTGCCGAGCACGTTGGTGGTGATGAACTCCGCGGCGCCGAGGATGGAGCGGTCGACGTGGGACTCGGCGGCGAAGTGCACGATCTGCTCGTGTCCGGCGACGAGTTCGGCGACCAGGCGGGTGTCGCGGATGTCGCCCTGGACGAAGCGGAAGCCGGGATGGCCGCGGACCGGGTCGAGGTTGGCCGGGTTGCCGGCGTAGGTGAGTTTGTCGAGGACGGTGACGTGGACGTCGCCGGGACCGCCCGCGCCGAGCAGGGTGCGCACGTAGTGCGAGCCGATGAACCCCGCGCCGCCGGTGACGAGGATGCGTGTGGTGGTCATCGGGTTCCTCCGCGGCCGGTGCGGATGACCGTCGACCGTCGACGGCTTGCAGGGCGATGGTCGGTGACTGCTCGTACGTTGATCGCATGCATGTGCGTTACTCCTTCCGTATCGAGCCGACGCCGGGCCAACGCGTCGCGCTGGCTCGTACGTTCGGCTGTGCGCGGGTGGTCTACAACGATGCGCTGGCCGCGAGAAAGGCCGCCTGGGCGGCGGACAAGTCCCGTATCCCTGCCGGGGCGCTGGCCCGGCAGGTGATCACCGAGGCGAAGCGGACAGCCGAGCGGGCGTGGCTCGCGGACGTGTCCGTCGATGCCCTGCAGTCCTCGGTGCGGGACCTGGACGCGGCTTACCGGAATTTCTTCGATTCGCTGTCGGGGAAGCGGGTGGGGCGCCGGTCGGGTCTGCCACGGTTCAAGTCGAAGCGGGACGGCCGTCAGTCGGTCAGGTTCTCCAAGAACGGGTTCCGGCTGCGGGCGGACGGCAGGCTGAACCTGGCGAAGATCGGTGATGTGCGCGTGCGCTGGTCGCCGCCGCTGCCGTCGGCCCCGTCGTCGGTGACCGTGATCCAGGACGCGGCCGGCCGGTGCTTCGCCAGCTTCGTGGTCAAGGACGAGCCCGCGCCGCTGCCCCCTGCCGACACCGAGGTCGGCATCGACCTGGGGCTGAGCACCTATGCCGTTCTCTCGGACGGCACGGTGATCGGCAATCCGCGTTTCCTGCGACGGGCCGAAGGCCGTCCGAGGATGGCTCAGCAGGCCCTGAGCCGCAAGACGAAGGGGTCGAAGAACCGGGCCAAGGCCCGTGCCCGGGTCGCACGGGTCCACGCCCGGGTCGCTGACGCGCGCCGGGACTGGCTCCACAAGGAGACGTCGAGGATCATCCGCGAAAACCAAGCGGTCTACCTCGAGGACCTCGCGGTCGCCGGGCTCGCACGGACCCGGTTGGCGAAATCTGTCCACGACGCGGGGTGGGCTGCCTTTCGCAGCATGCTCGAGGGCAAAGCTGCCCGCGCGGGTCGGTACGTGGGCATCGTCTCGCGCTGGCTGCCCTCCTCCCAGACCTGCCATGTGTGCTGGAGGCTGGATGGGAAGAAGCCGTTGCACATGCGGATGTGGACGTGCGGCGGCTGTGGTGCTGTGCATGACCGTGACCTCAATGCGTCGCGGGTGATCCTGGCCGCCGGGCAGGCGGACAGGCCAAACGCCTCCGGAGGGCCGGTAAGACCTGGTGCGGCAATCCCGCACCAGGCGCGGCCCGTTGAACGAGGAACCCACCCGCAGCCGCAGCCGGCGACCACCGGCAGGCAGGCGGGAGTCCCGGCACTGTGAGGCCGGGAGGATGTCAAGAGGAAATCTGCACCTTGCTGTGGTCGCCGAGGATGAGCCGGTGGGCGGCGGGGATCCGCGGGGCGGGGGTCACCTCCACGTTGCGGCCGATGATGGAGGCCTCCACACGGCGGGCGCCGTGCACCGAGGAGCCGTCCAGGACGATGGAGAACTCGATCTCGCTGTCGGTGATGCGGCAGTCGGAGGCGATGGAGGTGAACGGGCCGACGTAGGAGCCGGTGATCACGCTGCCGGAGCCGATGACGGCCGGGCCCACGATGCGTGAGCCGGTGACGCGGGCGCCCTCGTCGACCCGTACCCGGCCGATGATCTCGCTGGCGGCGTCGACGTCGCCCTCGATGCGGGGTTCGGCGTGCTCCAGGACGGACCGGTTGACCTCCAGCATGTCGCCGACGTTGCCGGTGTCCTTCCAGTACCCGGAGATCGTGGTGGAGCGCACGTCGCGGTCCTGGTCGATCAGCCACTGCAGGGCGTGGGTGATCTCCAGCTCGCCGCGCCAGGACGGCTTGATGGCGCGGACGGCCTCGTGCACGGCGTCGGTGAACAGGTAGACGCCGACCAGCGCGAGGTCGCTCTTGGGGTGCTCCGGTTTCTCCTCCAGGCCCACGATCCGCCCGTCGGGGCCGAATTCGGCGACCCCGAACTGCTGCGGGTCGGAGACCTGGGTGAGCAGGATCTGGGCGGCGGGCCGCTGCGCGCGGAAGGCATCGACCAAATCCGAGATGCCGCCCACGATGAAGTTGTCGCCGAGGTACATGACGAAGTCGTCGTCGGCGAGGAACTCGCGGGCGATGAGGACGGCGTGGGCCAGTCCCAGGGGAGCGGACTGGGGGATGTAGGTGACGGCGAGCCCGAACTTGGAGCCGTCGCCGACGGCTTGCGTGATCTCGTCGGCGGTGTCCCCGACGATGATCCCGACCTCGGTGATGCCCGCGTCCGCGATCGCTTCCAGGCCGTAGAAGAGAACCGGCTTGTTGGCCACGGGCACCAGCTGCTTGGCGGATGTGTGGGTGAGGGGGCGCAGGCGGGTTCCGGCCCCGCCGGAGAGTACGAGAGCCTTCATGGCTTCGACGCTAGGAGCGGGCACTTGAGCCGGGATCGGGGATGGGCCGCGCCCACAGGCGCCCTCCAGAGCGGCTCCAGAGGCGGTGGGGATCCTCGGTGGGGCAGCGGCCGGTGGCGCGCTTCGCGGGGTGACCTGCGGGGCGGCTGTGCCCGGCCGTCCAGTGACGCGAGCCCAGAGAGGCACACAGGCATGGCAGACAACCACCGTGAACTCGTCCAGCGCTTCGTCGACATGATCAACAGTCATGACGTGAGCACCATGAGCGCGCACACCGCGCCCGGGCACATCGACCACAACCCGGTCGTCGAGGACGGCATCGAGGCCAACACGGCGTTCTGGGAGCAGATCTTCGCCGCGTTCCCCGACGTCAAGGTCGTCACCCACGACCTGGTCGTGGAGGGGGACCGGATCGCCGGCCGCTTCGAGTACTCCGGCACCCACCAGGGCACCTTCTTCGGCGTCGAGGCCACCGGCCGTCCGCTCAGCTTCCAGTCGATCGACTTCTGGCGGGTCGAGGACGGGCTGCTGGCCGAGCACTGGGACCAGCTGGACATGGCCGGCCTCTTCCGCCAGCTCGGCGTCGACATCCACGCCGGCCAGGACGCGTAACCGCGCCCCCGGCGGGCAGGAAAGCGGCCCGGCGCCCCCCCCGTGGGGGGCCGGCCGCCAACCCCACCCCCCCCCCCGACCCCCCCCCCCCGGGAGGACCCCCC
>NZ_JBHWEL010000050.1:44767-66498 GCF_042734135.1 Streptomyces sp. NPDC059668 | reverse complement strand
CCCGCCCTCGCGCCCGCGCCTCCCCGGCCCCGGCCCCGACCCGCCCGCCGCGGCGGGGGGGGGCCCCGGGGGGCCCGGGGGGGGGGGGGCCGCCCCCCCCCCGCTTCCCTGCCCCCGGCCGCGGCCCCGCCGCGCGGTGACGGCCGCCGGTCAGGTGGCGGCCGGCCGGAGGAAGGGACCGGAGAGGGGGCGGGGGAGGGGCGGGGGCGGTCAGGGGGCTGCCGGGAGGGTGGCGGCGGCCTGTTCCACCTCGTCCACGAGCCGGGCGTGGGCGAGGATCTCCTCGGTGTGCGGGGTGAAGTCCTCGCCGTCGAGGACCGCGCGGGCGAAGACGCCCGCGATGTTGGTGAAGTGGGCGTCCGGCGCGAGCCGGATCTCCTCGACGGCGCCGCCGCGTTCGACGTGCAGCACGGGGACGTGCTCGTCGGGGGTGCTGAAGGCGCGTTCCAGGCGCAGCCGCCCCTGGCTGCCCCACAGGTCGTATCCGCTGCGGTAGGCGTGCTCGACACCGTAGGCGAGCTGGGCGGCCGCCCCGCAGGGGGCCGTCAGCAGCGCGCCGCCCGCGGGAGCGGGCCCGTGCGGTCCTGCCGGGCGCACGTGGGCGCCGGCCACCCGCAGGCCGGGGCCGAGGAAGAGCCGGGCGGCGCGCAGCGGGTAGGCGGCGACCTCGGGCAGGGTGCTGGCACGCCGCGGGACGCCGTCGCCGCCGGGGCGCAGCGGGATGCCGAACTCGGAGCCGAACAGCTGAAGTTCGCCGATGAGCCCGTCGTCGAGGAGCCGGCGCACGTGCGCGTGCTGGGAGTGGTGCAGGAACATGAAGCTCTCCATCAGCAGCAGGCCGCGCTCGCGGGCCAGAGCGACCGCCTTGTCCGCGTCGGCCTGCCGCAGCGCGAACGGCTTCTCGCACAGCACGTGTTTGCCGGCCTCCAGCGCCCGCAGCGTCCACGGCGCGTGCAGCTCGGGCGGCAGCGGTATGTACACCGCGTCCACGTCCTCGCGCTCCAGCAGCCGCGCGTAGCCGGCCACCGGTGTGCCGCCGAACCGGTCGGTGAACGACCGCGCCCTGTCGAGGCTGCGGCTGGCCACGGCGCTCACCCGGATCAGCGGCTGGCGGGCCATCGAGGGCAGCATGCGCCGCCCGGCGATGTCCGCGCAGCCCAGCACGCCGACCCGCAGCACCGGGCCGCCCGGCCCTCCCGGCCCGCTCACCGGGCGTACGCCCCGCCGCGCGCCCAGGCCGCGCGCAGCCCGGTCAGCAGCGTACGGGCCTCGATGTTCAGGTAGTTGCTGTGCCGCAGCAGCGCCGACATCTGGTCCACCGTCACCCACAGGAAGTCCTCGGGCACGTCGACGGGGAAGTCGCCGCCCACCTCCATCAGGACGTAGCGGTTGCCCGCGTGGTGGAAACGCCCGCCCTCCTCGGACTGCACGGTGTCGTACAGCAGGGAGCCCGCCTGGGCCCGCAGGACCAGGTCCAGGAACCGCGGCTGCCGCGCCGCGGGCAGGGTCAGCGCGCGGCCCGGCTGGCACTGCACGGTGGGGCCGAGCTCGGCCACGTCCAGCACACCCGCCTCGGAACGGGCGTGCGCCAGCAGGTGCGGCACGCCGCCGATGCGGCGCACCAGGAACGCGGACAGGCCCTGTTCGGCCGGCGCGAGCAGCGGCTGGGTCCAGCGGGTGACCTCGCGGTTGGCGGCGGCCACGGACGCGGCGATGACGGTGAAGTGGTGGCCGCTGTCGTGGGAGATCCCGTCCTCGGTGCGCCGCCAGCGCCGCACGGCCGACAGCGGCATGCTGGTCTGCACCAGTTCCCGGTGCGCCTTGATCTCGGTGAGCCGGTTGAGGAGGTGCTCCATGGAGTGCAGCGGGGGCCCCTCGTCGGCGAAGGACGGGATCAGCGACAGCACGGTACGGGCGTCCATGTTGACCACGTTCGACTCGTGCAGCAGCTGGTGGATCTGACCGAGTGTCAGCCACACGAAGTCCTCGTGCTCGGGGACGTGGCCGAGCGCCTCGACCACCATGTTCCGGTTGCGCTTGCGCAGGAACCAGGAGCCCTGTTCGGACTGGAGGGAGTCGAACAGCACCCGCGAGGCGGTGCGCGGCGGCGCGAAGTACTCGATGTGGTGCACGGGGGCACCGCGGTGCACGCCGGTGTAGTTGCTGCGAGTGGCCTGCACGGTGGGGGACAGCTGGACGGTCTCGATGTTGCCGGGTTCCATCTTGGCCTGCATCAGGCAGTGCAGGACGCCGTCGAACTCCTTGACGACGATGCCCAGGATGCCGATCTCCGGCTGGTTGATGATCGGCTGCGACCAGGACGCGGCGTGCCCGTTCCACTCGGTGCGCACGTGCAGGCCCTCGACGGAGAAGAACCGGCCGCTGTCGTGCACCAGATTCCCGGTGGCGCCCTGGAAGCGCCAGCCGACCAGCTCGCGGAAGGGGATGCGCCGCACCTCGTAGCGGTTGGTGCGGCGCTGCTCGGCGAACCATTCGCGGAAGACCGGATTGGGTGTCACCGGGCTGTCCAGGGTCTGGGCCGACAGCGTGAAGCGCCGCCCGAGACCGGTGAGGGCGCCCGGGGGCACCGCTTGGGTGATGGTCATAAAACATGACTCCTTCGCCGTGTCCCGCGCGCCCAGGGCCAGGCCGCCGCCCCTGACGATCCGGCAGGGCGATCGGCCGTTGCTGGAGGGCGCCTCGAAACACCCCGCACGCGGGCTCGAGGCACACCCCGCCACCCGGCCCGGGGGAGGGGGCAGGGGCCGCACGAGGGGCCGCCCGCCGGGGCGCACCTCCCGTCCCCTCCCTGGATTCTGTCAATGCTAGATTTATTGTCGACGCTAGACAAAGGGGGTGGGCGTCCCTACGCTGAGGCGGTATGAGAATCCTCTTTGCCAGCGCGGGCAACTTCGGGCATGTCTATCCCCTGCTTCCCTTGGCGAAGGCCGCGCGCGACGCGGGCCACGAGGTGGTGTTCGCCACCGGCGAGCAGCTCCACCCCGCCCTGCGGGCCGCCGGCCTGGAACCGGTGACGGCGGGCCGCTCGGTCCCCGAGGCGTTCATGGAAGCAGTGCGCGGTAGTGACTCCCTGGAGCACGGCGGCGCCGACCTGGGCGCCCAGGACGTGCCGCCGGAGGTGCTGGCGGACCTGCACGTGAAGGTGTTCGGTTCGGTGCTGCCCCGCTGGGTGGCCGCCGACCTCGCCCCCGTCCTGGCCGGCCGGCGCCCCGACCTCGTCGTCTACGAGGCGATGAACCCGGGCGCCGCCTTCGCCGCCCGGCTCGCGGGCGTGCCCGCCGTCGCACACGGCGTCGGGGTGATGGCGATGGGCCCCGAAGAGGCCCGCATCCAGGAGGAGTTGCTGGCCACCGCGGCCGACCTCGGCGTGGACGTGCCGTACGGGCAGCTGCTGGCACTGGCCGCCACGTACATCGACATCTGCCCGCCGTCCCTGCAGGACCCCGGCTTCCTGGCCGCCCCGCTGCCGCGCATCGAGCAGCGCCCCGTCGCCTACGCGGAGCCGGGCGAACTGCCCGCGGGCATCCGCGACGCGGACGGCCCGTTCGTCTACCTGACCCTGGGCACCGCACTGGGCTCGGTGGACGTGCTGCGCACCGTCATCGACGGGCTGCTGCCGCTCCAGGTGCCCGTCCTGGTGGCGACCGGCCCCGTGGTGGCCGTCGCCGACCTGGGTGAACTGCCCGAGCGGGTGGTGGCGGTGGAGTGGGTGGCCCAGCCCGAGGCGCTGAAGCGGGCGGCTCTGGTGGTGCAGCACGGCGGCGCGGGCACCACGCTGGCCGCACTCGCGGCCGCCCTGCCCCAGCTGATCCTGCCGCAGGGCGCCGACGGTCCCGCCAACGGCGCCGCCGTGCGCGACGCGGGCGCGGGCGAAGTGATCTCCGCCGGCGACCTGTCGGCCGGCGCGGTCACCGAACAGGCCCGCCGCATCCTGGGCGACGAGAGCTACCGGGACGCGGCCCGCAAGGTCGCCGCCGAGATCGCCGCGATGCCCGGCCCCGCCGAAACCGCCGCCCGCCTCCCGCAGTTCACCGCCTGACCTGCCTGACCTGCCTGACCTGCCTGACCTGTTCGGCGTGTTCGCTTCCGGGTGCCGGTCCGCCGGCCGCCCGGTCCCCGGCTCCGGTGCGCGCGTGCACTCCCCCGGTACGCGCGCACCGGATGCCCCCGGCCCGCCGCAGGGCACCCTCACCCTCCTGCCGTACGACGCCGTACACACCGTCCCGCGCCCGCACCCGTGGCAGCCGCCCCAACCCGCATCCCCTGAACCGGAGTTCGGAAAGTCGGAAAGGGGGAGCAGGGAGGGGTGTGCGGGTCAGGGCAGGGGCACGGCGAGAGGGCGGGCGGCCGGCGCCTGGTCCCGCGCGGCCGGTGTCTCCAGCAGGTCCTCGACCGGCGTGTGCGGGGGCGAGGTCACCAGTGCGGTCAGCGCGGCGCGCAGCGCGCGGGCGAGCTGCGCGGCCTGTGCGCGGGTGAGCCGGGCGCAGGCGAACTCAAGGCTCAGCAGGGGGTGTTCGTGCCAGCGCAGCACCGTCAGGGCGGCGTCCGCGGTGACGGCGCCCGGGTGTCCGTGATGGAAGCGCGCGGTCAGGCCGCCCGCCCGCAGGCTCGCGGGCAGCAGCTCGTCGCGGGCCGCGAACGTCACCCGCGGCGCGGCGGGGCGGAAGCGGTCCGCGGACACTGCGGCGGCGCGCGCCGTATCGGCGTCGTCGGGATCCGCGTACTGGAGGGCCTCGCTGAACGCGCAGGCGATGCCGCGCAGGAAGTAGTCGACGCCGCCCTGCAGTTCGCAGGCCACCGGCACCGTCGCCGCGCACGGCACGAGGGTGCGCAGCAGCTCCGCGGTGGGCCGGCGCGGTATCTCGGTGCCCACCAGCAGCCGTTCGAGGCCCGCGCGCCGGCCCACCGCCAGCGCCCAGGCCGCCAGCAGCACCGTGCTGTGCGGCACACCGGCCCGCCGGGCCGTCGCGTCGGTGGCGTCCCGCAGCCGCGCGCCGAGGCCGAACAGCAGCCGCTCGCCGCGGAAGTCGAAGGCCGCCGCCGGCCGCGCCGCGACAGCGTGTTCGGACCGTTCGGCGTGTTCGGGCCGTTCGGGGTGTTCGGGGTGTGCGGGGTGTTGGGCCGGCAGTGTCCGCGCCGGGCCGGGTCCGGTGGCCGGCCCGGTGCGGTGCGGCGCGTCGGGGCCGGGACGGGGCGTCCGGTCCAGCGGGCGGCGGTTGACGGCGCGGTCGTAGTCGGCGAGCAGTTCCCGCCACAGCAGGGCGGCCGACCGGCTGTCCGCCACGGCGTCGTGGTGGACGAACGACAGCAGGTGCGAACCGGCCGCCAGCGGGGTCAGCACGAAGGCCAGCGGCGGCAGGCCGGGCCGGCCGACCAGCCGCCCCGCCCGCACGGCCAGCCGCGCGTGCGCCGCCGCCACCGGATCCTCGCCCGGGCCCGCGGCCACCGGCTCCAGCGTGACCAGCGGCGGGGGACAGGCCGCGAGCACCCGCCGCACGGGCCCGCGCGGGGTGGCGGCGAAAGCGGTCCGCAGGCCCTCGTGCCGCGCGCTCAGCGCGGCCAGCGCGCGGCGCAGCGCGCCCGTCTCCAGCGGCCCGGACAGCTCGGCGCTGACGATCCGGGCCACCACGCCCGCGCCGGCGTCCCGTTCGGCGGCGAGCGCCGCCGACTGCCCCGGCAGCAGCGCCCGTACCGCCCCGGCACGGTCCCCGCCGCCCGCGGCCGGCCCCGGTGCCCGCGCCGGCGCCGGCCGCGCCCGGGCCAGTACGTCCGCGAGAGGGGCCGGTCCCATCAGCTGCGCCAGGTCCACGGCCAGGCCCAACTGCCGCTCGGCACGCGCCTGCAGCCGTACGGCCTGCCCGAGGCCGCCGCCCAGCGTGATGAAGGGGGACCCCGCCGCCCGGGCCGGCAGGCCGCGCCGGTCGCAGCCGATGACGTCCGCGGCCAGGTCGAGCAGCTCCTCCAGGGGAGTCGGCGTCAGCATGGGTGGCCCTCTCTGTGGGCAGTCGTGCCCCGATGCTGGCGCCCGCGCCTCGAAGGCCGCTCGAACGCGGCCGCACGACGGCGCCCGCCGCACCGCACGGCCCCGGCGGACCCCCCCCGAATTTCAAAGACAGAAACCCTATCACTGACAACTCGAATATCGCTGAAAGTGCTAAAGTCGGTCCATGACGCTCCGCGAACGACGCCTGCGCGAGCAGGCCCAGCGCCACCGCCTGATCCTCACCACGGCCCGCGAGATGGCCGAGGCCGAAGGCTGGGACCACGTCACCACGCGGCGTCTCGCGGACCGTATCGAATACAGCCAGCCCGTGCTCTACCAGCACTTCAAGAACAAGGACGCCCTCGTCCACGCGGTGGCCCTGGAGGGTTTCGCCGAACTCGCCGCCGCCCTGCGCGCCGCCCGGCTGGGCACCGCGGATCCGCGCGGCGCGCTGGACGCGGTGGCCCGCGCCTACGTCGACTTCGCCGAGCGGGGACCGGTTCTCTACCAGGCCATGCTCACCCTCGACCCGGGAGGCGACGACACCCCCGACGGCACCCCTGCGGGCACTGCTGAGGGCACTGCTGAGGGCGCCTGCGGTGGCGCTCGCGGGGACACGCCGGCGGCGCTCGCGGACGTCCTCGACGAGATCGGCCTCGCGGTCGCGCCCGTCGCGGCCGGCCGGGACGGCGAACTGCTCGCCGAGGTCCTGTGGAGCGCCTGGCACGGCCTGGCCGTCCTCACCGGGGGCCGCAGGCTGCGCCCCGGACTCACCGGCCGGCGGCTGGCCGCGCTGACCGAGGTCCTGCTCGGGCCCGCGGCCCAGCCCGCCTGACACGGCGGCGGCCCGGACCGCGAGCGACGCACGCCCGCGGCCTGCCGCGCCCGGCGGCCCAGCGGCAGGCCGGTTCGGTGGCGGGCCCGTTCAGGGCCCGGGGGCCGCAGGCCCGGTGGCCGCTCGCCCGGTGGTGCGGGTCCGGTGGGTCAGACCGGGGTCCTGGCCGTCTCGGCCTGCTGCTCCGGCTCGGCGGGTCCGGCTTCGGCGGGCTCGTTGAGGCGCTTGCCGATCAGTACGAACAGCAGGATGAGCCCGACCGTGAGCAGGGTGTGCCCCAGACCCGCGGTGAGCGGTACCGCCTCGGGCACGTGGTCGCCGAGCACGGTCTCGGTGCCGTGCACGAACATCATGGCGACGGTGATCGCGATGCCCGCGTTGTAGAACCAGAAGAAGTACGTGAACAGTTTCGTCCCGGACAGCCCGAACTGCTTGTCCAGGGCGAGGACGATGAGGAACCCCAGCATGCCCAGCGCGAGCAGGTGGGTGTGCATGAGCGCCAGCTGGGTTTCACCGTCGAAATCTTTGGCCTTGGTGAACTCCCGGTAATACAGTCCGGAGATCACTCCCAGGATCATGTACACGTGTGCCGCGTAGTACGACTTCCGCATCCCCGTGCTCGCTCCCTGCTGGTCATTGCTGGTCAATTCAGGCCTTCACGGTGGCCATTGAAGCACTCCGGCGTGAACCCTTCGCCCGTTTCCGGAGATCGTTCGAGCCGCCCTCCAGCGGGCCTCGAGGGCCTCTGCGAAGTCCCGGGCCACGCTGGGGCGTCGAGGTTCGTCCACGCACGACGAGAGGCATCCGCATGAGGCACTCCCGTACGGTCGCGGCCGTCGCCGCGGTCACCGGACTGTTCCTGGCCGCCGCGGGCGCGGCGAGCGCCCAGGTCACGCCCGGGCCCGTCACCCCGCCCTCGCCCCGGGACACGGAGGAGGCCGTATGAAGCGCCCCCGCGGCGCCACGGGCGTCGCGGCCGCCGTCGCGGCCACCGGACTGGTCCTGGCCGCCGCCGGCGCGGCACCCGCGCAGACACCGGCCGGCCCGCAGCGCATCACCTCACGGGCGCAGCTGGCCCGCGGCATCGCCGGGGCCGTGGCCCGGGAACAGGCGTCCGCCGGCGCCCGGTTGTCCCCGGCGGCCCGGGGACTGAACGTCGACATCTCCTCCGTACCGCCGTGCTGACGCGGAGCCACGCGCGCCCGGACGCGGCCGCCGCCGGCCGGGAGCCCGCGCTCCCGGCCGCCGCCACGGCGGACACCCCCGCGAGCTGGTGTCCCAGCGGTGCGGCGCACGCGCCGGAGTCGCTGGTCCTGGGCGTGCGCTCCGGCCTCGACGGACAGGTGACGTATCTCGCCGACGCGGTCCCGGCCGCCGCGGTGCTCGACCAGATCCCCGAGGACATCGAGCCGCGCCGGATCCTGCGGTTCGCCTCGCACTGCGTCGCCGACTGCGCCAACCGCCGGGGCGGTGACTGCACCCTGGTGGAACGGGTGGTCGCGGCCTACCCGGCGCCGGCGGGCGGCGTGGTGCCGCGCTGTCATCTGCGGGCCGGCTGCCAGTGGTGGGCGCAGGCCGGCGTCGACGGCTGCCGGCGCTGCCCGGCACTGGCCACCCGCCACCACGCGGACGACGAACTGGCCTCCCTGGTCGCCGACCCGGACGTCACCCCCGAACAGCTCGCCGCCTGGACCGCCGCCCGCCAGGACTGACAACACCCGCCCACCCGGCCCTCGTTCACCGCCCCCCGCGAGCCGCGGGCAGTCATGGGCCGCGGGCACCCGCGAGCGGCAGGCACCCGCGTGCGGCAGGGCGGGTGCGGGAAGAGCGCGGCGCGGACCGGCACCGGTACCGCACCGGCACCGCCACCGGGGTCGACGTCGGGGCCGGGGCCGGGGCCGGTGGTCGTCCGGCGCGCCGCAACGCCGCCTCGCGGAGCGTGCGGTGGCGTCCACGCGCCGCGTCGCGCAGGCACCGTCCGTCCGGCGACCGGGCACAGCCGCACTGCCGCGCCGCGGCGCCGGGCACGCGGTGGCGTCTCGCGCCGCGGTCCGCGCGGCCGGGCTGAGCCGGCGCGGGCCAGGACGTGTGGCCGAACCCGCTCGGGGCAGGGCGCGTGGCCGTGCCGGTGCGGGCCGGGTCAGGTGGCGGCGTCGCAGGAGGTGAGGGTGGTGAAGGCGGGGCGGCGCAGGGCCTCGGCGAGTGACGTGCGCCAGTCGGGCAGGGCGGGCAGGCCGGCCGCGGCCCAGCGGGCGTGGCCCAGGACGCTGGAGGCGGGCCTGCGTGCCGGGCGGGCGAAGGCGGCCGAGGTGGTCGGGCGCACCCGGTCGGGATCCAGCCCGCTGAGTTCGTACGCGGCCCGGGCCAGGCCGTACCAGGTGGTGCGGCCGGCGGCGGTGGCGTGGTAGATGCCCGGCGGGGCGTCGCCGGCGCGGCCGAGCGCGACCAACAGCCCGGCCAGGTCGTAGGACCAGGTGGGCTGCCCGTGCTGGTCGTCGACGACGTCGACGGTGTCCCTGCGGGCGGCGAGGCCGAGGACGGTGGCGACGAAGTTGTGTCCGTGTTCGCCGTACAGCCAGGCGGTGCGCACGACGTAGCCGGTGTCGGGCAGGAGTGCGGCGACCGCCCGTTCGCCGGCCAGTTTGCTGCGGCCGTAGGCGTTGACCGGGCCGGTCGGGGCCGACTCGGGGCAGGGCTCGGTGGTGTCTCCGGGCAGTACGTAGTCGCTGGAGACGTGCAGCAGCCGGGCGCCGGTGCGGCGGCAGGCGAGGGCCAGGTGACGGACGCCGGTCCCGTTGACGGCGGTGGCGGCGGCCTCGGCCCTCTCGGCGCCGTCGACATCCGTCCAGGCGGCGCAGTTGACCACCACGTCGTGGCCGGCGACCGCGGCCCGGACGGCCCGCGGGTCGGTGATGTCGAGGCCGGCCCGGTCGAGCGCGGTGACCCGGCCGCCGGCCAGCCGCGCCCGTACCTCGCGGCCCAGCGCACCGCCGCACCCGGTGACCAGCCAGCGCGTCATCGACCCCTCCTCGCGTGGAAGGCCCGGCCGTCGGACCGGGGAGGAAACACATCCCGCACCCGGGGGCGCGCGGCGCCACGGCTCCCCGTTCCACGTGTCCGGCGCGCACCGCCCGCACGGACCGTCCCGCACACCCCGCACACCCCGCACACCCCGCACACCCCGTACGTCCCGCACGGCCGGCCGTGTCTTCCGGACGGCACCGGGCACCGTCGCACGGCCCCCACCTTCCCGTACCCGGCCCGGCAGCACACCGGCGGCCACGACATCCAGCACCCCGCACCCGGCATCCCGCACCCCGCATCCCCAACGGCCGGACACGGACCGGGCGGGCCAACGGGCCAGGCAGTCCAACGGGCTGACAGGTCAGGCGAGTTGGGCGGATTGTGTGTGCTGGACGGGCCCGGCGGGGGGCGTCACGGCCGGGGCGGCGGTCAGCGAGCGGACCTGGGCGCTGCACAGCGCCGCCGCCGTCGCGCACACCACCAGCGCGGCCCCGCCCAGCAGCGCGCCGCTCGTCCCGGTGTGCGCGGCGACGGGACCCGCGGCCATCTCGCCCACCGGCAGGGCCACGAACGAGCCCAGCGCGTCGTAGGAGTACACGCGTGCCAGCCGGTCGGCGGGGATGTTCTCCTGCAGCGACACGTCCCAGGCCACCCCGAACTGCTCCAGCGCGATGCCGTTTGCGAACATCGCCGCGCCCAGGAGCAGCGCCCCGCCGCCCTGGGCCAGTACCACCAGCGGCAGCGCCTCCACCGCCACCGCCGCCACTCCCACCAGCAGGATCCGCCGGGCCCGGGAACGGGCGGCGAACACACCGCCCAGCAGCGCCCCGGCCATCTGCGCGGCCAGCACCGCGCCCCACACACCACGCCCGAACGTGGCGTCGGCGACCGCCGGTCCCAGCACCTGCACGCCGCCCGCGACCACGGCGTTGACGACCATGAACTGTGCCACCACGACCCACACCCAGCGGCGCGCGGTGAACTCCCGCCAGCCCGCCCGCAGTTCCCGCAGCGGACGGGTGCGCCCCGGCGCGGGCGGGCCGGCGGGCGCGGTGCGCACGCCCAGGAAGCACCAGGCCGCCGCGCCGAACGCCGCCGCGCTGCAGGCCAGTCCCCAGCCTGCCCCGAACCCGGCGGCGACCGCGCCGCCCAGCGACACACCGGCGATCATGCCGAGGTTGGTGCCCATCCGCATCAGCGCGCCGGCCGGGCGGATCAGTCCGGCCGGCACGGTCTGCGGGGTCAGCGCGGCGGAGGCGGGCAGTGACAGCGCGGCCAGCGCGCCGTTGAGGACGCTGAGCACCGTCAGCAGGGGGAGGGAGGTGAGCCCCAGCAGCACGCTCAGCGCGATCGCGGTCTGCGCCCCGCACGCGGCCAGCGCGGAACCCCGTACGACCAGGGTGCGCCGCATCCGGTCGGCGACGACCCCGCCGGCCAGCAGCAGCGCCACGTTGGCCACCGAGCGAGCGCCGACGACCAGGCCCAGGGCGGTGGTCGAGCCGGAGGCGTCGAGGACGGCGAAGGCCAGCACGACAGGCGCCATCGCGTTGGCGCAGTACACCAGCGCCCGCCCGGCGGCCAGCCGGCGGAACGAGCGGTGGCCGAGCGGACCGCGCGGACGCGGGGCGTGTCCGGGCGCGGCGGTGGCGGGGTTCATGGCGGGCTCCCTACGGACGGGGCAGGACGGTGAAGTGCACCCGGGAGACGCTCACGCCCAGGTCCTGAACGGCGAAGGGGCAGAAGTAGTAGGCCTGCGGGGTGACTTGGGGTGCCAGGTCGAGGGTGAACTCGGCGTGGGCGCGCCGCCCGGCGACCGCGTCGACGCGGCGCAGCACGGGGCCCACCCGGGCGTCGAGGTAGAGCGGCAGCACGATGCCCAGGTTCAGGGTGCCGTCGCGGGGGGCCACCGCCTCCACCACCACGTGCAGGGTGCTGGCCGCGGCCGCCTCGGTGGGTGCCTTCACGTGCAGTGCGACGGCGCCGGTGTGGGCGTTGGCGACGTCGCCGCAGCGGGCGCAGACCGTCTGGACGGTGTCGGCGATCGCCGGTACCCGGCCGTGGCGGCGGTAGGAGCGCAGCGGCCGGCCGCAGGCGCACGGGGTGTCGAGCGCGACGGGCGCCCCGGCGGTGCTGCGTTCGCCGAAGTAGGTGGGGAAGGCGAGGGCGGGGTCGTCGTGGTGCTTGGCGAAGCGGTGGGCGAGCGCGAGGTCGAGGGACTTGGTCTCGGCGGCGATCGCGGCCAGTGCCGGGCCGGCGTCGGGTGCGGACCGGGCCACGGTGCGCGCCGCGTCGCGCAGCACGGTGTCCGCGAGGGCCCGCAGCCGGGGGCGCAGCGGGTAGTCGGGGCCCAGCAGCCCGCTGTCGAGCAGGCCCGACAGGCGGGCGCCGAGCCGGTGCAGCGGCGGGTAGGGGCCGGCGGGGTCCGGGAAGCCGTCGGAGTCGTAAGGGCCGCCCGGGTTCGGGGATTCGGGGGAGCGGGGGACTTCGGAGGACCCGCCGGCGTCGGCGTCGTGGGTGTGGGTGTCGGCGGGGGTGTGGGGGTGGGGTGAGGGGCCGAGGCCGGAGGAGTTCAGGCCGGCCTGGACGAACGCGGGGTAGGGGTTGATGTCGTGCAGCTGCCGGTTCATGGCGACGGCCGCGTTGCCGGCGGCCGTGGTGGCGGTGAGCCAGGCCAGGTTCTCCGGGCGCTGTCCGTCGCAGGCGGTGAGCGTGGCGACGACGGTCTGGGCGGGCCCGTCGAGCGCGTTGAGGAGGATGAGGTACTTCGGGTCGTACATCGCGTGGCCGGCGAGGGCGCCGCTGAAGCAGTTGGCGAGCACGAGTTCGGCGGCCCGGATGCCGCGGGCGGGGATGAGTTTGTCCTGGGGTTTGGTGCAGCCCAGGCCGTAGGCGCAGCGGGGGCCCGGCATCCCGGGCGCGGCCGGGGCGGGGCTGGCGCCGCACAGGGTGAACTGGCCGAGGTTGAGCTGGTCGTCCTTGCCGTTGCCGTGGAAGAGCACCCGCCGCCACACCCGGCCGAGGGCGGTCTGCCGGACGTCGAGGCGGTGGACGTCGCCGGCGCCGAGCCATACGTCGGCCTGCGGGGCGGGGCCGGCGGTGTCGAGTTCGGACAGGACGCCGACCGGGGCGTCCGCGCTGACGCGGGCGTACTGCTTGGCCGCCATCCAGCTGAGGCTGTGGATGTCGCGGCCGGTCAGCAGGGACAGGGGGCGGCCGGTGGCGTGGGCGGCGTCGAGGACGTGCTGCACGGCGTCGGCGCGCAGGTGGGTGTATGCGCCGACCAGCAGTACGGATCCGGTGTCCGGCAGGTCGTCGGGGGTGTCCACCCAGTGGCGGGCCAGCGGGCGGATCAGCGCGTTCAGCGCGGCGGGCAGCGGGCCGCCGGCCACGACGCCGGTGTCGCAGGGTTCGGGGGTGCGCAGTCCGCTGTAGACCTCTTCGGCCAGGGCGATGCCGTCCAGCAGGTCCGTGCGGGGGCCGGTGAACACCGGCAGGGGGCCCCGGCCGCCGGCCACGGCCCGCGTGTAGGCGCCGAGCGAGGTGTACGCGGCGAACAGCGGCCGGCGTCCGGCACCGGGCCCGGTGTCCCTGGCGGCCGGGGCGCTCAGGGCGGCCGAACCGCCCGCGTGCGCACGGGAGTTCGCGGGGCTGTCGGCGACGGGCATGCCCGGGTGTGCCGAACCTCCCGTGGGGGCGGGTGCGTTCGCGGTGCCTTCGGCGGCGGATGCGTACGCGGTGGCCGAAGTGCCGTTGCCGGCCGGGGAGGTGAGGACGGGAGTGGTGTTCACGGGTGGTCCACCTTCAGCTCGAAGTGGTCGAGGACGGCCCGCATGCGCTGTTCGACCTGGTCGGCGGTGGCGCCCTCGACGTGGACGTAGCCGGTGGAGGCGTGGGAGGCGCGGGGCGGGTCGAGGACGTCGCCGGGGGCGGCGTCGAGGTGGGCGCCGATCACGCCGGGCAGGCGCAGCAGTTCCTCCTCGGAGCTGATGTGCAGCACGCGGCCGGGCCGGGTGGGCAGGAGCAGGTCGCCGACTGCCCGGTCGCGGGTGTAGACGGGCCGCGGGACGCGGTCGAGGTAGGTGTCGAGGATGACGTGCAGGAAGTCGAACCCGTAGGCGAGGGAGTGGTTCGCGGGGACTTCGCAGCCGCTGAGGCGGGCGGCGACCTCGCTCATGAAGAAGGAGCCGTCGTCGGTGAGGAAGAACTCGCCGTGCAGGTAGCCGAAGGGCAGGTGCAGGCCGTCGGTGAGCTGCTGGGCCAGGGCCCGCGCGTCGACGGGGAGCCGTTCGCCGGGCGCGTAGGTGATGTTGGCGTTGATCGCGCCGTCGAGGACCTCCAGGATCGGGCGGGGGTTCTTCGATAGGTAGGCGTCCACGACCCGGCCGTGGGCGACGACGGCGCACAGCTGGAACTCGCGGCCGCGGATGAACTGTTCGGCCATCCAGTCCAGGCCGGGGTCGAGCGGCGGGATCGCGGCGAGCGCGGCGGGGGAGTCGACGCGGTAGGTGTGCAGGCAGGAGTCGGAGTCGACGGGCTTGAGGACGACCGGCCAGCCGTGGGTGTCGCCGAACGCGGCGACGTCGTCGAGGCTGTGCACGGCGCGGTAGGCGGCGTGCGGGATGCCGAGTTCGGCGTAGCGGTCCTTCATGGTCTTCTTGTTGCGGACCCAGGCGACCTGGCGGGGGGTCAGGTGCGGCAGGTCGACGAGGGCGGCGAAGCGCTGGGCGCGCTCCTGCAAGGCCTCGTTGGGGTTGCAGAAGAACCGCGGCCGGGGCAGGCCCCGGGTGCCCTTCATCCAGCGCAGGTAGCGGGCGGCCTCCTCGTGCAGGGGGGCGGCGGTGCGCAGGGTGAACGTGGGCAGGTGCGCGGTGCGCCGGAGGTAGTCCTCGCTCAGCGGCACGCAGTCGAAGCGCAGCAGGACGACGTCCACGTCGTCGCGGGCCAGGACGCTGTCGGTGAAGGTGGCCCGGCGGCTTTCGACGAGCAGGACGGCGGGACGGGAGGGCGTGCTGGGCATGGCGGTCTCCAGAGGTCGGGCGGGCCGGCGCGGGCGGGCCGGGGGTGGGCGGGGGGCGTGCGGGCGGGGGTGTCAGCCGATGACCCGGGTGGCGCCGTCGAGGCGGCCGGGCCGGGTGCGCCGCAGGTCCCGGACGAGGTTGACGCGCTTGAGCCAGCGGTCGGATCCGTCGAAGCCGGCGCTGAAGGGGCGCCGTCCGTGCACCACGTTGCGATTGTCGAGGAAGCAGACGGCGCCGGTGGGCACCAGTACGTCGGTGAGGTTGGCGTCCAGGTGCGCCACCAGCCAGGCCAGGGCCCGTTCGGCCGCCCGGTCGCCGGGCAGCGCGGTGAAGAAGTCCCGGTCGATGCGGAGCACCGGCAGGTCGCGGTGGCCCGACAGGACGGCGACCGGCTCGGCCGGGGGAGCGTCGGCGGTGAACTCGTGGGAGGTGTCGGGCAGGGCGGCGAACCGGGGCTGGGCCAGCACCGCGCGCACGGCGGCGGGCACCTGGCGTACGTCGACGTGGGCGACGGTGGTCGGCACCCGGCCCGGGTTGCGCAGCGCGAACAGGCCGACCCAGTCCGCCCGGTGGGGGGAGAAGGCGTCCTCGGTGTGCCAGGCCAGTTCCCGTGTGCTGGAGGCGGAGACGAGGCTGTGTTCGTAGCCCTTGCCGGGCAGGATGTCGGTCACCAGCCGGCCGGCCTGCTGGGTGGCCCAGCCGGTGATGTCGCCCAGCAGGGCCGCGTACAGCACCAGCAGGCAGCCGTGGACCTGGCTCGCCTCGGTGTCGGCCGCGCTCCAGTGGCCGGGGGTGGGTCCCAGGGCCGCCTGGTCGACGAGGTGGCCGCGGACCAGGGTGGCGTGGGTGTTCTCGTCACGGCGGGCGGAGTTGAGGTGGCGGCGCACCGCGAGCGGCAGCTCGTGGGCGATCACCGGGGCCTCGTCGACGAACCGGGGGTCGTCGGCGGCCTTGAACGTCTCGGCGCAGGACGCGGCCAGGGCGTGCGCGGCGCGGGCCTCGCGGGCGGTCAGGTCGAGCACGTGGTGGCGGGGGTCGCCGGCCGTCTGCGGGGCGGGCAGGGGGCCCGCGGGGGCGGCGGCCGGGCGGGAGGAACGCGTGGGGCGGGCGGGGGCGACGACGGTCATGGCGGGATCCCTTACGGCTACGGGGCTGCGGGTGCGGGTGCGGGTGCGGGTGCTGGTGCTGGTGGGCGCGGGGCCGGTTCAGCGGGTGGTGTGGGTTCAGCGGGTGGTCTGCAGGTGGTCCAGGCACAGCTCGTACAGGTCCTCGGGGTGGGTCTCGTGCCAGCCCTCGGGGGCGGGTACGCAGGCCGGCCACAGGGCGTGGCGGTCGCGGGCGTCGGACAGGACGACGAAGGTGGCGTACTCGTCGGCGAAGGGGTCGTCGGCCGGGGGCGGCCCGAGGACGGTCAGCCGGCCGTCGGCGTCGATACGGGCGGCGCGGCCGGTGCGCCACATGAGGGCGGTTTGCCCGGGGCCGGCCAGCGGGTCGGGCAGGAAGCGTTCGCCGGTGGCGGCGGGGTCGCCGCTGTAGCCGCGGGCGACACCGGCGCCCGCGATGTAGAGGCTTCCGGTGCGGCCGGCCCCGGCGGGCCGCAGCTGCGCGTCCAGGACGTAGGCGCGGTGGCCCGGGGCGGGCCGGGGCCCGGCGGGGGTGTGCTCGACCAGCAGCCGCCCCTCCGGCCAGCCGCCGGGCACGCTCAGGGTGAGGTGCTCGGCGGCGGCGCGGGCCGGCAGCTCCTCGCCGGCGCCGCCCAGCAGCACGCTCGCGCCGCAGTCGCGCAGCCACTCCAGGACGGCGGCGGGCGCGGCACCGTCCAGGGGGGTGGCGGGCAGGTGGACACGGGCGCCGCGGGCGAGGGCGGCGAGCAGGCCGAGGGCGGTGCCCGCGTCCGGGTAACCGGCGCTCAGCCAGGCCGCGTCGGCGGCCGGGGCGAGGGTGGCGGCGACGACGCTCTCGGGGCCGATCTCCACCAGCGGGCCCGCCGCGGCCGGCTCCGCCCGGCCACCGGCGTCCTTGGTGCCGGTGGCGTCCGGTGTGGCGGGGGCCAGGACCAGCGGGTGCGCAGGGTGCGCGGGGTGCGGCGGGCGGACGGGCCGGACGGGGGCGGCGGGCAGCAGGTCGGCGGCCGGGTCACGGACCAGCCGGGCCGCTTCGGGGACGGGCGGCAGCACACGGTCGGCGGCCTCGTCGAGGAGCAGGACGGCGGGCCGGGCCACGCCGGGCAGGGCACGGGCCGGGTCGAGGGGCAGGCAGGCGGCGCCGGTCTTGGCGATGGCGAGGACGGCGACCGCGAAACCGGTCGGCGAGGCGATCGCGGTGGCCACCGTGGTGCCGGGGCCGGCCCGGTGGGCGAGCAGGGCGTGGGCCAGCAGGTCGGAACGGGCGTCCAGTTCGGCGTAGTCCATGCCCGCCAGGGCCGGTGCGCCGGGAGTACGGGCGGCCTGCGCGGCGAACAGGGCGGCGACCCCCGCCTCGGGCAGCTCCAGCGCCGGGCCGGCCCACCGCCGCGCCCCGTCGGCAGGGGAGTCGGGCGCGGTGCGCAGCCGGCTGAGGACGGTGTCGGGGGCGTCCAGCGCGGCTTCGAGCAGCGCGGTCAGCAGACCGGTCAGGTGGGCGGTGGCCGCCTCCCCGACGCTCTCGTGGTCGAAGGCGGCGCTGACGGTGATGCCGGCCGGCGCACCGGCGGGGGTGTGCCGTTCGGTCAGTGTCAGGCCCAGGTCGGCGTCCTGGGCGGGGAGTTGCGGCGGGGCCGCCTGCACGGTGAGCCCGGCCGCCTCGTACTCGCCGCAGCTCTCCGCGAGGACACTCAGCGCGATGCCGCCGGGCCGGGCCAGGGCCGCACCACCGGTGCGGTAGGCGGCGAGGTCGGCGGCGCGCACCCGCCGCAGCAGTTCGGTGAAGGCCGGGTCGCCGGAGGTGTCCACGGACAGCGCCAGCACCCGCCCGTAGGGCCCCACGGCGCGGCGCAGGGCGGCGCTGTCGCGGGCCGGCACCGGCGCGGCCAGGGTGATGACGTCTCCCGCGCCGAGCCGGGCGAGCAGGGCCGCGAGCGCGGCGTGCACCACCATGAACAGGGTGGCGCCCTGCTGCGAGGCCAGCCGGACCAGCCGCTCGTGCAGGCCCGCGTCCCAGTCGAGGTCGAGACGGCCGCCGTCACGCCCGCCGGCCCGGGACGGCCCGCTGCCCGGCAGCACCGTGGGCGACAGGTCACCGGCCACCGCCCGCGGAGCCGCCTCCGGCATGCCGCCGTCCCGGTGCGGGGCATCGCCGGTGGCCCGCGCCCCGTAGGCCAGGGCGAGTTCGGCGGCCAGCGGGGTGTGCGACCACAGGTCGACCAGACCGGCGGGCAGCGTGAGTTCCAGCAGATGGTCGTCGGCGGCCAGGGTACGCAGCCGGGTGCCCGCCGATCCCAGCCGGCTGTTGCGCAGCGCCTCGTGACGGCGCCCCAGGTCCCCGAGCGCCTCCTCCAGCGCCCGTACGCTCAGCGCGCCGCGCAGCCGCAGCGGCAGCACCGCGCAGCCCTCCCCGGCGCAGGCCCGGCCGGGCCCGGTGGCGTCGGCCGGCCGGTCACCGGCGAGAGCGGCGAACAGCGCGGGGGTGGGCGCCTCGTACAGGGCACGGCTGCCCGGGTCGGCGCCCAGCACCGCCCGCGCCCGGGCCAGCAGCCGGGCCGCGGCCAGCGAATGCCCGCCGATCCGGAAGAAGTCGGAGTCGGCGTGGACGGTACGCCGCGGCACACCGATCACCTCGGCGAACAGATCACGGACGATCTCCTGCACCGGCGTGCCGGGCGGCGTGCCGGGCCGGTCGGCGCTGAACACGGGCGCGGGCAGCGCCGCACGGTCCACCTTGCCGTTGGCGTTCAGCGGCAGCGCCGCGAGGGTCACCAGCGCCGACGGGATCATGTAGTCCGGCAACTGCTCCTGCAGATGGGCGCGCAGGACGACCTCGGTGTCGACGGTGCTCCCGAACGCGGTCGGCGTGTTGGCGCAGGCCTCGGCAGGCACCTCGGGGCCCGCGTACACACCGGTCAGGGGACCGGCGGGCACCTGTGCCGGGTCGACGAAGACGATGTCGAGGAGCCGGCCCTCCACGGCCGACCAGGTCGGCAGGGCCCGGTAGCCGGCCCGCTCCCCGGCCGCGCACAGCTCCTCCGGATCGGGCGCGCCCCCGCCGTCGCCCAGCCCGGCCACCGCGCCGGCCAGGCCCGCCGTGCCGTCCCGCAGGGCACGCATCGCCGCCCACTCGCCGTGCACCCGCCGGTTGGGCACGGCGGCCAGCCGCACGGCGGCGGGCCGCCGCGCGCGCAGGTACGCCTCCACACCGGCCGGGGAGGCGGCCTCGGAACCCCACACCAGACGGGGGGCACCGGAGAGGTCCAGGGCGGGCGCGGCGGTGGACAGGACCGCCTCGTAGCGGTAGCGGGTCAGTTCGTTGTGCGCGCCGCCGCGCTTGACCCGCACGTCCACCGCGCGCACGGCGGGCAGTTCACGCGCCCAGGCGGCGAACAGGGCCGGAGAGAGCAGGAGTTCGGTCTCCAGCGCCACCCGCTGCTCGACGCCGCGCCACACCTGCGCACCGTCGACCGGCTGCGACTGCCCGGCGCGGGAGGCGAGTTCGACCCCGGTCTGCAGACAGGACGCCAGGTCGAGGTTGCGCACATCGCCCAGCAGGACCGAGCCGCCGGGCGCGAGCAGCGGCAGCACACCCTCCACGACGGAGCGCAGATAGGCGAGATGGGGAAAGTACTGGACGACCGAGTTGACGACGACGGTGTCGAAGTGACCGGCGGGCAGACCCTCCAGGTCGTCGGCCGCGCGGCAGCTCAGCCGCACCTTGCCGCGCAGCCGCTCGTCCGCCCCCGTCTGTGCGCGCAGCGCCTCGATGACGGAGGCGGAGAAGTCGGTCGCCCAGTACTCCTCGCACTGCGGCGCGCCGGCCAGCTCCGCCATCAGCAGACCGGTGCCGACACCGATCTCCAGGACACGCCGCCCGCCGAGCTCCCGGACGCGCTCCACCGTCGCCGCCCGCCACTGCCGCATCTGCTCCAGCGGGATCGGCCGGGCGTCGTAACTGCTGTTCCAGCCCGCGAAGTTCTCCCCGTACGCGGCCTCGCCGGCGTCGTCGTAGAGCG
Organism: Streptomyces sp. NPDC059668; assembly: GCF_042734135.1. Taxonomy (NCBI): domain Bacteria; kingdom Bacillati; phylum Actinomycetota; class Actinomycetes; order Kitasatosporales; family Streptomycetaceae; genus Streptomyces; species Streptomyces sp. NPDC059668. Next base: position 46,477 of record NZ_JBHWEL010000050.1, on the reverse strand, counting down.
TCTCGTAGATCTCCTTCCACTCGGTGAGCTGCTCGCTCTCCCGCGCCGCCGCCCGGTGCGCGGCCGGCACCACGTGCGCCACCAGACGCCGCTCCCCGCCCGCGCCGCCGCCCGCGCGCCCACCGCCTTCGGCACCCTCGGCATCCGCGTTGTTCTCGGGGGTCGTGTGCACCGACACGACCGCCTCGGACACCGCCGGGTGCGCGGTCAGCACGGACTCGATCTCGCCGAGCTCGATCCGGAAGCCGCGCAGCTTGATCTGGTTGTCGACCCGGCCGGTGAACTCCATCGCCCCGTCCTCGCGCAGCCGCACCACATCGCCCGTGCGGTACAGCCGGCCGCCGCCGGGGGTGAAGCGGTCCTCGACGAACCGCTGCGCGGTCAGCTCGGGCCGGTCCAGATAGCCGGTGGCCAGACCCGGCCCGCCCAGCAGGAGTTCACCGCTGCCGCCCGGCGCGGCCGGCCGGCCGTCCGCGCTCACCACGACGGCGACGGTGGCGCCCAGCGGCCGTCCGATCGGCACGGTCCGCGCGTCCTTCGCGACCCCGGTCACCTCGTGCCAGGTGGCGAACGTGGTGGTCTCGGTGGGCCCGTACACGTGCAGCAGCCGCCCCGGCCCGCCGGCCGCCAGGACCTGCCGTACCCGGCGCGGGTCGCAGGCCTCGCCGCCGAACAGGACGGTGCGCAGCGGGGCGAAGGCGTCGGGCCGCTCGCGGGCGATCTGGTGGAACAGCGCGGTGGTCAGGAACACGGTGCTCACACCGTGCTCGCGGACCGCGTCGGCGAAGCGGGCCGGATCGATGACGGTGTCCTTGGCCAGCCCGACCAGCCGGGCACCGGCGGCGAGAGTCGCCCAGATCTCGAAGGTGACCGCGTCGAAGGCGGGGTTGGCGGCCTGGGCGACCACGTCGTCCGGTGCCAGGCGCACGTAGTCGGTGGAGGCGACGAGGTCGAGGACGGCGCGGTGCGGGACGACGACGCCCTTGGGGGTGCCGGTGGTCCCCGAGGTGTAGCAGACGTAGGCCGCGTCCTCGGGCCCCGGCCGCGCGGCCGGCAGGATCGCGGGCCGGGCCGCGATCGGCCCGGCGTCCGCGTCCAGGTCGACGGCCACCGCGTCCAGCCCCGCGTACTGCCCGGCCCCGGCGCCCTCGGTCAGCACGGCGCGGGCCGCGCTGTCCCGCACGATCAGCCGGCGGCGCAGTTCCGGATGGGCCGGGTCCACCGGCACGTACGCCGCACCGGCCCGCACCACGGCGAGGAAGGCGGTCACCAGATTCGGGCCCGGCCCGAGCGCGGTCACCACCCGGTCCCCGGGACGGACCCCCAGCGCCCGCAGATGGGCGGCGAGACGGTTGGCGGCTCCGCTCAGCTCCCGGTAGGTGAGCGAGACGCCGGGGCCGTCGGCCGCGGGGTAGGTGACGGCGGTCGCCTCGGGCCGCGTACGGACGTGCTGCTCGATCAGGCCGGAGAGTGACATACGGGCTCGCTCCTTCGACAGCGGCTCGGAAGGACGGACGGCTCCGCCTTGGCAAAACCTTGCCAAGAGGTTGGCAACAAGATCTTGAGGGTCCGTCTCGCACGGCTGGAGCACCGCTGGAGCCGCGGGCGGCGCCCCCCCCCGCGGGCGCCGGGGGGGGCGGGGGGGCGGCGGGGCGGGGGGGGGGGTCGGGGGTGCCGCGTCGTGGGCGCCGGGGCCCGCGAGAGGCGGGC
>NZ_JBHWEL010000050.1:0-44757 GCF_042734135.1 Streptomyces sp. NPDC059668 | reverse complement strand
GGAAAAACCGTCCCTCGTTGTTGTCAAACTGTTTTTGTGGGTCCGGCTCGCTGGGGTGGCGCACCGGTGGCGCCGCCCCCGGCCCCCGGGCCGGCGCCCGGCGGGGGTGGCAGGGGGGCGGCGGCGGGGGTCTCTTCATCGGCGTACTCGTGATCGGCACCGGGCTTCCGGTGACGGCCGTCCTGGGCCGCGAGGCCGGTGACGGCCAGGCTGCGGCGGATCGGTACGGCCATCCGGTACGGCCATCCGGTCCGTGGGTGCACCGGTGCCGCTCGGGCCGCTCGCGCCGGCCGGTCGGCCGGAGTGTCCGAACGTCCGCCCGCGGAAGGCCGGAGCGTCGGGCCGGCGTGGGTCCCCTCGGGGGCCGGCGGCGGTGCGGGCGGGTTCGGCTCACGCTCGTCCGGCTTCCCGGTCTGCGGGGCGCGGCGGCCCGGCGGACCTCTGCGGGCGGCGCCTAGACGTCCCGCCAGCCGGGTTCGAGGCGGTCGAGGAGGGTGTGGAAGGCCGCGTCGGCCCGGTCCCAGTCGCCGTTGGTCAAGGGTGCGATGAGCAGGCCGAAGGTCGCGTCGAGCAGGAGGGTGGTCTCCGTGCGGGCCCGGGCCTCGGTCATGCCCAGTTCACGGAAGACGGAGGTGAGCAGGCGTGTCCACTCGCTCATCACGTCGCGCATGACGGGCCCGTACCGCTCGGGGTGGAGCAGGCCCGCGGCCATGATCTCCAGGTAGAGGGGGAGTGTGGCGCGCAGCTCGGGGTTGCTGAACTGCTGCCAGGTCTCCTCCATGAAGCGGCGCAGCCCCGCCGGGTCCCGGGGGGAGTCCGCGGTGGTGAGCAGGCGCCGGGCGCGCAGCAGCGGCCGCCTCTCGTACATGGCGAGCGCCTCGGCGACCATGCGTTCCTTGCTCCCGAAGTAGTACAGGAGCATGCGGTCGCTGGTGCCCAGGGCCTGGGCGAGCGGGCGCAGGGACAGGTCGGCCACGCCGTTGCGGATCATGTACGCGCGGACCTGCTCCAGGAGGTCGCGCCGTTTGGCCGGGTCGGCTGGCCGCGACATGAAGGGCCTCCCACCTGCGGTTGTGCGGGACGGAACGGACCCCGCATGTCTAATTCGTTAACTTTCGTCCAGGTATTTACCGTAGCACGTGCTACATGTATATTTATGGATGTAGCACGTGCTACGTGAATGCGGGATCCGGCGCATGCCCGCCCCGGTCGCCGAAGTGCTTCGGCCGTTCCGGCAGCATCGTCGCCGGCAGTTACGGAAGGGACTGATTCCCATGGCCGCCTGGGCCATCGACCTCGCCTCGATCTCACCCCTGGGATCCCTCGCCCGGTTCTCCCGCGGTCGGACGCAGAGGCCGGACCGGCGGGCTGCCGCCGGCCACGCCCAGGACGAGGACCAGGCCCCGCAGGCCGCGCCCACCTCATGGATCGCCCGGAGCCAGGCTCTGTGGTCGCGTTCCCTGGAGCCCCTGCGGCCGCTCGACGCGCCGCGCGCCCGGGCCACCGCCTGGGACGCCTCCTGGCCCCTGCCGCGGGAGCTGACCTCGGTCCGCCGGGCCCGTCGCCTGGCCACCGCCCAGCTGGGCGAATGGGGTCTGGAGGACCTGGCCGACACCGCCGAACTCCTGGTCAGCGAACTGGTCACCAACGCCCTGCGCCACACCCGCGGCCCGCTGCGGCTCAACCTGTACGCACGCGGCTCCCACCTGCGGTGCGAAGTGGAGGACACCGAGCCCACCGGCCCCGTACGCCGCTTCGTCGACGCCGACGCGGAGAGCGGACGCGGTACCGAACTGCTCGATCTGCTCACCGAGACCTGGGGCAGCACCCGCACGGCCACCGGCAAGACCATGTGGTTCGAGATACCCACGCGGACGCCCTGACCCAAAGCGCCGCCCACCCCACCGGAACACCTCAGACACACCACCGGTGGGGCGGTGGGGGCGGCCGAGGACTCCCCGTGCCAGGCCCGCCGTGCCGGCTGCGCCCGAACCGTACCGGCCGTACCGCGCCTTACCGCGCCGTACCGCGCCGCGCCGTACCGCGCCGCGCCGTACCGCGCCGCGCCGTACCGCGCCGCGCTGCGCAGTACCGGCCGAGCCGCGCCTTACCGCGCCGTACCGGCCGCTTCCGGCATCGCGCCCCGCCCCGGGCCCCGTCTCAAGCCGTTCTCGTGCGATTCTGCGGCAGCCCCCGGCACGGTGCCCGCAGACGGCCATGACGCCGCCACCCGGGTCCGCGATCCCCGAACCGCAGCCCCGGCCCCGCGCATTCCCACCCCTCAACCGCCCACCCGCCGGCCCCCGTTGTCCAGCAGGCCCGGCCCCGGCCCCGCGCACTCCCACCCTTCAACCGCCCATCCCTCAACCGCCCACCCACCGGCCCCCGTTGCCCAGCAGGCCCGCCCGTTCCGTCCCGCCCGCCCCGGCGGGGCTCGACCGCCGCACCCGAGCGCGGTCAAGGACCGCGCGAGGCCCCGCTGGCATGCTCCAGGGCAGCTCACCGCACCACCGCGGTGAGAACCCCGCCGCCTGTGGAGGCTGACATGGGTATCCGCGACACGAAGAACGCGATCGACAACTCCGAGAACCCGGAGGAGCTGGCGCAGACGAACATCAGCGCCGAGGAGGAGGACGCCTTCGACTCCCCGAAGACGATCATGAACCAGATCTCCAACGCCTGACACGCCAGACGGCTCCGCCCGGCCGGAACGCCCGCACTCAGCCGGGCGCTCCGGCCGGCGCCCGGACACCGAAGACACCAGAGCCCTGGGGGTCGGGTTGAACACGTCGCTCGTGGACACTCTGCGCGGCGAGGGAATCTTCGCCGACGCATGGAACAAGGAATTCAGGATCCTCCGCGGCGCGGTCGATCCCGCCGACCACGTCTCCTCCGCCTTCATCGAACAGAAGCTGGACGCCAGCCTGCTGCGCTGGCCCTACTTCTCGGTGCTGCGCCACGGAGCCGTACCGCCGGAAAGCGCCTACACCCGCTCCAGGGACGTCATCGGGCACCAGCGCCCCGGCTTCCCCGACGCCGCGGCCGTCAACCGGCTGATGTCGGCCGGAGGCACCCTCAAGCTCAACCAGCTCTCCGACTGGCACCGTCCCACCCGCACCGTCGTCGAACAGCTCCAGGCAGCCGCCCCGGTCGCGGTGGCCTCCTACGTCTTCTGGACCCCGCCCGAGAGCCGCGGCATGCTCCCGCACCGCGACGCCTCCCACGTCGTGGCCCTCCAGCTCGAAGGCCGCAAGGAATGGCAGCTGTACGCCGGTTCGCAGCAGGTCCGAGCCGACGCCGGCCTCGACGTCGACGCCGCCCACCCCACCCACACCTTCGTCCTGGAACCCGGTGACGTGCTCTATCTGCCGCACGGCTGGCCCCACGACGCCGTCGCCCGCGACGGCGACTCCCTCCACCTCACCTTCACCCTCACCGAACCCACCCCCGACGACCTCCTCGAGGCGCTCGGCCGCCACCTCCTGGACGCGGACCCCGACCTCGCCCACCGCTTCCACACCACCACCCTCGAACAGCGCACCGAGCGCGTCCGCGCCGCCCTGCTCGCCCACACCCGCCACCTCGACGACGACACCTGGGCCCACGCCGCTCTCACCGCCATGCGGGAGGTGACGGGATGACCACCACCCGGATCACCCTCGAGGACCTGGTCGGCGACACCGACGCGTTCTTCCGCGACCACTGGGCCGCCCAGCCCGCCGTCTTCCGCGCCTCGGCCGACCTGACCGGCCTGATCACCGAGCAGGAGATGTGGGAGGAGGTGGACTGCGGGCTGCTGATCCGCCCCTACTTCACCGCCTTCGACGAAGGCGTGCGCACCGCCGTCTCCGAGATGACACGCTCGCGCACCATCGTCGGCCACCACGTCCCCGGCTACATCAACCCCGCCCAGATCAAGGCGGACTTCGCCGCCGGCGGCACCTTCAAGTTCAGCCAGCCCGAGCACTGGCACCCCCGCCTGCGCGCCCTCGTCCAGGCACTGGCACCCGAATTCCGCGCCGAACTCGAGTCGTTCGTCTTCCTCAGCCCGCCCGGCAAGACCGCCATCGCCGCCCACATGGACGGCTCCCACGTCCTCGTCCTGCAGATCGCCGGCGTCAAGGACTGGGTGGTGGGCCGCCTCGACGAGACCTCCACCAGCGACTCCGACCGCTACACCGGCGGCGTCATCCCCTACGACCGGCGCATGGAGGTCACCCTGCGCCCCGGCGACGTGCTCTACATGCCGCACGGCACCCCGCACTCCGCCACCGCCCGCATCGGCACCTCCCTCCACATCGCCGTCACCATCGAGGAACCCACCCCTCAGGACCTCGCCAACGTCTTCCTCGCCGAACTCCTCGGCCGGCCCGAGTTCGAGGCCCTCACCCGGCACCACCACGAACTGTCCCTGACCGAACGCCTCACCCGGCTGCGCGCCCTGCTCACCCGCACCCTCGGCGCGGCGGACGAGACCCAGGTGCTCAAACAGGCCGTACGACTCAAGGCCGGGCACCTCGGATGAGACCGGTGCTGCGCCCGGCGACCGTGCTGCGCCCGGTGACCTCCACGGACCTCGACCGGTTCGACACGGAGTTCGCCGGGCCCCACGGACCGGGCCCCTACCAGTGGTTCGGGCACACGCCGAGTCTGCGGCTGCGCCGGCTGCTCGACGAGCGAGGCCTGCTCGGCGGTGACGAGAACATGCTGTCCGTCACCGTCGACGACACCCTCGCCGGACGCGTCGAGTGGTTCCGCCGCGCGTGGGGACGCGTGGAGACCTCCGCCTGCTGGGAGATCGCGATCGGCCTGTTCGCCGCCCACCGCGGCCAGGGCATCGGGACCCAGGCGCAGCGCCTGCTCGTGGACTACCTCTTCACCCACACCCGGACCGAACGCGTCCAGGTGTGCACCGACGCGGACAACCTCGCCGAACAACGTGCCGCCGAGAAGGCCGGCTTCGAACTGGAGGGCCGGGTCCGCCGCGCCCAGTGGCGCGCCGGCACCTGGCACGACCAGCTCCTCTACTCCGTCCTGCGCCCCCTCGGCCCGCCCGCCCCCTGACCCTCCACCACCCCGGACCCGAAGCCGAAGCCGAAGCCGAAGCCGGACCCGAAGCCGGACCCGAAGCCGGACCCGGACCAACCCACAGGCAGAGCCACAGACAGAGCCGTAGCCGTAGCCGTACGACCGAGCGGAGAGCGCGCATGCCCCTGTTCCCGGCCAGCCTGAAGGGCCCCGCACGGCAGCTCGCCGTCCTGCACGGCATCGACGGCATCGGCGTGGGCCTGTACATGGCCGGCTCCGCCGTCTACCTCACCCAGGTCACCGGCCTGAGCCCGGCCCAGATCGGCATGGCGCTGTCCGCCGCCGGACTGACCGGACTGCTCGCCTCGGTGCTGTTCGGCATGGTCGCCGACCGCACCGGGGCGCGCCCGCTGCTGACCTGGCTGCTGATCGGGCTGGGCTGCGGCTACCTCGCACTGCCCGCCGTGCACGCGGCCTGGCAGTTCGTCGTCCTGGCGGTGGCGGTGGGCGCCCTGCAGTTCGGCACAGGCCCCTCCTTCATGTCCCTGATCGCCGAACTCGTCCCCGGCCAGGACCGGGTGAACGCGCGCGCCGCGATCCGCTCCGTCGGCAACGCCAGCATGGGACTGGGCACCCTGGCCGCAGCGGTCCTGCTCGCCGTCGGCACCCGGGGCGCCCTCCAGGTCATCCCGCTCGCCAACGGCGTCACGTTCGTGGTGGCGGGCCTGCTGGTGCACCGGCTGCCCGCGGCCGCCGCCCGCCCCGCCCCGCCCGCCGCGGGACGCTTCACGGCACTGCGCGACGGGCCGTTCCTGCGGGTCGTCGCGGTCAACGCGGCACTGTCCCTGCACGACTCCGTGCTGGCGGTGGCCATCCCGCTGTGGATCGTCGTCGGCACCGGCCTGCCCACCGTGCTCACCCCCCTGCTCATCGGGCTCAACACCGTGCTGTGCGTACTGCTCCAGGTCCGGGCGGCCAGGGGCAGCGACGACCTGCCCGGCGCCGCCCGCCTCGCCCGCCGCGCGGGCCTGGCCGGCGCGGTGTCCTGCCTGCTCCTGATCCCCACCGGCCATCTCGGCACCCTCACGGCCGGGTTCCTGGTGTGCGCCGCCTTCGTGGTGATGACCGGCGCCGAACTGTGGCACGCGGCCGGGTCGTTCGGCATCGGCATCGGCCTGGCCCCCGAGGACCGGCGCGGCGAGTACCTCGGCGCCTTCCAGCTCCACCACGGCCTCCAGTCGATCCTCGGCCCGCTGGTCCTGACCGCGTTCATCGGCCACGGCTCCGGCCTCGGCTGGGCGGTGGCCGCGGTCCTGTTCACCGCCGCCGCCCTCCTCGTCCAGCCGGCGGTACGCGCGGCCTCCGCCGCCGCCGGGGCGGCGGCACCCCGGCCCACCGCGGACCGGCCCACCGCGGACCAGCCCGCCGCCCTGGACTGAACCCGAAGACGTCAAAGACACCGCAGACACCGCGGGCACCGCAGAAACAGCCACCGCGGACACGCAGACACCGCAGAGACCGGAGGCACGGATGCTGCACCCCGCCGCCGACACCCGCACCCCCGGCCCCTACAGCGACCGCGAACTGGCCCGGGACCTGCGGGCCCTGGGCGTCGGACCCGGGGACGTCGTCATGGTCCACACCTCCCTGAGCGCCCTGGGCTGGACGGTGGGCGGTCCCGTCGCCCTCCTGCGGGCCCTGCGGGAGGCCGTCGGGGCGTCGGGGACCCTCGTGGTGGCCGCCTTCACCACCTACCTGACCGACCCGGCGACCTGGGTCCAGCGGCCCGTGCCGCCCACGTGGTGGCCCCGCATCAGGGCGTCCCTGCCCCCGTTCGACCCGGACGTGCACCCCGTCCAGCCCCGCCTGGGCCGCTTCCCCGAGTTCGTACGGACCCTGCCCGGCGTCCGCCGCTCCACGCACCCCCTCTACTCGCTGGCCGCCTCCGGCCCCGCCGCCCCCGCCCTGCTCGCCGCCCACCCGCTGCCCTACGGCCTGGGCGCGCGCAGCCCGCTGACCGCGCTGGGCGGTGCGGGCGCGAAGGTCCTGCTGATCGGAGTGGGCTGGGACAAGTGCACCGTCCTGCACCTGGCCGAACACCTCACGCCCTACCCGGGGCGCCGCGTCCACCGCATGCGGGTGCCCCGCGCGGGAGCCGACGGAGCCACCGTCTGGCAGGACAGCGACCAACTCGTCATGTACGAGGGTGACTACGCGCGCATCGGCGACCGGGCCGCCCGCGCCGGTCTGGTCCGGGAGGGCCCCCTCGCCGCGGCCCGTGCCCTGGTGTGCCCGGTCGCCGAACTCGTGGACCTGGCCTGCGTCTGGATGGAGCGGCACCGCGACCTGAGCGCCTGGGGCGTGGCACCGAACATGACCGGCGTACGGGAGGCCCCCGCCACGGCACTGTGACCGGCGGGGGCGTCGGTCCCGGCTGACGTCGACCGTTCCCCGCGCCCGCGGCACCGTCACCGGCGCCGCAGGCGCTGTCGCAGCCGCTGTCGTGAGTGTCCGGGGGAGTGGTGCCGCGGCTGCCGCCGTGGTGGCCCGCAGCGGTCAGGCGACGGCCCAGGGACCCAGGTCACGCGTACGCCGGCCGGCCGCCGAGGGCCGGCTCTCGTCCCAGGCCGGCTGCAACGCGGCGGAGAGGATGCCCCACAGCTGACCGGCGGTCAGGGTGTGCACGGGGATGACGACCTGGCCGGCCAGACTGACCCGGAACGTCGACTCCAGCGCGCCGACGATGCCGATGAGTGCCATCGAGTCCAGCCCGTAGGCCTCCATCGGGACGTCGGCGGCGGGCTCCTTGTCCTTGCCGAGCCCCGGCAGGCCCTGGCGCAGTACGTCCTCGAATTTCGCGTTCCACGGTACGTGGGCCATCGGGCGACTTCCTTCCGGACACGGGAGAGGCGAAGCGGTGCTCCGAGCAGCACCGTGCCGGATCCCGCTCGAGCCGCCGTGGACGCCTGCTCAGGCCGGCCCCCGCGACCGGCCGGCGCACGACCGAAGCCCCCGCCACGGCGCTGCCGGCGGGGGCCTCAAGATTCGGTTGGTTCGGCCTGTTCGGCTGGGCGCGGTGGTCGCGGCGCCCAGTGGTCCGTTACGGCAACCGCGCCCGTCAGACGGCCGCGACGGTGACCGCCTTGGGCCAGCCGATGTCGCCGGTGGTCCCGACGGTGGTGGCGGTCTTGGGCCAGCCGATGTTGCTGTCGTCGGCCGCGACGGTGACCGCCTTGGGCCAGCCGATGTTGCTGTCGTCAGCCGCGAGGGTGGCCGCCTTGGGCCAGCCGATGTCACCCGAGGCCGTGGTGTAGGTGGCCTTGGGCCAGCCGATGTCGCCGGTGGTCGCGACGGTGGTGGCGGTCTTGGGCCAGCCGATGTTGCTGTCGTCGGCGGCGACGGTGACCGCTTTGGGCCAGCCGATGTTGCTGTCGTCGGAGGCGGCCGGCCACCCGATGGCGGAGGAGGCCGTGGTACCCGCCGACTGCGGCCAACCGATGCTCTGCGCGGCGGTGCTGACGCCGCCGAGGGTGAGGACGGCGGAGGCGACGGCGGCGGTGGTGGTGACGGCGATGCGGGCGATGTTCTTCATGACGGCTCCTCCGTGGCAATGAAGCGAATCTGCGTTGGTAACTTCTTGCCAAGAAGCTTGGCAACGCGAACTCGGGATCTGCTCGGCATTCGCTGGAGACGGACTGGAGACCCACGAGAGACACGGGGCCACCTGCGCGAATGCCTGGCAAAGTTTGTCAACAACCCCGTTTTCAGACCCAGTGGGCGCCCGTTCCAAGAGGCCGAACCGTGCGTCCGCGGCCCCTTCGCTAGAGCGCCACCGGAGCCGGCGTTGCCACTTCGCCCTCGCGTTAGGCAACATATTGCCAAGCATGTTGGCAACGCTTGTTCGTGGCGGGTCGCGCACAACGGCCCCCGCGTCCTGGCAGCCGATGGCCCCGACAGCGGGGGGAGGCCCCGGAAATGAACGCGACGCCGTCATCCACGGACCAGAAGGACCGAAGGGACTACGCGCCCACGAGTGACCCCACGGACCGCAGTGACCGCAAGGACCACAAGGACCGCGACAGCCGCGACGACCCGAGCGGAGCGGGTGGCGTGGACGGCCGGACGGTCCATCTGGACACGGCGGGCTGGGGCCGTATGCCCGCCGCCGTACGCGCACTCGTCGCCGACTGCGCGGCCCGTGAGGACCGTTACGGGCCGCACGAACTCGAGGAACACCTCGAACACGTCCTGCGCACCGGGATCCATGACCGTCTCGGCGCACTGCTCGGTGTCCCGGCCGCCGACACGGCCGTCGTCACGGACGCCGCCACCGCCTTCGACGCGCTGGTCCGCGGCCTCGCCCCCGGCCGTGGCGACCGGATCTGGACGACCCCCTACGAGGGGGTGGCCAACCTGACGGCCCTGTACGCCCTGCGCGACCGCACCCGCTGCCGGCTGGAGGTCGTCCCGCTGCGCGAGGACGGAGACCTGGACCTGGAATGGATGGCCCGGCACATCGACGACGACGTCGCCCTCGTCTCGGCCGTCCACGTCCCCTCCGGCCGCGGCGTCGTCAACCCGGTCGAGGCCATCGGGCAGATCCTCGCCCCGCACCGGTGCCTGTACGCCGTCGACGCCTCCTACGCCGCCGGACAGCTCCCCGTGGACGCCGCCCGTATCGGATGCCATCTGCTGGCCGGCGACGGCTGGAGGTTCCTGCGCGGCCCCCACGACGTCGGATTCGCCTACGTGGCACCCCGGTTGAGGGATGCGTTCGAGGAGGCCGTCGCCCACCGGACGCCCCCGCACAACGCGGCCGTCGCGGGCCTGGACGCCGCGCTGGCCCACCGCGCGGCGGCCCCCGCCGGCCCCGCGGGACACGACGGGCTGCGGCTGCTGCCGGCCCTGCGCGCCGCCGTCGAGGAGACACCCGGCACCGAACTGATCACGCCCGGCCTGGTCCAGTCCGGCATCCTCGCCTTCCGCCACCGGGAACTGCCCGCCGCGCTCGTGCGCCGGCAACTCGCGGCCCGCGGCGTCGTGGTGTGGAAGACGGTCGCGCAGGAGCTGCCGCTCCTGGACCACCCCGCGAACACCGCCCTGCGCGCGTCCCTCCACCACGACACCACCCCGGACGACATCACCCGCTTCGGCCACGCCCTGCGGGCCGTCGTCCGCGAGGAACGCCCGCACGCGCCCGGCCCCCGCCCGGCCGCCGGCCGCACCGCCCCGGCTCCGGCGGCCGGCCCCCGCCCGCCCACCCGCCGCCACCTGACCCTGTGCCCCACACCGGCCGGGGCCGGTCGGTGAGAATGAGGGCGTGCGTCATGACATCAACCCCAGGCTGCTGCGCGCCTTCGTGGCCGTCGCCGAGGAGTTGCACTTCACCCGCGCCGCCGCCCGGCTGTTCGTCGCGCAGCAGGCGCTCAGCCGGGACATCCGGCACCTGGAACGGGTGTGGGGCAGGGCCTTGTTCGAGCGGGACACCCGGCACGTGGCGCTCACCCGCGAGGGGCACCGGCTGCTGCCCGTCGTGCGGCACGTCCTGGCCGCCCAGGAACGGCTGAGCCGGGAACTGGAGCAGACCCCGGCCGAGGGCGTCGCTCGCCCCTTGATCGTCGACGTCGCGCTCCACGGTTCCACCGGGCCACGGGTACTGGCGGCGGCCAGGGAGGCGGCCCCTGGCGTGGAGTTCGTCTCCCGGTTCCACAGTGGCCTCACGCGGGCGGCGGCCGAGATGGCGGACGGCCGGCTCGACGTCTCCTTCGGCCGTGTCGCCGGACTGCCGAGGGCTGTCCGTGCCGGCCTGGAACACCGGCTGATCCGCTATGACCGGCTGGCGGTGCACCTGCCCCCGCAACACCGGCTGGCCGCCCTGCCACGGGTGCCGCTGGCCGCGCTCGCCGGTGAGACCGTGTACGCCGCCGCGGGCAACGAGGACACCGCCGAATGGACGGACTACGCGCGCGCCCTGTTCGCGGGCCGCGGTGTCGGCCTGGCACCGCCCTTCCCGAAGATCGAGGGCGAGGCCGAGTTCCGGCGGGTCATGCGCAAGCAGGGCTGGTCGGTCCTGGCCAACGTCGACTTCTCGGACGTCCCGGAGCTGGCCCTGCGTCCCCTGACCGACCCGGTGCCTCTTTCCCCCGTCTCCCTGGTCTGGCGCCGCGGCCTGCGCCACCCGGGGGTGAGAGCTCTGGCCGGCGCCGCTCAGGCCCTCGGCGCGGCCGAGGGCTGGCTCGAACGGCCGCCGGGCTCCTGGCTCCCCGACGCCGACCGCGCCCTCGCCGCGGAGCCCTCGCACAGCTTCTGAACCACACCGTCCGGCCCCCGGCGGCTGAACCCGCCGCTGCCCGGTTGCCGGTGCCGTTCAGGGGGGCCGTACCGCCCGACGGGCGACGGCCCCCCGGCCCTCCTATCCTGAGGAGGACAGGACCCCAAGCCCCGTGTCCCACGGCACCGCTGCGCACCGCAGCCCGTCGCGTGGCCCCCGTCCGCGACGACCGGGCCCGGTCCGCATGTGCTTACCCCGGTCCTCACGTGCTTGGAGTCAGCCCATGACCCACTCGGGCACCCGTCTGCGCAGGGGAGCCGTCACCGCCGCCGTGGTGGGGGCGCTCATGGCGGCGGGCGCGGGCTGCACCGCCCGGGGCACGACCGCGACCGCCGCCGTCCCTGCCGCCGCCGACGCCACGCACGCCACCGCGTCCCCTTCACCGTCCGGCCCGGCGACGGGCGGGGTCCGCACCCTCACCCCTGCCGTGACCCGCCAACTCGACGCGAGCGTGCGGCAGGTCATGGGCGAGGCGGGCGTGCCCGGGGTGACCGTGGGACTGTGGACGCACGGCCAGGGCACCTACGTACGGTCGTTCGGTGTGGCCGACAGGAGCGACGGGCGCGCGATGTCGCCGGACCTGTACACGCGGATCGGCAGCGAGACCAAGACGTTCACCGTGACGGCGCTGCTCAAGCTGGTCGACGAGGGCAGGGTGGGCCTGGACGACCCGATCGGCAGATACGTCGACGGTGTGCCCGGCGGCGACCGGATCACGCTGCGGGACCTCGCCGGGATGCGCAGCGGCCTGTTCAACTACACCGAAGACCGGGGCTTCTTCAAGGCCCTCACATCCGACCCGCAACGGCCTTTCACCCCACCGCAGTTGCTCCACTACGCCTTCAGGCACCCCGCGCTGTTCCCGCCGGGACGGAAGTTCTCCTACAGCAACACCAACCTCATCCTGCTCGGCCTGGTCGTGGAGAGGGCCGGCGGTATGCCGGCCGGGGACTACATCCGTGAGAACGTCCTCGCCCCGGCCGGCATGGACCACACGCTCCTCCCGGCCGACGCGGCCTTCCCGGCCCCGCACGCCCAGGGCTACACCGACCAGACCGCGAGCGGCGCGGTCGAGGAGACCGCCGACTGGAACCCCTCCTGGGCCTGGACGGCCGGCGCGATGATCTCCGACCTGGACGACCTGCACACCTGGGCCCGCACGGTCGCCACGGGCGTCCTGCCCGACGGCACGGCCCTGATCAGCCCCGCCACCCAGAAGCAGCGGCTGGCCACGCTCCCCACCACGATCCCGGGCGCCGGGTACGGCCTGGGTATCTTCGACGTCCAGGGCTGGATCGGCCACAACGGCTCCATGCCGGGCTACGAGTCCCTGACCGTCTACCTGCCGTCGGCCCAGGCCACCCTGGTCGTGCTCCTGAACACCGACATCAGCCACGACGGCGCCGAGCCCAGCACACTCGTCGGCGAGGCGGTCACGAAGATCGTCTCACCGGGACACGTCTTCGACCTGCCCGCACAGCCCGCGGCCCGCTGACCGCGCACCATCACCATCACCATCACCATCACCATCACCATCACCATTGGCATTGGCATTGGCATTGGCATTGGCACTGGCATTGGCACCGCACCGGCACCGGCACGCGCGGCGGTGCACCAGCGCCCCGCGCCGTCGGGGGGCGGACACCGCGCCGTCGCGGGAGCATGGGCAGGACCGGCCCCCACGCCGGGCCGCATCCGGCAGACACGGGAACGCCGGGACACACCGAGGAGGGACAGGCCGGTGGGCATGGTGGTCTCCGTCGTCTTCGCCCTGCTGGCCGCCGCCAGCAACGCGACCGCCACCGTCCTCCAGCGCCGCGCCGCACAGGACGTCCCCCTGTCCGAAGGCTTCCGCGCCCGCCTCTTCGTCGACCTGCTGCAGCGGCCGGCCTGGCTCGGCGGCATGGCCGCGGTCATGGCGGCGGCCTGCTTCCAGGCGCTGGCCCTGGTCAACGGCGCCCTGGCCGTCGTACAGCCGATCTTCGTCCTGGAACTCCCCTTCGCCCTGCTGATCGGCGGTCTGGTGCTGCGCCGGCGGGTGACCCAGCGCGGCTGGACGGCCGTGGCATGCATCGCCGCCGGACTGGGCGTCGCCCTGGCCGCGGCGGCACCCTCGGCCGGCACCGACCAGCCCACCACGGGCGGCTGGATGGTGGCCATCGTCTGCTGCGTCGGCGTCATGGTGATCGCCGTGCGGATCGCACTGCACCGGCCCGCCGGACGGGCCCGCGCGGCCTGCTTCGGCAGTGCCGCGGCCATCGGCTACGCGCTCACCGCGGCCCTCATCAAGGACGCCACCCACGCCTGGCAGACGGGCGGTGTCACCGCCTTCTTCCTCACCTGGCAGACCTACGCCTTCGCCGCCGCCGGGGTCTGCGCCCTGTTCCTGCTGCAGAACGCCGTCCAGTCCGGCCCCCTGGTCGCCTCCCAGCCCGCCCTCACCCTCGGCGACGCCCTGGTCAGCCTCGCCCTGGGCGTCACCCTGTACGCGGAGGAGGTGCGCACCGGCTGGTGGCTGGTCCCCGAGATCGCCGGGGCCGGCCTGATCCTGTACGGAGCGATCCTGCTGGCCCGGATCCCCCTCGCCCAGACCCTGGTCTCCGCACCCCCCGCCCGCCACCGCGGCCGGGCCTGATCCCGCTCCCGCCACCGCCCCGGGCGCTCCGCTCGCTCCCCAAGCCCAGGTGACGAGGACTCGCTAGCCTGGAGTGGCAGGGGGTGGCCAGGCCGACAGCCCGAGGAGGCTGACGTGGCTGAAGCGACTACCGACACCGGAGCGACGGAAGGGCCCCGCCGCGGCCCCGGTACCCCCGGTCCCCGCGGCACCGCCACACCCCCCTACCTGCCGATCGCCGAACACGGCCTGATCGGCGACCTGCGCAGCGCGGCCCTGGTCGGCACGAACGGCACCATCGACTGGTACTGCTGCGCGCGCTTCGACGCGCCCAGCGTCTTCGCCTCGATCCTCGACGCGGAACGGGGCGGTTGCTTCGAACTGGCCGCGGACGTCCCCGCGCGCACCAAGCAGTTCTACTTCCCCGACACCAACGTGCTCATCACCCGCTTCTTCGCGGAGGACGGGGTCGGCGAGATCCAGGACTTCATGCCGGTCGTCGACGACTCGCGCGAGGCCGGCCGGCACCGCCTGATCCGCCGCGTGGTGTGCGTGCGCGGAACACTGCCCTTCCGCGCGCGCGTCGCCCCCCGCTTCGAGTACGGCGCCATGCCGCACACCGTGCACGCGTACGACGGCCAGGTGGTCTTCAAATCGGCCTCGCTCCACCTCGCGCTGACCTCCACGGTGCCCATCGAGGTCGCGGGCCCGGACGTGTGGTCGCTGTTCAAACTCCACGAGGGCGAGTCGGCCGTCTTCACCATCGACCGCATCGGCGGTGAGGTGGCACCGCGTTTCTGCGCCGTGGCCGAGGCGGAGCGGGAGTTCAACGCGACCGTGCGCTACTGGCGGCACTGGCTGTCCCAGTCGCGCTACCGCGGCCGCTGGCGGGAGATGGTGCACCGCTCCGCCCTCACCCTGAAACTGCTCACCTACGCGCCGACCGGCGCCATCATCGCCGCGCCGACCACCAGCCTGCCCGAGCAGATAGGCGGCGAACGCAACTGGGACTACCGCTACGTGTGGGTCCGCGACGCAGCGTTCTGTGTCTACGCGCTGCTCAGGCTCGGATTCATCGACGAGGCCGAGGCCTTCATGGGCTTCCTCACCGAGAACGTCGGGCTCGAATCGGTGAGCGCGTCCCAGGCCGAGGGACCCCTGCAGATCATGTACGGCATCGACGGCCGCCGCGATCTGTCCGAGCGTGAACTGCCCCATCTGGAGGGCTACCGCGGATCGGCCCCCGTACGCGTCGGCAACGCCGCCGTCGGCCAGCTGCAACTGGACATCTACGGGGCACTGCTCGACTCGTTCTACCTCTACGACAAGTGGGGCAAGCCCATCTCCAGCGGGCACTGGGACAGCATCTGCGAACTCGTCGACTGGGTGTGCGACCACTGGGACCAGCCCGACGAGGGAGTGTGGGAGACCCGCGGCGGACGCAAGCCGTTCCTGTACTCGCGGCTGATGTGCTGGGTCGCGATCGAACGGGCGATACGACTGGCCCGGCACCGCGGCCTGCCCGCCGACATCGTGCGCTGGGGCGGGGCACGGGACGCGATCTACCGGCGGATCATGAGCCACGGCTGGTCCGCCGAACGCCGCGCCTTCGTCCAGTACGAGAACAGCTCCATCCTCGACGCGTCGCTGCTGATGATGCCGCTGGCGAAGTTCATCTCCCCGACCGACCCGAAGTGGCTCGCCACCCTGGACGCGCTGGGCGAGGACCTGGTGTCCGACTCCCTGGTCTACCGCTACGACCCGCAGGCCAGCCCCGACGGCCTCCAGGGCGAGGAGGGCACGTTCTCGATCTGCTCGTTCTGGTACGTCGAGGCGCTCACCCGCGCGGGCCGGCTGGACGAGGCCCGGCTCGCGTTCGAGAAGATGCTCACCTACGCCAACCACCTCGGCCTGTACGCGGAGGAGATCGGCCACACGGGCGAACAGCAGGGCAACTTCCCCCAGGCGTTCACCCACCTCGCCCTGATCAGCGCGGCCTTCAACCTCGACCGCAGACTCGGCTAGAGGGAATCGTTTCCCCCCGGCCCGCGGCGGGACCGTCACCCCCCCTCTCGCGGTACGGACGGTGACATACGCCCGCGGTTTCCCCTGCACCGAGGGCGCGAACGGGTGGATGGGGGCCGCATGTCGCTGACCGTCACGATTACTGAGAGTCATATACGGTGACGGGCGGTCGCGCCGCCGGACACCGGTGCGCGGCCTGTCCGGTTTTCCAGCCGTCCGGAAGGAATGAGCGTGCACGCTCGCATTGGCATGAGCCGGGGGAAGACGCTCGCGGTCGCCGCACTGGCCGCCCTCGTCGCCTCCGTCCTCCCAGGATCCGCATCCGCCGTCGCGGACACGGGCCGGGACCACTCGGAACACTGGGGTGTGATCACCCGCAACACGATCGGCTCTCCCGTCGCCGCGCTGCGCAACGGCCCGTTCGGCTCGTTCGGCGTCCAGGGCCCCGCCGCCAGGCCGCCCTACGGAAAGGGCAGCCTGGGGATCGAGGTCGCCGACCAGAGCGAGAAGGTCGACTTCGGCAACGAGGTCGACTTCTTCGGCGACCCGGTGCTGGGCCTGACCAAGGTCGGCTTCCACGTCTTCCAGACCGGCGAGAACGTCGGCGCCGGAGGCACGGAGAACATGCCGAACATCAGGTTCGAGATCGACCCGAACGTGAGCGCGCATCCGGGCGACAACTACTCCACCCTGGTGTGGGTACCGGACGCGGCGCCGGTGACGGACCGCTGGAGCCCGTACATCGACGCCACCTCGAGCGGCTACTGGTTCCTCTCGGGCGGCGAGACCGCCTGCAACCAGGCCGCCGAGTGCACGTTCGCGCAGCTGAAGGCCTCGCTCAACGACGGCGGCGAGAAGCCGACCATCCACACCGTGGCGGTGGGCAAGGGCCGCGACCACATGTGGATCGGTGCCGTCGACGGTCTGCGCATCAACCAGACCGTCTACGACTTCGAGGCCGACGGAGTCAGGACCCACCGCGCCGCCTGACCGCCCGGGCGGGACGGACCCCGGCCCACCGGTGGGCCGGGGTCCCCCGCGGCTGCCGGCAACCCCTGAGCGCGGCGGACAGCCCTTGAGGGCGGCGGACCAGTCCCTGGGGCGGCGGGCAACCTCACACCCCGTTCTGTGAGCTACGCCCTGTCGCCGTCACGAGGGGCGCCCTTACGTTTGACTGCCACCGCGCCTGCCCCCTTCGGCGCACGTGTGCCCGTGTGGTCGGGCACGGGCCACGGCGGGCACCTGCGAAGGACGGTCACCATGCCCAGCGAACTCTCACCTGTCATCAGCGCCTGCGCGCGCTGGCTGCTGTCGGCGTTCCCGCCGGCGGCAGGCTCGCTGAACCATGCCCTGGCCGAGGCCCAGGCGCAGCACGCGGTCACCATCGCCGCCGCGCTGCGCTACCCCACCCCGCTGGACGCCGAGCTGCTCAGCCTGCTCGGCCCCGGAGGATCGGGCAGGCTGGACTACGTGACCGGCGCCGACGTGCACGCGCCCACCGGAGCCGAGCGCCTCTGGCGCACCTGGGTCGACGAGACCGTCGTCAGCTGGGCGGCCTGTCTGCTGGCCGACGCCGACCTCGCCGCGGTGGCGACGGCCTGCCTGGGCGCCACCCACCACGGCACCGGCGGCATCGGCAGCGCCCGCCGGCTCACCGTCCCCAGCCCCCGCGACCACCGGGCGGCCCCCCTGCTGCGTCACCCGGATCTCCTGGACCCGATCGCCGACCTCCACCGCGCGACCCTGCTCGGCCTGCTGGTCACCACCCCCGCGGCCGGCGCACCCGGCCCGAGGTGAGCGTCCCCGCCGCGGTCAGGGTGCCTTAAAGAGGCCCGGGAAACGGGGAGCGAGCCAGGGCCTGCGGCCCCAGACGGTGATGCCGCCCCGTCCGAGAGCGCTCCACTGGCCACGGCGGCCGAGCGCCATCAGCAGGAAGGTGACCGGCTCGGTCAGGATGGTGCAGTCCGGCCGGGCCGGTGGCCGCGCGTCGACCTGGACGACACCGTCGGTCACCGTCACCCCGAACCGGGCGCCGCCCCGCAGCCGGATCGTGTAGCGGGCGCTCAGCCCGGCGGTCCGGGCGGCGTCGGTCACCCGGGGCATGGCGGTGAGCAGGAACGGCACGGTCAGCTCGACCCGGGCACGGTCGATCATGTGCGGACGGCCCAGCGCGCGTGCGAGGTCGTAGCCGTGGCCCAGCATGTGGGTCAGCAGGTAGGACCCCAGCACGTCGGCGCCCATCGGGCCCAGCGGGGTGACGAGGGTTCCCCGCGCGGCACCCGTCTCCCACGCCTTCAGATATGCCTCTGCCTGCGTCTCGATCATCACGGCCAGCGGTTTCGCCCTCCGCTCGCCGAACGCGGCGAGCGCCCGCTCGTTGGCCGCGGCGAGGCTCTGCGGCGTCCCGTCGCCGTAGCCGCGGACCTGCCCCGCCGCGAGCTGGGCCATCAGTTCGTTGGCCTGCGCCAGATGCGCCGCCGCCTCCCCGACGCTCCACCGCGAGTTGGGCACCGCGCGGTCCATGTCCGCATCCCGGCGCAGCAGCGCGGCGATCTCCCGGGCGGTGTCGCGGATGGCGTCATCCAGCCCCTCGGGCAGGGTGTCCCGTACGTCCTGCCCGGCCACTGACTCCACGCCGCTCCACCTCGGGTCCCGCGTCCGCGCCGGACGCGGCACGCCCGGCGATCCGGCAGGCGAACGCCTTGCCGGTCAACCGGGGTACAGAACACCAGGTGAAGCGGCCCGCGACAAGACCCTGCGCGCAGCCGTCAAGGTCAGTTCGACAGGGGGTAGGCGACGGTCTGGGTGTATCCGGCGGGCTTGGTGTCGGTGTAGACGAGCCTCAGCCGGGTGTACTGGGACATCTGGGGGTTCTTCTTCCAGGCCTGCGGGCGGTCGAGGCGTACGGTGACGGGGTATGCGCGGAAGGTCCCCGCGGCGCAGTACGGCTTGCAGTCGTTGACCTCGTTGACGCCCTGCGCGACGGCGGAGCCGGCGTCCCAGCGCGACCACCGCAGTGAGGTGAGACGGCTGTTGCCGTCGCCGCAGGCGAGCACGAAATCACCGGGCTCCACCCGCGGCTGGAAGGAGCAGTCGACGATGACGGGCTGCGTCGGCACCGGGGGCTGCATCGACTCCTGCGCGAGGGTGTGCGCGGACCGCGGCGCCGTCACGGGTGCGGCGTCCGCCGTTCCCATGACAGTGGCCAGCGATACCGCGGCACAGAAGGTGACTGCCGCCCTGACGGTGAGTTTTCGCATGTCCGCTCCCGGCCGCGCTCTCCTTGGACTCATCGGCCCCCGCGTCCGTCCGGCCCGCCCGGCCCCGCCTGCACGGCGGGCGCCGACCGGCTGCCTTCCCACGCGGAGGATGCCTCCTCCCACGACGCTACGACCCCACCGGGAGATCCACCACTCGCACGCAGCAGCAGTACTTGCGGAACCCTCCGCCCCGCGTACCGGGCCCCGCCGCGAACCGGCCCGGCACCGCGAGGCACCCGCAACGGCCACGGCGGGATGATGGCCGGCATGCGCATCCGTATCGAGGCCGTCGACCTGCCCGGCCGCACCTGCCCGGCCCCCGCCGACGCCGCGTTCCCCGCGTACCGCGACATCCATGTCGCCGTGCAACGCCGTGACCGTCCCGCCGAACTCCTCGACCCGCAGCCCGGTGACGCCCGGTCCGCGACATGGACCCTGCCGTGCACGGTGACCGCCTCGCCGGCCGGCACCCACGTCCAAGGCCCCTACGTACAGGACCGCCTGGGCCGCCGGTTCGTCTACCTGTCCTGGGGCACCGTCGACGAGTCGGGCGTCTTCACGATGTTCCGCCGCGCCAAGCTGATGCTCGACGCCGTGCCCCCGCAGGTGCTCGACGCCGCCGCGCGCGAAGGCCTCCTCGTCGGACGCCTCGGCCTCAGTGACGCGCACGGCAACCCCCTGTGCGCACGTGTCGAACCCCCGCACATCACCTGGACCGCCGGCCCGTCTCAACTCGACGGCCGGCAGGGGGACATGAGGGCTCCGGGCGCCACGTCCGCATGAGGGTGCCGCCGCGGCGGTGAGGGGCAACGGCCCGCTCATGGCGGTGGGCGTCGATGTGTCCGGCACGGACAGGAAGGCGTTCTTCGGCGCGGACCGGCCGCGCGGGTAAGGCTGCGCATGCCGTCGCGTCAGTCGGTGACCGGGGTCTTCTGCTCAGGAGCGGCCTGCTGCGCGGCATCGTCGGCCGCACCGGTCCCGGCCGCCGTGTAGTACACCGACGTGCCCTGCTTGCTGCGCTGGGCGCGGCCCTTGGCGACCAGTCCCTCCACCGTGGTGCGCACGACCGTGGCCTTGACACCGCGCTCGGGGTGGGTCTCGGAGAGCGTGGCGGTGATCTCGGCGGCGGAACGCGGTTCGGACTGCCGGCTCAGGTGGTCGTGGATGAGCTCGACCAGGGTGGGCTTGCCCGCGGCTTCCGGCGCCTTCGCGGCGGCCTTCGTCGCCGTGCTCTTGGGCGTCGTGCTCTTGGGCGTCGTGCGGGCGGGCTTGGCCGGCTTGGCGGCAGCGGCCTTCTTCTGCTGCTTGGCGGGCTTGGGCCGGGACTTGGGTTCGGCGGAAGCCTGCCGCGGCACCGAGGGCACCGTCGCGGCGGCCTCGGCCGCCTTCGCACCGGCCGCGGCGGGGGCCTCGTCACCCAGCGTCCGCCGCAGGTTGACCAGCAGGGCCTGATCGCGCCGCAGGGCCTCCAGCAACTCCTGCAGGGCCACCACCTCGGCGCCGATACGTTCCTGTTCCTTGGTGTTGCGCTCAAGGTCCGCGGTGAGCTGGGCCGCGTACTGCGACTGGAGTTCGGTGGTCTCCGAGTGGACTTGTGACATGACAGTTCCTTCTTCCGGGATGTCTGAATCGGTCCTGAGGGCGGATGGTACCTGCATCATCTGGCCATGATCCTGTGCGTGTTCGGGCTCGCGCGCACCTGCCGACTCCCAAGGATGCCTGTTCGGAGCCCACATGACAGCAAGGAACGCCACCTGTGAGCGGCACCACCAGCCCGTATCGGAGGTGTCTCATTCCCCTCACCGGCACGGGACATCCCCGGGGGAACCGACCCTGCGCGGACCATGGCCGATACCGGCCGCAACGAGGTGCGGCAGGCGCACACACCAACTCCCCTCCGGGCCGGGGCCGCTGAGATCGGCCGCGTCGTAGGAGGCACAGTCCCAGACAACGGGGTGCGACATCGGGGAGAACAGCGGAATACACCCGAACGGCACCCCGTACGCGCACCGCCGCTGTTGATGGGACCACTCACCGGCACCCACCACCCGCCGGACCGCCCGGCTACGCGGCGGGCTGAAAACCAGCTCCCCACACCTGCCGCAATGTGTCGCAGACCTCACCCACCGTGGCTCCGGAAGCCAGCGCCTGCTTCATCGGGTGAAGGACGTTGTCACTGCCCTCCGCCGCCTTGCGCACCACGATGAGCGCGTCGTCGACCCGGTCGGCACACCGCCACGCGCGCAGTTTGGCCAGCCGCTCGGTCTGCCGCTGTTCGGCGACGGGATCGAGGCGGGCCGCCTCGTACAACCCGTCCCCGTCGAGGCGCCGGTGGCGGCGCGCGGCGCGCTCGATCTCGTCCCGCTGGAAGCCGTGACCGTGGGCGGCGACCGCGCCACCCAGCTCCTCCACCCGCAGCATCAGCTCCAGCGCCGCGGCCTCCAGGCCGTCGATCGTCCGCGCGGCGGCCCGACTGCCCGCGAACGGACGCACCGCGGAGGCGGCCCCGTACGGCCGGCCACCGCCGAGCACCGCGGCCAGACCCCGCACGGCCCTGCGCACCGGCATGCGCGAGGCGACACCGCGCGCACCGAACTGCTCACCCAGTACCCGCGACCAGACACGCCGGGCCGCACGCAGGGTGGCGAGCTCCTCCAGGAGCGTGGCCCGCGCGCCGAACAGGAACGACAGCCGCGGCGCGAAGACGTCCACGTCCATCCCGTACGCGACCGCCGTCCGCAGGTACTCCACGCCCTCGGCCAGGGTGAAGGCGATCTCCTGCGCGGGCGTGGCTCCCGCCTCCGCCAGGGCGCGCCCCGAGATCGAGAGCGTGTTCCAGCCGGGCAACTGCGCACGGCAGTAGGCGAAGAGGTCCGCCGCCAGCCGCAGGGAAGCCTCCGGCGGGAAGACGTACCTGCCCCGCACGACGTACTCCGTCAGCACGTCGTGGTGGACCGTGCCGGTCAACCGGTCGGCGCGCAGGCCCTGTTCCTCGGCGACCAGCTGGTACAGCAGCAGGAGCACCGCCGCCGGCGCGCCGACGGCCATCGACGTCGACACCCGCTCCAGGGGGATCCCCGTGAACAGCACCCGCATGTCGTCGAGGGAGTCGACCGCCACCCCCGCCCGGCCGACCTCACCGCTCGCCTGCGGGGCGTCCGAGTCGAGACCCAACTGCGTGGGCAGGTCGAAGACGACCGACAGCTCCGTCGTGCCGTACGCGACCGACCGCCGGTAGTAGGCGTTGGACTCACCCGCGGTGCCGAAACCGGCGGACCGGTGCGTGGTCCAGGGGCAGACGGTGAACATCGATGTTCGTCCCTCCGAAAGGCCCGGCGCAGCGCGGGAGCACCGCGGGCCGTCATCGTGGGGGCAGCGGCTAAAGCCCGGGCAGGGCGCCCATCACCGCGAGGACCTGCCGAAACCCGCCGACGGTGTGACAGGGACGGCATCCCGGTACTTCCTGCCGTGCAGTCACTGGCCATCGCGCCGGACTCGTGCCGGGCATATGCCTTCCTAGACTGCAGGAACGTGGAGGGAATGCGACCGGGAGGGCGGGCCCATGATGCTCCTGCACCGCGACGACGAATGCGCACGACTCGACAAGGCTCTGCGCGCCTGCAGCGACGGCACCGCTCAACTGGTGCTGGTGGAAGGAGCACCCGGCTGCGGCAAGACACGGTTCCTGCAGTACGCCGCCGACCTCGCCGCCGACCGCGGACTCACCGTGCTGCACGCCGCGGCCGACCCCGGCGCCCGCCGCGAGGACCACGCGCTGCTGCGCCGCCTCGCCGCCTGCCTCACCGAGGACCTGCCCCGGCCGGCACCCGCACCGGACGGGACGGCGGCCGGCTTCGCCGCCCTGCTGCGCACCGCCTGCGCGAACGGCCCCGTACTCCTGTGCGTCGACGACCTGCAGCACGCCGACCGCGCCTCGCTCGCCGAACTGCTGCGCCTGACCCACACCCTGCACGAGGCCCCCCTCCTGACGGTGCTCGCCCAGTCCCCGTACCACCGCACGGACGGCTTCGCACTGCACACCGAACTCCTGCGCCACCAGGGCTTCGTCCGCATCCCGCTGGCCCGCCTGGACGCCCGGGGCACCGCCGAACTGGCCCGCTTCTGGGGCACCCCGGTGCCCGCGGACGCCACCGCGCCCCTGCACGCGCTCAGCGGCGGCAACCCCCTTCTGATACGTGCCCTGCTGGCCGAGACGGGCACCCCCGCCGGCCGGCCCGGGTGGCCGGAGCCCGAACCCGGCGGCCCCTTCACCGAGGCGTTCGCGACCTGTGTCCAACGCTGCGGTCCCGCCGCCCGCCGGCTGGCCGCCGCCCTCGCCGTCCTGGGCCCGCAGGCCGACCCGCAGCACGCCGCCCGCCTCGCCCGGCTCGGCGCCGACGCCGCCGCCCGCGCGCGCCACGCCCTGGACGCCGCCGGACTCGTCACCGGCGCCCGGCTGCGCCATCCCGCGGCCGAGTCCGCGGTGCTGGGCATGCTCTCCTCCGAACAGCGCCGGTCGATGCACCGCAACGCCGCCCGCGTCCTGCACCACGCCCTGGCCGAACCCGTCCTGGTGGCAGGGCAGTTACTGGCCGCCGGGACGGCCACGCACACCTGGGAGATCCAGGCGCTGCGGGACGCGGCCCGGCAGGAACCGTTCTCGCACAGCGACCCCGACGGCGCGCCGACCCTGCTGCGACTGGCCCGTTCCGGCTGCCCCGACGAACCCACCCGGCTGCGGATCACCCTGCAACTGGCCGCCCACACCTGGCGCCTGCATCCGGCCGCGGCCCACCACCTCCTCGACGAACCCCAGGCCGCCCTGCGCGCCGGACGCCTGTCCGGCGCCGACGCGGGATGGCTGGCCCGGCTGCTGGCGGCCCAGGGCCGCATCGAGGAGGCCGACGAGGTCCTGGGCCGAGCGGCCGGGGACGTCCGCCCGGCCCGCGACAGCGTGCCGAGCGAACCCCACGCCCAGTGCCCGGTCACCCACGAGCGCCCCACCGCACCGGTCACCCGCGCCGCCGCGCTGTGGCTGGTCCCGGGCACCCGCGAGGACGTACCGGCCGCCGAACGGCTGCTGACCGACACACCCCTGGCCCCGGCCACCTACGAGTCACTCGCCCGGGCCCTGCGCACCCTGGTCCATCACCGGCCGCAGCGGGCCGTGGCCTGGTGCGGCCGGCTCGCCGAGGAGATCTCCGCCCGCAACGCCCCCGGCTGGCAGGCCGCCTTCGCCACCGCGCACGCCGAGTCCCTGCTGCGGCTCGGCGACCTCACCGGCGCCCGGCGCGAGGCGACGCGTGCCCTC
The DNA here is from genome assembly GCF_042734135.1 of Streptomyces sp. NPDC059668. Classification (NCBI taxonomy): domain Bacteria; kingdom Bacillati; phylum Actinomycetota; class Actinomycetes; order Kitasatosporales; family Streptomycetaceae; genus Streptomyces; species Streptomyces sp. NPDC059668. The sequence goes on along the minus strand of NZ_JBHWEL010000050.1, from coordinate 20,188 downwards.
GAACACCTCGCCGGCCGCGGCGGCCCGTTCCTCCTCGCCCCGCTCGCCCTGCTGGTCCAGGCCCTCACCGAACAGGGCGAGTACGCCACGGCGGCCCTGCACCTGCACCCCACCCTGCCCGGCGAGCCCTACTCCACCGTGCACGCCCTCGCCTTCCTGCGCGCCCGCGGCCGCTACTACCTGGCCACCGGACGCCCCCAGGCAGCCCTGGAGGAGTTCCTGGAGGCGGGCAGGACCGCGGGCCGCTGGGCGGCCGACCAGCCCGAACTGCTGCCCTGGCGCACCGACGCGGCGGAGGCACTGCTCCTGCTCGGACGCCCGGGCGAGGCACAGGCCCTGGTCGCCGACCAGCTCGCCCTCCCGGCGGCCACCGGGACGCGGGCGCGCGGGGTGACACTGCGGCTCAGCGCGGCCACCGCCGAGCCCCGGCGCCGCGTCGAGCTGCTGGCCGGCGCGGTCGACGAGCTCCGCGACTACGGGGACCGCCTCGAACTCGCCCGCGCCCTGGCCGACCTGGGCGGCGCGCTACGCCTGAACGGCGAGGGAACCCGGGCTGGGACGATCACCCGGCGGGCCTGGCAACTGGCGGGCGACTGCGGCGCGGTGCCGCTGCGCGAGCGGATACGGCCCGTCGACGGCCCGGAGCGCGCCGCGCGTCCCGTCCGCAGCCGGGACACCGCCCGGCTGAGCGGTTCGGAGGAACGGGTGGCCGCCCTCGCCGCACAGGGGCACACCAACCGGGAGATCGCGGTCAAGCTCTTCGTCAGCCCCAGCACGGTCGAGCGCCACCTCACCTGCGTCTACCGCAAACTCGGCATCGCCCGCCGCCAGGACCTGCCCTCGGACCTGCGCACCCGGACGTTCGAACAGGCCGGCCACTGAAGCGGACCGCCCGGGCCCGGTGACGGCACGCCCGCCGCGCGCTCCTACGCCGAGCGGAGACATGCGCCGAGTGGAGACATGTGTCGAGCGGAGACATGCGCTGAGTGGAGACATGCGCTGAGTGGAGACATGTGCTGAGCGGCACACCGGCCGGCGGGAGCTTCCCGCGGTCCGCACCGCTGCCGGGACGCACCCCTGACGGAACACCCGGGCCGCACCGCTGACGGGCACAGCCTTGGCGGGCCGGACCTCCGTCAGCCGCGTCGCTGCCGGGCACATCGCCGGCGGGGCGAACCTCTGGTGGCCGCACCTCTGACGGTGGCACACCGGGCGGGCCGCGACATGGTGGGCCGAGCCTCTGACGGGCACGCCCCGGGCGGGCCGAACTCCTGGCGGCCGCCCCTTTTGGCGGTCCGAACTCCGGTCGGGCGCGGGGCAGTTCGCGGTGCCTGTGGTGGCACGCCGGTGTTCTCCGGGCGAGGGAACCGGGACGGGGCGGTGCGGGAGCGGGCCGGGCTCATCCTGGTACAGGAGATCCTCGGCGGTCCGCCGTACGCCGTCCGCGGTGCGCGCCTCACCGCGATGCCGCTGCGGGGGCGCGATGTTCCCGGGTCCCTGGCCGGTGACGGCCAGGGACCCGGCGGGAGCATCCAGCATGGGGGGCAGGCTGGACCGGGCCGGTTCGGCCGTTCTACTTGATGAACTCCGGAGGCACCCGCGGGGGCCAGTGACCCACCGTCAGCATGCCCAGGGAATGGGCACGGGCCACGAGGGCGGCCCGGTTGGGGGCCTTGAGCTTCCGCAGCATGAGCCCGACGTGGTACTCGACGCCCTGCCGGCTGAGGTAGAGGCGCGCGGCGAGCTGGACGGTGGAGGCTCCGGCGGCGACACCCTCCAGGACCTGCGCGTCGAGCTTGCTCAGCAGCCGCTCGGGGGCGTGCGCGGCCGGCTCCTCGGCGGCCGCGGCCTCCTGGTCGGGCCGGACTTGGACAACGATGCCAGCGAGCCCGCCTGTGGTGTCGTGGACCGCGATTCCGGTGAGACCGGCGGAGAACACCCGGCCCGAGTCGCCGAGGCCGACCATCCGCTCGTCGAAGCGGTTGCACCGCCCCTCCGACATCCGTGTGAAGTGCCGGTCGAGATAGGACGGGGAACTCGGGTGGAGCAGCTCGTACAGGCTGCGGCCACAGGTGTCGGCCGAGGTACGTCCGAACCGGCGGGAGAAGTCGGGCTCGGCCGCGACGATGCGCCGTTCGGGATTGAGGTGGGCGGTGTAGGTGCGTCGGCCGGCCGCGGACGCCGAACGGGCGGCGTAGGTGTACCGGTGTCCGGCCGAGGGGTGCGAGGTGGTCGACCGGTCGTTGGTGAGCAGGACATCCGTGATGCTGGTGGTCATGACGAGATACCGGCTTTCTGTATCCAGGTGCGGGACAGCGCATGCCTCGTTGCACGGCCGGCTTTCACACAACGCCGGGCGATCGCCGGGAATCCGTGCGCGGCGGTTGGGGCGGGGGATCCTGTCTGCGCCGCCGCCGACGTGCTCGTGATCTCCTCGGCGTGCGGGCAGCCGTTCCGCGATCCCCATGAGCTCCGCGATCTCCTCGATCGGCTGGATCTCTTCGTTTCCTCCTGAACGGGAAGTGACCTGTCCTACTGCACCACCGGCCGCTTGCGGCTGTGTTGTGTGCGGCATGGGGGATCTCTGTGGCAGCGCTGCGGGGGCCTTCAGGGGACCGCGGACGAGGGCCCGGGAGGCCGGTTCTGTGCGCTCGGCCATGCGCTCGGCCATGTGCTCGGCCGCAGGGGCGCCGGGTGCCGTGCGCCGTGTCCGGGGTTCCGCTCGCGGCCGCGCGGTCGGCCGCCGCGTCCCGCAGGACAGTCACAGCAGGCGCTCGTCGTGCCGAGCACGCGCCGATGGCGCGGAACCCCGGTCAGGCGGCCGGTGGAACGTCGCCCCGGCCAGGACCCACGGAACACTCAGGCCCGCTGAAGTCCCGCGAAACGCCGCCCGCCCGCTCCATGCGGACAGTCGCCGCTGCTGACCGGCAGGAGTTCAGACAACTGAGTCCGGCTGCGGTGCGGCTTGCGAGTCGGAGGTGAAGGTGACCCTGAGCCGACAGTCCAGGGCAGAGGCGATGCGCTCCAGCAGTGCCAGGGTGGGCTGGTCCCGCCCGGATTCGATGCGGGAGATCGCGGCCTGGCCGGTTCCGGCGAGTTCGGCCAGACGCGCCTGGGACATGCTCCGCTGCAGGCGCCAGAAGCGCACCAGGTCCGCGGTGTCACTCATCGTCCGGCGTCCTGGCTGTAGCGGGGCAGAACCGCCGTGTCGATCTTCCAGCCGCCGACCGTGATGGTTTCCGGGAACGTGTAGTGCTGCCTGTTGTCGTAGGTGTCCACGCCGGCACGCCGTACGGGCGCCCAATGGTGGACAGCACTTCCGTCCCGGGGGTCGACGATCAGGTAGTGCGGCACTCCCATGGCCGGATAGTCGCGCAGTTTGCCCTCATAGTCATTGCTGGGGTTGGAACGGGAGACGATCTCGATCACCAGGTGGCAGCGGCGGGGGTCGATCGCGTCGCTGTCAGCGGTGGCCTCCTCCTCATCGACCACGACAAGGTCCGGCACGCGCAGGATGCCGAGTGCGGCGTCTTCCATGTCGGTTTCGAGCATGAGGACCAGGTCCGTGTCCAGCTGGGGGTCCAGCTGGGTACGCAGACGGTGAGCGACCAACTGATGCTGCTTCTTGGAGCTCATCATCATGAGCAGCTGACCGTGACTGATCTCCGGCCAGGCCAGCGGTTCGGGCTTGTCGAACGCCTCACGGAACTCACGCAGGTGGTGGTAAATGCTCTGTTCCGTCATACCTCAACCGTACATGACGAAATCATCATACGCGGTGCGGTGCGGTGAGGCCCGGGTCCAGCGGTCCTGTCGCGGACCGGCGCGTGCGGATGCCGGGGAGCGCTCAGTTGGCGCAGGGCGCCAGGCGCCACACCCCGGGCCGTACCTCCGACCAGCCCGCGGGCCGGTGGCCCTGGCCGTGCACCCGGTCGAGCCACCGCCGTGCGTAGGACTCCAGGCGCGGGTCGCGCAGAGTCGTCGCCAGGCCCAGGCAGTCGGCGAAGTGCGCCTCGGCCGCGTCGGTCCCGACGTTCTCCAGAGCCAGCAGGCCCAGCACCCGGTGTGCCTCGTAGCGGCCCCGGGGGTCGTCGGCCACCGCGTCGAGCGCGGGGGACAGCAGTGCCGCGGCCTCCTCCAGGCCGCCCGCGTCCAACTGGAGGTCGGCCAGACCGACCAGGGCCCGGCCGCGTTCGGTGGCCGCCGCCGCCGCGTCGGCGGTCAGCAGCGCCCGCTCGTAGAACTCGCCGGCCGTCGTGAGCTGCCGCCGCTGCCAGGCCAGGTCGCCCAGCGACCGCAGCAGCCTGGCCTCGGCGGCGAGATCCTCCTGCCGGCGTGCCGCCTCCAGTGCCAGGGCGTGACAGGTCTCCCAGGTGTCCCAGGCCGCCCGGGCCTCCAGGAAGCCGGTCATGGCGTCGGCGAGGTCCACGGTCTGCGCCCACAGGCCGGCCGCGTGACACCGGCGTACGACGTCCACCAGCCCGTCCTGGCGCCGGCTGAACAGCTCCAGCGGATGTGTCCCGCACCGTTCGGCGTGGGCGTCGGCCTCGCGCAGCTGGCCGGTGAACTCCTGCGCCAGTCTGGCGGTGGCCGCCCGGGCCTCCGCGGCCGGGCTCTCCGAGGCCAGGCACTCCAGGGCCAGCAGCCGCCACAGCGGATGCATCCGGTGGTGGGTGCCGTGCTCCGGGCCGGCCGCCACCCGGCGCAGCAGCTGGGCGGCGACCAGGGCGTCCAGCAGCTCACCGGTCTTGGCCACGTCCTCCCCGAGGACCGCGGCGGCCGTCCGGGTGTCGAAGGGGCCCACCGGCACGAGCCCCAGCAGCCGGAAGGCGCGCCGCAGCGTCGGCTCCGTCTCCTCGTAGCAGGAGCGCAGCCGGTCGTGGAAGCCCGGTGCCGCGGCGCTCAGTTCCGCCAGCCGCCGCTGTTCACCGCGCAGCCGGGCGGCCAGCATCTCCGGGCCCCAGTTGGGGCGGGAGGCCAGCCGTGCCGCCGCGGCCCGCAGGGCCAGCGGCAGTCCCTCGCACAGTGCGGCGATCTCACGGACCGGTGTCTCGCCGCCGTGCTGCGGGATCAGGCGGCCGGCCGCCGCGGTGAACAGCCGGCGGGCCTCGTCCTGGGGCAGGACGTCCAGTTCCAGCACCCGGTCGGTCAGCCCCTCCGGCACGCGCCGGCAGGTGATCAGCGCGGTGCTGCCCGCCGCGTTCGGCAGCAACGTCCGTACGTGTTCGGGGGATTCGGCGCCGTCCAGGATCAGCAGGATCCGCCGGTCCTCGGTCAGCCGGTCCAGGACGCGGCGCAGTGCGGGCACGTCGGCGGGCAGCGGCCCGTCCACCCCGAGCCGCTCCAGCAGGCGGGTCAGCAGGTCTACCGGGTCGGCCTGGCGCGGACCGCCCAGTTCGAGGAAGACCCGGCCGTCGGGGAAGAGGTCGCCCAGCTCGTGGCCGGCGGCGACGGCGAGCGCGGTCTTGCCGATGCCGGCCGCCCCGGCTACCGCCGCGCAGCCGCCGGCCGGGATGTCGCGCAACAGGGCGCCCAGCCGGTCCAGTTCGTCGGAGCGGCCGACGAACACCGGGTCGCGCGGGGGCAGCCGGTTCGGTGTCTGGCCGGGCAGCCGGACCTGCCCGGGGCGGTCGGTGTCCGGTGGTGTCGCGGGCCCGGTGGCCTGCGGTGCGCTCTCCTCGGACGTGCGGGGCAGCGGGGCGGGGTGCAGCAGTTCGGTGTCGCCCGACAGGATCCGCTGGTGGAGCAGCTGGAGCGGCTGCCCCGGTTCGATGGCCAGTTCCGCCACCAGGGTCTGGCGCAGCTGCGCGAAGATCCGTAACGCCTCCGCCTGCCGGCCGGCCCGGTACAGGGCCGTCATCAGCAGCATGTGGAACTCCTCGCGCATCGGCATCTCGGCCACGGCGGAGTGGAGTTCACCGATCAGACGCTGATGGTGACCGAGCCGCAGCTCGGCACGCATGCGCTGCTCCAGAGCGGCGGCCCGCACCTCGGCCAGCCGCACCGCGGTCCGGGCCAGCAGCGCGCCGTGCGGGGTGTCGGAGGCCAGCGGGGCACGCCACAGCTGCAGCGCGCGGCGCTGCAGATCCGCGGCGGCGGCGTGGTCGCCGCGCAGCAGTGCCTTCTGGCCGTTGTGGTGCAGTTCCTCGAACACCGTCAGATCGAGCTGCGCGGGATCCAGGTGCAGCGCGTACCCGGGCGGGCGGGTGACCAGCGCGTCCCGGCCGTACTCCGGGTCGGCGGTGTGCAGCAGCTTGCGCAGCTGCGAGACGTAGACCTGAAGGGTGGTCGTCGCGGTGCGCGGCGGGTGCTCGCCCCACAGCTCGTCGATGAGGCTGTCCACCGAGACGATCTCGTTGGCCCTGACCAGCAGGGTCGCGAGCACCGCACGGATCTTGGCCGCCCGGGGCCGGACCGGTTCGGCCGCCGCGGACGAGGTGATCTCCAAAGGACCCAGAATCCGAAAACGCATGCTCCCACCCTCTTCTCCCCGTCGCACCGGCCGGCGGGACCGGACGGCCGACGCGCGCCGGAGCCGCTCGTCGACCGCTCGCTCCGCGGAACCCGACGACAGACCGTGCTGCCCCAATGTAGGCGTCGGCCACACCCCAAATTCGGACAGGCGTACCCCTGAATTCTGTGAAGGGGCGGTGCATCGCAAGCGGCGCTTTAGCCCGTGATCTCACGATGAGCGTGCTCGGCGGCAGAGGGGCGTCCTGTGCCCCGCTTCGTATGCGCCATGAGGGGGCTGACGTTGACCGCTGCATTCACCACCTTCACCCAGCTGATGCGGGAACGGGTCGCCGCGCTCGGCGACGCGGACGCGCAGGTGTTCCTGCGGGACGTCAGCGAAGCCGAACACCTCACCTACTCCACTCTCGACCGCCGCGCCCGCGCCCTGGCGGTACGGCTGCACGAACTCGGCTCCCAGGGCCGGCCCGTGCTGCTCCTGTACCCACCCGGCCCGGAATTCCTCGTCGCGTTCGTGGGATGCCTGTACGCCGGCGCGATCGCCGTGCCCGCCCCGCTGCCCGGCGACCGGGGCGAGAGGCTGCAGCGGGTCTCCGGCATCCTGCGGGACACCGCGGCCACACTGGTGCTGACCGACTCCGAGCACGCGGCGGACACCTCCTTGTGGCTGGCCGTGACCGGCCGTGGAGAAACGGTTTGCCTGGCCACTGACCTGGACGACACCACGGCCGCCGACGCCTGGCGCGAACCCCGCGTCGGCGCCGACGACATCGCCTTCCTGCAGTACACCTCCGGCTCGACCAGCAAACCGCGCGGCGTCATGGTCAGCCACCGCAACCTGATGGCCAACCAGGAGGCGCTGCAGCACCTCATGGGCACCACCGCCGGCGACCGCTTCGCCAACTGGCTGCCGCACTACCACGACATGGGCCTCATCGCCCATGTGCTGCACCCCCTGTGGCTGGGCACCCACAGCGTCCAGCTGTCGCCGGTCTCCTTCATCAAACGGCCCGTCAGCTGGCTGCGCGCGATCGGCGAGTACGGCGTGACCGTGAGCGGCGGCCCGAACTTCTGCTACGACCTGTGCACCCGCCGCGTCACCGACGCCCACCTCGCCGAACTCGACCTGTCCAGCTGGCGCCTGGCCCTGTGCGGCGCCGAACCGGTACGGGCCCAGACCCTCGACGCCTTCGCCCGCCGCTTCGCCTCGGCGGGCCTGCGCGCCGCGAGTCTCTACCCCGGCTACGGGCTCGCCGAGGCAACCCTGGTGGTCTCCGGCGGCCGTCCGGGCGTCCCGGCCCGCCGGCTGACCGTGGACGCGGCCGCCCTGGAAAGGGACGAACTGCGTGCCCCGGCCGAGGGTGCGGCCGCCCGCACCCTGGTCGGCTCGGGACAGGCGCACGACTTCGACCTGCGCGTCGTCGACCCGCTGGCGGGCGCGGAACTGCCGCCCGGGCGGGTCGGGGAGATCTGGCTGCGCGGCGACAGCGTCGCCCAGGGCTACTGGCGCCAGCCGCTGGAGACCGACGAGACCTTCCACGCCACACTGGAAGGCGCCCCCGAGGGCAGTCCCGGCGACTTCCTGCGCACCGGCGACCTGGGCGCCGTGGACGACGGCGAGCTCTACATCACCGGGCGTTTGAAGGAAGTCATCATCCTCAACGGGCGCAACATCTACCCTCAGGACGTGGAGTGGGCGATCCGGGAGACCGGCCCCGCCCTCGCGGCCGGTCACGGCGCGGTGTTCACCGTCGGAGCGGACCGGGAGCAGCTCGTAGTGATCCACGAGGCACGCCTTCCCCGCGCGGACACCGACCGCCTGCGGGAGCTGGCCTGCGGCATCCAGACGCTCGTCGGACAGGACTTCGACGTCCCCGCCGGCAACGTCGTCCTCGTACGCCCCGGCACCGTGCGCCGTACCACCAGCGGCAAGATCCAGCGCACCCTGATGCGCTCCCTGTTCCTCCGCGGTGAGATCACCCCGCTCCACGACGTACTCGACCCGGCCGTGCGCGCCCTGATCACACCGTCCGCGGTGCCCAGCGGCGAGAACGCCCCCACCATGGTCCGGAGCAGCTAGTGGTGACCTCCGCGCTGCTGACCCAGCCGCCGCTGCACGGCGGCCCGCCCGCCGGCGAGGCCCCGGCCCGGGTCGCCCGGCTGGAGGCCCTGCTGGGCGACCCCGCCGACCCGGCCAACCCGGTCGGCTACCGGGCGCTGCTGCACGCCGACCGGCGGGCCGCGCTGTCCGCCGACGCCGAGGGGCTGCTCGACGACTTCGGGATGAGCCGCGAGTTCGTGCCGACGGAACTGGGCGGCCGGTTCGACTCCGCCGAGACCCTGCTGCGGGTGATGCGCGCGGTCTTCCGCCGCGACGTCGCCCTCGGCGCCGGCTACGGCATGACCACCTTCATGGCCGCGTCCGACGTGTGGATGCAGGGCAGCGCCGACCAGCGGACCTGGCTGGCGGGCCTGCTGCTGTCGGGCTCCAAGGCGGCCATCGCCCAGCACGAGACCGCCCACACCAACGACTTCGTCCGCAGCGGCGTGCGCGCCGAGGTGCACCCCGAGGGCCTGTCGGTCACCGGCGTCAAACCGGTCATCAACAACCTGCACCGCGCCGACGCCCTGGTGCTGTTCTGCCGCACCGAACCGCAGCCGGGCACCACGGGCGCCCACTCGGTGCTCCTGCTCGATCCGCACACCCTGCCCGCCGACCGCTACCGGGTCACCCGCCGTCCCGCCACCCTCGGCCTGCGCGGCTGCTTCTTCGCCGGAGTGGAACTCGACGCCTGTGTCGTCCCCCGCGACAGCCTGCTGGGGCCCCTGGGCGGGGGAGTGGTGACCGCCCTGCGCTCCTTCCAGGTCAGCCGCACCCTCATGGCCTCCATGGTGTCCGCGGCGGTGGACACCGGCCTGCGCACCGCCGTCCTGGTGGACCGCAGCCAACGCCCCGGCCGCACCGGCCTGGACCCCACCGACCCGCAGCACACGGCGGGCACCCTCGCCGGGGCCTTCGTCAACCTGCTGCTCTACGACTGCATGGCCGTGGTGGCCACCCGGGCGCTGCACCTGCTGCCCGCCGAGACCAGCATCTACTCCGCGGCCGTCAAACTGCTGCTGCCCCAGGTCCTCAGCGACACCATGTACGACCTGGCGACGGTGCTCGGCTCGCAGATCTACACCCGCGAGGGCACCGTCGGCATCTTCCAGAAACACATCCGCGACGTGCCGGTGGTCAGCCTCGGCCACGCCGGCACGGCCGCCTGCCAGGCGACGATCATCCCGCAACTGCGCTCCCTCGCCGAGAAGTCCTGGTTCACCAGCGTCGAGGCACCCGCCACCCTGTTCCACCCCGGCGCTCCGCTGCCCCCCTTCGACTACGGCCAACTGTCGCTGGCCTGCGGCCGGGACAGTGTCAGCGCCTCCCTGCTGGCCACCGCCGCGTCCGTGCCCGGCTCCACCGCCGTCGAGCGCACGTTGCGCAACCTGGCCGGCCAGATGAGCGCCGAACTGCACGAACTGCGCAGCCGGGTACTGGCGCTGCCGCCCCCCGACGCGGCCCATCCGGTGGGACCCGCCTGGTTCGCCCTGACCGACCGCTACGTGCTGGTGCTCGCCGCCGCCTGTGTCCTGGGCGTGTGGCACCACAACCGGGGCGGCCCCGACCCCTTCCTGGCCGACCCGGCGTGGGCCGCCGCCGCCCTGCACCGCATCGCCCGGCGACTGGGCATCCCCGCCGCCGACCTGCCCGCCGAGTGCACCGCCCGGGTCCACCGGGAGGTCCTGGCCCGCTACGGCGACCGGCGCAGCTTCGACCTGCACAACACACCGATTCCGGGCTGAGCACGGGCCCGTATCAGGACAAGGAGCCTTCAGGGATGACTCCCTCCCCGCCGTGGCACACCGAGGCCCCGCTCCACCAGTGGCTGATCACGCACCTGGCGGTCTACCTGGACCGGCTGCCCGAGAACATCGAGGCCACGGTGCCCCTGGCCGAGTACGGCATGGACTCGGTGTGCGCGCTCAGCCTGTGCGGCGACATCGAGGACGAGTTCGGCATCGTCGTCGAACCCTCGCTCGTCTGGGACCATCCGACGGTGGCCCACCTGACGGCCCATCTGACGGCACGCGGCGCGGACCCCGACCGGTGGGTACGGTGAACGCCGTCGCCGTGGTCGGTCTGGACTGCGTCTTCCCCGCGGCCCACGGCGTCGAGGCCTACTGGGACCTGCTGATGCGCGGCGGCGACGCGATCGGCCCGCTGCCCGAGGACCGCCGCGGCCCCGGCTTCGACGACACCGTCCAGGGCGGCTTCGTCGACACCGTCACCACCTTCGACAACGACTTCTTCACCATCGCGCCCCGCGAGGCGGCCGCCATGGACCCGCAGCAGCGGCTCCTGCTGCAGTGCGCCTGGCGCGCCCTGGAGGACTCGGGCCGCGCCCCGTCCGCGCTGGCCGGCAGCGACGCCGGTGTCTTCGTCGGCGTGATGGGCAGCGAGTGGGCCCAACTGCACATGGGCGACTACGCGCGGGTCACCCCGCAACTGGGCGCCGGCAGCAGCGCGGGCATGACGGCCAACCGGATCTCCTACCACCTCGACCTCAAGGGCCCCAGCCTCGCGGTGGACACCGCCTGCTCCTCGTCCCTGGTCGCCGTGCACCTCGCCGCCAACTCCCTGCTGTCCGGGGAGTGTTCCACCGCGCTGGCCGCGGGCGTCAACATCGTGCTCACCCCCGCGCTCGGCATGGTCTACCAGCAGATGGGACTGAAGGCGCCGGACGGACGCTGCAAGCCGTTCAGCATGGACTCCGACGGCATCGGCCGCAGCGACGGCGTCGGCGTGGTGGTACTGCGCCGGCTCCAGGACGCGCTCGACGACCACCAGCGCGTCTACGCCGTCATCCGCGGCACCGCCGTCAACCAGGACGGCCGCAGCAACGGCGTCAGCGCGCCCAGCCGCTGGTCCCAGCAGGCCGTGGTGGCCGCGGCCTACCGCAGGGCCGGCGTCGACGCCGGCCAGGTCCGCTTCGTCGAGGCACACGGCACCGGCACCGCACTCGGCGACATCATCGAGTGCGCGGCCCTCGGCGAGGTCCACGCGGTGCCCCGCGACGAACCGTGCGCGATCGGCTCGGTCAAGGGCAACATCGGGCACACCGAAGGAGCGGCCGGCATCGCCGGCCTGATCAAGACCGCCCTCGCCCTGCACCACCGCATCGTGCCCGCCAGCCGCTTCGCCACCCGCGAGAACCCCCAACTGCGGCTCGCCGAGCGGGGACTGAGCCTGCTCAAAGCCCCCCTGCGGCTGCCGGCCGAGGAGGTCGTCGCCGGAGTCAGCAGCTTCGGCATGGGCGGCACCAACGCACACGCCGTCCTGGCCTCCGCACCCCGGACGCCGGTCACCGCCGTACGCGGACCGGCCACCGCCGGGGCGTTCACACTCTCCGCCGACACCCCCGAGGCACTGCGCCGCAACCTCACCGCCCAGGCCGAAGCACTGGCCCGCCGCCCGCGCGGCGACGCCGCCTCGGTGTGCTGGACCAGCAACCAGGTCAAGACCGGCCTGCCCTACCGGGCCGTGTTCACCGCACGCGACACGGCCGAACTCGCCGACGCCCTGCGCACGGCCGCCACCGACGAACACACCCTGGCCCGCGTCACCGACCGCGCCCTGCGCCCGCCCGCCGTCGCCTTCCTCTACCCCGGACAGGGCAGCCAGGAGCCCGGCATGACGGCCGCCCTCTACCGCGAATCCGTCCTCTACCGGCGCCACCTGGACGACGCCGACGACGCGCTGCGCCCCCACACCGGTGACTCCGTACGGGACCTGATCCTCGCCGACGACCCCGCGATCCACCACGCCCGATGGGCCCAGCCCGCCCTGTTCGCGGTCGCCCACGCCCTCACCAGGACCCTGGCCGAGCTGGGCGTGGTGCCCGACGCCGTCCTCGGCCACGGCACCGGCGAACTCGCCGCCGCCGTGGCCGCGGGGATGCTCACCCTGCCGGACGCCGCACGCCTGGTCGCCGCCCACGCCACCGCGGCCCACGACCTGCCCGACGGCGGCATGCTCAGCGTGCGCGCCACCCCGGACGAGATCGCCGACCTCCTCCCCGCCCACCCCGGCCTGTTCCTGGCCGCCGTGGACGGCCCGCACGACACCGTCCTGTCGGGCACCGCCGACGTCCTGCGACAGGCCGCCGCGGACCTGGCCGCACGCGGGCTGAACACCCGCCGCCTCCCGGTCCCGCACGCCGCCCAGGGCTCGGCGGACACCGCCCTCCACGCCCGGATCGCCGACCTGGCCGGCCCGGTCACGGCCAACCCGGCCCGCATCGCCCTGGCCTCGGCCCGCCACGGCCGGATGCTGCGCGACGAGATCCCGGACACCGCGTACTGGGCCGACCTCGCCGTGCGACCGGTCCGGTTCGCCGACGCACTGACCGCCCTGATGACCGAAGCCGCCCCCACCTGCCTCGTCGAACTCGGCCCGGCCGCACACCTGTTGAGCCTGGCCCGGCAAGGCGACCTGCCCACGGGCATCCGGCTGCTGCACCCCGCCCCCGGCCGCGCCGCCACCTTCACCGACCTGGCCGAGACCGTGGGCGGCCTGTACCTCAGCGGCGTCGAACCGTGCTGGGACGCCCTGTACGAGCCGGCCCACCGCCGCACCGAACGCCTCGCCCCCTACGTCTTCTCCGGAGCGCACCGCTTCGGACAGACCGCCGCGGCCCAGCCCGCCGCCCAGCCCGCCGCACCGGACACCATCCCGCGCCAGGAGAGCCCCGGCCCGGCCCACCCGCCGCCCTCCGGCGGCCCCGGCACCCCGGCGGACCGGCCCGACCCCGCGCTGAGCGCGGTCATCGAAGCCGTCGTCGAGGTCGGCGCCTACGCACGCGAACAGGTCAACGCCGAGGCCCGCCTCTACGAGGACCTCGGCTTCGACTCGGTGATGATCATGCAGTTGAAGAACCGGATCGAACAGCAACTCCCGCAGGGCGCGGACATCACCGTGCCGCAACTGCTGCCCGCGCTGAAGTCCGTGGGCACCCTCGCCGCCTTCGTACGCGAGCTGACCAGTACGGGGGCCACGGTATGACAGCACGCACCGCACTCATGCACATCGCCGGCACGGGCAGCGCGCTGCCCGCCGAACCCGTCGACAACGCGGCACTCAGCCACGCCTTCGGGATCAGCGAGGACTGGATCGACCTCTTCGTGGGCACCGGCACCCGCCACTTCGGCTGGGACCTGGCGACCGGAAAGGTCACCCACACCCTCGGCGACCTGTGCGCGGAATCCGCCGCCCGGGCACTGGCCGCCGCCGGACTGGCCGCCGCGGACCTGGACTTCCTGGTGCTGTCCACCGCCACCCCCGACACCCTGCTGCCCACCACCGCCAACGAGACCGCGGACCGGCTGGGCCTCAACCACCTGCCCACCTACCAGCTCCAGGCCGGCTGCTCGGGCGCCGTCCAGGCCCTCGACGTGGCCCGCGCCCTGCTGGCCGGCGGCCACCGCACCGGCCTCGTCGTCTCCGGCGACGTCACCGCCCGCTTCCTCGAAGCCGGCCGGGACGCCTCCACCCTCGCCAGCCAGGAACTCGTCAACTACGTCCTGTTCGGCGACGGAGCCGCCGCCGCGGTGGTCACCGCGCACCCGCACGGCGACGCCCTCGCCGTGCACGGCCTGCTGCACCGCTTCGCGGGACGGGGACGTGCGCCGGGACAGATCGTGGGCTGGCACGGCATCACCGAACCCGACCCGGACCGCCAGATGCTCTTCGAGGACTACAAGACCATCGAGGAGGAGGTACCCGCCCTCGCCGGCGAGATCGTGTGGGAACTGCTCAGCACGGCGGGCTGGACCCCACAGCAGATCGACGCCGTCCTGCCGCCCCAGCTGTCGGGACACATGACCGACCGGATCGTCGCCGGCCTCGGCCTGCCGGCCGGCTGCCGCGAGGTCTCCTGCGTACGCGACACCGGGAACACCGGCAACGCCCTGCCCCTGCTCCAGCTCGACCGGCTCATGGACCGGCTCGCCCCGGGGGAGCGCGCCCTGTCCGTGGTCGTCGAGTCCAGCAAATGGATCAAGGCGGGGCTGGCGCTGGAACGGCCCGCCGATCCCGGGGAAGAAGGGCACACCCGATGACCACCGCCCTGGACGAACTGCGCACCCTGCACCGCACCGGCCGGCTGGCCGCGGCCTACCCCGACGTGGCCCCGCTGCTGACCGGGGTCACCGACGCGGCCGACCGCTCCGAGGAACAGACCGCCGACGAACTGACCCGCTGCGGAAGCCTGCTGGCCCGGCTGGACCTCGAGGACGTCCTCGCCCACCACCCGCACACCCCCGTGCCCACCGTGGCCGTCACCGGCCACTCCGCCACCGCCCAGCTCACCGACCCGCTGACGGCCGAACTCGCCCGGCACGGCCTGCTGGGCCGCCTCGTCACCGGGGACCACGGGGCCTACCTGCGCGACCTCACCGACGAACACAGCGAACTGCGCCGCCACCGACCCGAACTGACGGTGTGTGTGCTCGGCGCCGACGCCGTCCTGGAGCAACTCCGGCCGCCGTGGAGCGTCGACGACGCCGAACAGGCCTGCGCCCGGCTCCTTCACCAGCTGCGCGCCGTCGCGGACGCGCACACCGCACACGGCACCGGAGCACTGGTCCTCAACACCCTCCCGCTGCCCCGCGGCGCCACCCACCAGATCATCGACCAGCGACAGCGCGCCCTGCTCGGCGCGGTGTGGCGGGAGTTCAACGCCCGCCTGCTGCGGCTGGCCGGCGAACACCCCGCCCTGGCCGTCGTCGACCTCGACCCGCTCGTCGCCGCCACCGGACCGGCCACCGACGCCCGGCTGGCCCTCTACACCCGCAGCGCCTTCAGCGCCGCCGTCTTCGCCGCACTGGCCCGCGAGGCCGTGCACGTGCTGCGCGCCCGGCGCGGCATGACGAAGAAGTGTCTGGTGCTCGACCTCGACCACACCCTGTGGGACGGAGTGCTGGGGGAGGACGGACCGGACGGCATCACCTGCGGGCCCACCCCGCAGGGCGAGCCCTACGCCGCGTTCCAAAGAGTCGTCAGACAACTCGCCGCCCAGGGCGTACTGCTCGCCGTCAGCAGCAAGAACGACCCCGGCCCGGTCCAGGACGTCCTCGCCCACCACCCCGAGATGACCCTGCGCGCGGAGGACTTCGTCAGCGTGCAGGCCGGCTGGGACCCCAAGGACACCGCCCTGCGCACCATCGCCGGCCAGCTGGGCATCGCGACCGACGCCCTGGTGTTCGCCGACGACAGCCCCGCCGAACGCGCCCTGATCCGCCACCGCCTGCCGGACACCCCCGTCGTCCCGCTGGGCACCGAACCGGCCTGGCACATCACCCGGCTGCTGGCCGACGGCTGGTTCGACACCCCCCACGTGACCGACGAGGACCGCGACCGCACCGCGCAGTACCGGGGCGCCGCCGCCCGCGCCCGGATGCGCGGCACGACCGGCTCGCACGAGGAGTACCTGCGCGAACTCGGCATCGTCGTCCGCATCTCACCGCCCCGCCCCCACGAACTGCTCCGGGTCTCGCAACTCTCCCTGCGCACCAACCAGTTCAACCTCACCGGCGAACGCGTCCCGCCGGAGAGCGTCCTCGCCGAAGGCCGCCGCCCGCTGACGGTGCGCGTGAGCGACCGGTACGGCGACAGCGGCCTGGTCGGCGTGATCTTCACCCGCCGGGCCGCCGACGGCCTGACGATCGACAACATGCTGCTCAGCTGCCGGGTCCTGGCCCGGGGCATCGAGGACGGCTGCCTGGCCGCGGTCCTCGCGCACGCCCACGACCTCGGCCTGCCCGCGGTCCGCGCCCGCTACCGCGCCACCCGCGGCAACGGACGGGCGAGCGGCTTCTACCCCTCACTCGGCTTCGTGCCGGACACCCCGGGCGACGGCCCGGAGACACTCTTCCGGCACGATCTGAAAGACCTGCCCGCCCCGCCCGGTCACCTGACCGTGGAGGCCGACTTCGAAGGAGACGCCGATGAGTCGTGACAGCACGGCCGACCTCGCCGGCTTCCTCGAAGCGGTGCGCGACGGTCTGGGCCTGGACCTGACCGAGGAACAGGCCGCCGAGGACTTCGACCTGCTGCCCGACTGGGACTCGGTGCACCTGCTGCGCCTGCTGATGCTCCTGGAACGCGAGACGGGCCGCAGCGTCCCCGTCAGCCGCCTGCTCAAGGCCCGCAGCATGCGCGAGATCCATTCACTGGTCACCACCGAGGGGAGGGACACCCGATGAACGCCGTCGGCGGGGGCCTGATCGGTGTGACAGCGGAGGACAGCGACTGGGCGGCGGTCCGCGAGGACCTGCGGCGCTACGGCACGGCGGTGGTCCACGGCCGGCTCGCCGACTGGCGCCCGCGAGCGCCGGACGGTCCCGCGCTGCGCGCCGTGCTGGGCCGGGACTGGTCGCGCTACCGCGACATCGGACACCCGGACATCCAGAGCCGGTACGCGGCGTCGCGGCGGCTGCTCAAACACGCGGCCGCGGCCGCCCTGCGGGCCGAGGCGATCGACCTGGAACTGGCCTACGGGCCGACCGGAAGGCCGTATCTGCGCGGCTGCGACCAGATCGACATCAGCCTCAGCCACACCGACGACCTTCTGCTGGTCGGCCTGACCAGCAGCGGTCTGATCGGGGTGGACGCGGAACGCGCCGACCGCAGCATCTACGCCCGGGGCCTGGCCCGGCTCATCTGCACCCCCGACGAGCAGCGGATGCTGTCGCGACTGCCCGAGCCGGAACGCAATCCGAGCCTGGTGCGGCTGTGGACGCTCAAGGAGGCCTACAGCAAGGCGATCGGCCAGGGCATGCAGTTCCGCTTCAACGAGTTCGGCTTCGGACCGGAGAGCCGGCCCGTCCAGCTCAACCGGCCCGACGGCACGGCGGGAGCGGGCGACGAGTGGACGCTGCGGACCCTGGTCCTCAACAGCGGCGGCACCGAGTTCGTCGTGAGCATCGCGGTCTACGACGCCGGCATGGGCCGCACCCTGGACACGGAGATCACCACGATGCTCGACGCGGAGGCCGTCGCGGCCATCCAGGAGGCGCTGGACGCCGAACAGGAGGAGTGGTCACAGATCCTCGACGACTGACACCGCCGCCTCCGTCACCGCCCTCCCCGCCTGGGTCAGGGCGAGCGTCATCGAGACCAGCGGCCGCCCCAGCGCGTCCTGTCCGGCCGACTGCGCCACCGCCACGCACCGCAGCGGCAGATCGGGCTCCGCGTGGCCCCGGAAATGCGTGTGCATGGCCACCGGCGCACAGTGCCGCGGGTCCAGGCCGTGGAGCCGGTGGGCGGTCAACAGCGCCGTCTGCCGCAGCACTTCGAGCAGCAGCGCGGACGAGGGCACCCGGTCGGGCCGGGCCGCGCCGGCCCGCCACGCGTCGGGCGCGAGCACCTGCGCGGACAGCCGCTGTCCGTTGACGGTCACCGGGGACCGCAGCAGGACGTTGGCGGCGCTGGCGCGCCCCACGTCCGCGGGAGCGGGGCCCGGCGACCTGTCGATGGGGTCCTCGTGACCGGGATGCTGCTGCCCGGCCGTGGCGAGGACGGTGTGACGGGAGTGCTCACGGTGGCTGCGGTGCGCCATCGGGGCGAGGAAGAGCAGATTGGCCGAACCGGTGCCGGCCGCGACCCCGTCGATCTCCAGGCGCGCGTCGAACTCCAGGGCCCGGGGGACTCCGGAGATCACCTTGTCCGGCCGCACCCGCATGGTCGTCGTCAGCGTGCCGGGGCCGGAATGCCGGCGCCACGCGCTGACCTCGTCCATCTCCAGGCCGAACCGGTAGAAGATCGCCACCCGGTCGGCGGCGACCCCGAAGTGGGCCTGACCGATACCCCCGCTGACCTGGCGGACCATCGCCATGGCCGCCTGCAGGTCGTGGAAGCGGTCGTGCCCGTCGTTGAACAGCGGGTGAGAGGTGGGAAGTTCACCGGTCAGGACGAATTCCTGCGACCGGTCGTCGGGGCTGTCGGGCGTCTGGGGGCCGAAGCACTGCGGCCGGTGCACCAGATGGCGGCTGCCGTGTCCGTACCCTGGCGGCGCGGGCCGGGAAGTCTCCAACGCCTCACACTCCTCGGCGGTGTCCTGGCTCGATGTGACTGGTCGTACCAGCCTGCCGGGCAGCAGGGCGGCAAGGCCACTTGCGTCCGGTGACAGGTTGTGGCCTGGCATGCACTGCCGGACCGGTCTACTGGAGGTCCGGCAGCCCCGTCAGCGCGATGTGCACCCCCGCCTGGAAACGGCTGTTGGCGTCGACACTCAGCATGATCTGGGAGATGTAGCGGCGGCAGGTGCGCACCGACATGCCCAGCCTGCGGGCCACGAGCTCGTCCTTGTAGCCCTGCGCCATGAGCCGGATGATCGACCGCTTCAGATCGTCGGTGATCTCGCTGCTGTCCTCGGCCCCGGGGACGAACTGGGTGGCCCCGGACCACAGATGCTCGTAGACCCGGCAGATGAAGGCCACCAGGGTCGGCTCGCGCACCACCACCGCCCCGGGGGCCCGGCCGCCCACGTGCTGCTCGGGCAGGAAGGCCACCTCCCGGTCGTAGATGACGATCCGGTCGATCAGCTCGTCGGTGGTGCGCACCTCGGCCCCGTGCTCGGTGATCGCCCGCACGTAGGAGGCGGTGGCGAGGTCGCTGCGCGCGGTGTGCTGGTAGAGGTGACGTATCTGCACCCCGCGTCTGAGCCGCTCCAGGGTTCTGGGCCGGGCGTTGGCCAGGAGACTGGAGGGACGGGCACCGCCGGGCTGGGCGCTGAGCATCTCGGTGCGGCAGCGCTCGCCCTGCTCGTCCAGTACGGCCTGCAGCGCGTTGATGTCACTGATCACGTCGAAGGCCTCGGCCTGGTTGCGCTGCTGGCGGCTCTCGAAGTAGGTCGCGCGCAGCGCGCCCATCTGGTCACGGATCTCGGTGACCTCCCGCTGCAGGTCCCGTATGCGGCCCTCGGCCGGCCCCACGAGGTCGGCCACCGCCGTGTCGGGGCTCACCGGCACCAGCAGCTCCGGCTCGCCGGGCAGGGGACGCAGCAGGCTGAGCGCCGTCAGACGCTCCTCGACTTGTGCCACCTTTTCCAGGGAGACGCCCAGGGCGGTCGCCATCTCCTCACGGACAAAGCGGCCCAGCAGGACTGCATTGCGGTACGCCTTCGCTTCTGCGTCATCCAGCATGGCGAAAGCGCCTGCCGGGAGAGAGCTTTCAGGCACTGGAGGCTCGCATTCCCGCGCGACGGAACTTCTTGTCAGGCAACTTTACGACACCAGGAATGGGTTGGGCGGAGAACCCCGGTCGGCGAGTCTTGCTGCTGCAAGGCCAACTGTCGAACGTGGGGGTAGCTATGAGCAAGCTTGTACTGCGAATCACGACCGCCGGACTTCTCGTCACCGCCGGATTCATCGGCACACTCGGGGCCCACATTACGGTTCCCGCCATTGCGCACGGCCAGGTGGCCGTGTCGTCGCCCTTCCCGGCGCATTCCGTGCACGCGGCGCCGCTCGGGGACGACCAGTGGGGCTGATGAATCAGCTGTGACGCGGGCGGGCCGGTGCTTCCCGGGCCGCCCGTCGGCATGTCCGCAAAGCGGGCTTTGCTCATGTTTCACCCCGACGGGCCGGTCCGACCAGCCGGCCCGCCGCCCCGGGC
>NZ_JBHWEL010000049.1:51827-70797 GCF_042734135.1 Streptomyces sp. NPDC059668 | reverse complement strand
ACACAACTGAGTCCCCCCCCGCCCGCGCTCGGTCTCCCCCGAGCCCTTGCACACCCGGGGCGCCCCCGCGGGCCCCCCCCCCCCGCGGGGCCGGGGGGGGGGGCCCCCCCCCCCCCCGTCGCGGGTGGTCCGCTCAGCCGTTGGGTCGCAGGGTCCACACGACGGTCATCTCGCCGGTGACGGCGCCGTCCGCGCGCTGGATGGCGACGGCGACGGGGAACTCGGGGCGCTGCCCCGCGTCGAGCTCGGCGACGACGTCGGCGGCCGGACGGCCGAGGGTCGCGGTGGCGGTGACCGGCCCCATCGCCAGCTTCCTGTAGGCGATCTCGGCGCTCACCGCGAGCGGCACGGCACGCGAGAGCTGCTCCCCGAAGGCGGCGAGGACGATCGCCCCGCTCGCCGACTCGCCCAGGGTGAACATCGCTCCGGCGTGCGGCCCGCCGACGTGGTTGTGGTACTCGCTCTGGTCCGGGAGGCTCACCACGGCCTTCTCCGGCGTGGTCTCCACGAACTCGAGGTTGAGGGTCCGGGCCATCGGAACCGTGGCGGCGAGCATCTCGCCGATCGTCATCTGGTCTGCGCTCATGCCCGAATGTTACCCATGAGTAGAAAATCTTGACCAGCACCCGGCCATGTGAAGAAAACGAAAAGATCCGCCCTCGATCCCTGACCGGTACATGCCTGAAGAAGAGCAGTGACCGAAACGTGTCACAGCCGCTACTAGGGTTACTGCCCATGTGGCCAGGACAGCAGCCGCCCGGGGGCGAGCAGAACCCGCAGAACCAGAATCCGCAGCAGCCCAACCCCTACCAGCAGCCGGGGTACCAGCAGCCGAATCCGTATCAGCAGCCCGGATACCAGCAGCCCAATCCGTACGGGCAGCCGCAGTGGGGGACCGTCCCGGAGCCGCCCGGGGCGCCCGGCGGCCCGGGGGGCGGGAACGGGGGCGGCGGCAACAGGACGAAGGTCACCGCCATCGTCGCGGCCTCGGCCGTCGTGATCGCGGCGGGCGTCACCGGCTTCCTCGTCCTGGGCGGCAAGGGCAAGGACGACGACGCGGGCGGCGGTCCGTCCACCTCCACGTCCCCGAAGACGTCCGCCTCGACGTCGCCGAGCGCGAGCGGGAGCGACGACAACCCGCGCGGCACCGACGACGAGAAGCCGACCGTCGCTGGCTGGAAGGTCGTCGTCAACCCCAAGTGGGGCACCGCGTTCGACGTGCCGGCCGACTGGAACGTCCTCACGCCCGGTACCTTCATCGGCTTCGAGGACAAGAAGAAGGGCGACGGTTCCGCCGTCATCGGCATGTCCGCGCCCGCCTTCCTCAAGGAGAAGTGGTGCACGTCCGACGACGACAAGGACGGTCGGACGGACGACACGGCGCTGGCCGGCGCGGGCACCAAGGGACAGAGCGGCGCCAAGAACACCGACGACGTCGCGCGCAACGACTCCGCCTGGTGGGTGTTCGGCGGCTACACCGACCAGAAGGAAACCTCGAATAAACTGCTCAGGATCGGCAAGCCCACGGCGTACACGACGGCTTCCGGCATCACGGGCAGCGTCGCGACGACCTATTCGACCGGCGTGCCGAAGAAGGGCAAGTGCGACTCGGACGGCAAGGCCACCACGTTCGCCTTCAAGAACTCGGCGGGCGACTTCGTGTCCTGGACGCTCTACGGCGCGAAGGGCGTCGGCGAGGAGGTCCCCGACGCCACCGTCCGGAAGATATTGAGCACGGTCCGGCTGCACGGCGAGCCGACCGGGTCCTGACGGACGCACGCCGAACCGGCGGGTTCACGGGCGTCGCACGCCGAACGGGCGGGTTCACGGGCGTCGGACGGTGAGCCGGCGGGGCGTGGGCGACGCCGGGAAGCGCTGAGCCGCCGTCCGGAGGCCTGAGCGGTCTCCGGACGGCCCGCCCCGGGTTTGGCAAGTCGGGCACCGGGCGGCGAAAGTGACCCGGTGACCTCTGCCCCCGACCTCCGTCGACACCCTCGCCGTCCCTCCTGGGCGGGCCGGAACTACTCCCTGCTGACCGCCGCCGCGGTCATCACCAACCTGGGCAGCCAGGGCGCGCTGATCGCCTCGGCGTTCGCGGTGCTCGAAACGGGCGGCGACGGCGGTGACGTCGGCCTGGTGGCGGCGGCGCGGACACTGCCGCTGGTCCTCTTCCTGCTGATCGGCGGCGCGGTGGCGGACCGGCTGCCGCGCCATCGGGTGATGGTCGCGGCCAACGCCCTCAACTGCGTCTCGCAGGCCGCGTTCGCGCTTCTCGTGCTGTCCGGCGAACCGCGGCTGTGGCAGATGCTGCTGCTGTCCGCGCTCGGCGGCACCGGGCAGGCGTTCTTCGGTCCGGCCGCCGAGGGCATGCTGATGTCGTCGGTCGACGGAGAGCAGGCGAGCCGCGCGTTCGCCATGTTCCGGATGGCGATGCAGGGCGCGGGGCTCGGCGGGGCCGCGCTCGGCGGGGCCCTGGTGGCGGTGATCGGGCCCGGCTGGGTGCTCGCGGTGGACGCGGTGGCGTTCGCCCTCGCCGGGGCGCTGCGCTCGTTCCTCGACGTGAGCCACATACCGCCGCGCCGGCCCGGCGGCGGACTGCTCTCCGACCTCCGCGAGGGCTGGCAGGAGTTCGCCGGACGGCCCTGGCTGTGGACGGTCGTCGCCCAGTTCTCCGTGGTCGTCGCGGTCGTGGGCGCCGCCGACGCGGTCTACGGTCCACTGGTCGCCCGGGACAGCCTCGGCGGGCCCGGGCCCTGGGGTCTGGCCCTCGGCGCGTTCGGCGCGGGCACGGTCGGCGGCGCGCTGCTGATGACCCGCTGGAAGCCACGCCGGCTGCTGCTCGCGGGCACCCTCTGCGTCTTCCCGCTCGCCGCGCCCGCCGCCGCGCTCGCGGTGCCGGTGCCGGTGGTGCCGCTGTGCGCCGTGATGTTCGTCAGCGGGGCGGCGATAGAGGTGTTCGGCGTCTCGTGGATGACCGCGCTGCACCAGGAGATCCCCGAGGACAAGCTCTCGCGCGTCTCGGCGTACGACTGGTTCGGCTCGATCGCGATGGTGCCGCTGGCCACGGCCCTGGCGGGCCCGGCTGAGCAGGCGTTCGGCCGGACCGCAGCCCTGTGGAGCTGTTCGGCGCTGGTCGTCGTGGTCACGGCGGCGGTGCTGTTCGTACCGGACGTACGGAATCTGACCCGGCGGACCAAGCCCGTGGCACAGGGATCGCCGTCGGCGGACGCACGGCGTGCGTCATCGCCCCTGGCGGACGTACGCGCGTCAGCCGATGCCGAAGACGCCGCCGGGCGGCTCGGGTGAGGGGACCGCGTCCTCGTCGCGGACGGGTGCGGCACCGCCGATGAATCTGCGAAGCGCGGAGCCGTGTTCCACCCGCGCCGGGAACGCGTCGGAGGCCGTTCGGCGGGCCAGGGCGGCCGTGTCGAGCGGGTGGTGGGAGGCCACCAGCACCGCGTTGCCGAACCGCCGTCCGCGCAGCACGCCCGGTTCGGCGATCACCGCCAGTTCCTCGAACACCGTGGAGAACGTGGCGAGTTGGGAGCGCAGGAAGGCGAAGGGGGCGGAGTCGGCGAGGTTGGCCAGGTAGACACCGTCGTCGCGCAGGACGCGCCCGGCGGCGTGCGCGTACGCCGTGGACGTCAGGTGCGCGGGGACGCGCGAGCCGCCGAAGACGTCCGCGATCACGATGTCGACGGAGGCGGGCGCGGCTGATTCGAGCCACTCCCGGGCGTCCGCGCCGTGCACGGTGATACCGGCGTCGTCGGCCACGGGCAGGTGCTCGCCGATCAGGGACAGCAGACCCCGGTCGGCCTCGACCACGTCCTGACGTGCGCCCGGCCGGGTCGCGGCCACGTAGCGGGGCAGTGTCAGCGCGCCCCCGCCGAGGTGCAGCACGTCCGGTTCTTGCCCCGGCGCGACGACCGTGTCCAGCACGTGCCCGAGCCGCCGCGCGTACTCGAACTCCAGATGCGTGGGCTCGTCCAGGTCCACGTACGACTGCGGTGCCCCGTCGACCGTCAACAGCCAGGCCCGTTTCCGGTCGACGTCCGGCATCAGCTTGGCGGTCCCGTGATCCACGGCCCGCATCACGGGTATCGGCTCGTCCACGCGTCCATTGTGCCGCCCCGGTCCCGCACGGGGTGCCGGACGAACGGGTGCCCGCCGCCTTCGCGACGGGCACCCGTGTCCCCCGCACCTCTCCCCCGGCCGTCAGCCGACCGACGTCACCGTGCCCGCGCCGACCGTCCGGCCGCCCTCACGGATCGCGAAACCCAGGCCGGGCTCCAGCGGCACCTCGCGCCCCAGCTCGACCGTCATCGTGACGGTGTCGCCGGGCCGGGCGACCGCCCGCTCGCCGAGGTCGACGTCGCCGACCACGTCCGCGGTACGGATGTAGAACTGCGGCCGGTACCCGGTGGCGACCGGCGTCGTCCGTCCGCCCTCGCCCGACGACAGGACGTACACCCGCGCCGAGAAGCGGCGGCTGGGCACGACGCTGCCGGGCGCGGCGACGATGTGCCCGCGCCGTACGGCGTCCCGGGGCACCCCGCGCAGCAGCAACGCCACGTTGTCCCCGGCCTGCGCCTCCGCCATGGGCTTGCCGAAGGTCTCCAGACCCGTGACCACCGTGTCGACGGCGGCGCCGAGCACCTCGACACGGTCGCCGACCCGGATCGTGCCGCGCTCGACGGCGCCCGTGACCACGGTCCCGCGCCCGGTGATGGTGAGCACGTTCTCGACCGGGAGCAGGAACGGCGCGTCGACGTACCGCTCGGGCATGGGCACGTACGTGTCCACCGCGTCGAGCAGCGCGTCGATCGCCCCGGTCCAGCGGGGGTCCCCCTCCAGCGCCCTGAGACCGGACACCCGGACGACGGGGACGGACTCGCCTCCGTAGCCGTGCGCGGAGAGCAGGTCGCGGACCTCCAGCTCCACGAGGTCGGTGAGCTCCTCGTCCCCCGCGTCGGCCTTGTTCAGGGCGACGACGATGTGGTCGACGCCCACCTGCCGGGCGAGCAGCACGTGCTCGGCGGTCTGCGGCATGATCCCGTCGAGCGCGGAGACGACGAGGATCGCCCCGTCGAGCTGCGCCGCGCCGGTGACCATGTTCTTGACGTAGTCGGCGTGGCCCGGCATGTCGACATGCGCGTAGTGCCGGGTGTCGGTCTCGTACTCGACGTGCGCGATGTTGATGGTGATGCCGCGCGCGGCCTCCTCCGGGGCGCGGTCGATGCGGTCGAAGGGCACGAACGTGCCGGAACCGCGCTCGGCGAGCACCTTGGTGATGGCGGCGGTCAGGGTGGTCTTGCCGTGGTCGACATGACCCATGGTGCCGATGTTCAGGTGCGGCTTGGTCCGCACGTAAGCCGTCTTGGGCATGGGTGTACCTCGAAGCCTCTTCGGTGTCAGCGGAGCTGAGGGAGGGTCCCGGCGCTCATGGCCGGGACGGGGACCCCGAGGACCTGCCGACCCTCCCCCTGCGGGGTCCGCCGGACAATCCGGGAAGGGTCAGCTTCGGGCGCCGTCGACGGCTGCCGCGATGATCGGGACGGCAGCCTTCGGCGCGTCCGCGACTGCGGACGCTGCGAGGAGGAAGGCGTACCGGAACATGAGGCGATCATCGCCGACATGTCCGGCCACGTCGAACGGTTTTTCCCGCGGCCGGTTCTCGCGGCCGGTTCCGGCGCTCGGTTCCGGCGACGGCGTGTGGTGCTGGCGGCTCGTCAGGGACGCGCGGTCCGGCGGCCGGTGCGCTGACGACGGGCCACCGGCGGGCATCCGGAGGAGAGTTGGCTCACACGGTCGCACGACCGGATGGAAGGTGGAGCGGCGGAACCGGCGCTCCCTACGCGGCCGGCGGCCTACCGCCACGACGGTGCGGTACGTGTCCGCGGGGGCCGCGGTGACGGGAGGAGCCGTGTGGGAGGGGCCGCCGCGAACGGGCGTGGTCAGACCCCGGAGGGGGCGTCGTCGTTCCTGTACGCCCGTGCGGCCGCGGGGCGTTGCGGATCAACCGCCACGACGCCGGTGCCGGTGCGCCGCACCGGCACCGTTGCCCGGAGGGCCGCCGTCCGACAGCTCGAACCGGGCACCGGACGTTCCGGAAGCTGTGACCCCCATGAGACGGACCATACGGCGATCACACACACGGGTCGGTTACTGTCGCCGAATGCTCGATGCCACCACCCGCTCTGGGGGCACCGCCACGGCCGTCCCCGCGGCCCCCGCCACGGAGCTCTCGCTCGCCGCGGAGCTCGCCGTCTCCACTCCCACGGGCCTCGCCGCACGGTGCACGAGAGTCCTGCTCTCGCCCTGGTCCCGGCTCTCCCTGCTGCTGGCGCTACTCGCCGCGTCCGCGGCGAGCGTGCTGCTCTTCGAACCCCAGCGACTGCTCTCCGACGGCTGGCCACCGCAGCTCAGCGGTGCGGCGGCCGCCCTGGTCTTCGGGGTCGCGTACGGGCTGTGCACGGTGGCGTTCGTGCCCCGGCCGCTGCTCAACCTCGCCGCCGGCGCGCTGTTCGGCTCCCAGCTCGGCCTCGCCACGGCGCTCGCGGGTACGGTGCTCGGCGCCGGGATCGCCTTCGGGCTCGGCCGGATCCTCGGGCAGGACGCGCTGCGTCCGCTGCTGCGCGCGCGCTGGCTGAAGGCGGCCGACGGGCAGCTCAGCCGGCACGGCTTCCGCACGATGATGATGGCCCGTCTGTTCCCCGGAGTGCCCTTCTGGGCGGCGAACTACTGCGCCGCCGTCTCCCGGATGGGCTGGCTGCCGTTCCTCCTGGCCACTGCCCTGGGGTCGGTCCCGAACACCGCCGCGTACGCCGTCGCCGGCGCCCGGGCCTCGGCGCCCACCTCGCCCGCCTTCCTGATCGCGATGGGCTTCATCGCGCTGCCCGCGCTGGCCGGCGCCGTCGTGGCCTGGCGCAAGCGCCACCACCTGCGCGGACACTGACACCACGGGTTCCGGGGCGCGCGGGGACGCCCCGGAACCCGGGACCTCGACGGCCGCGCCGAACGCCCGGGAACCCGGGGCCGGTACGAGCCGGCCCGTCCGCGCTAGACCGCCTCCAGCACCATCGCGTTGGCGAGCCCGCCCGCCTCGCACATCGTCTGGAGTCCGTAGCGGGCGCCGCGGGCGCGCAGGGCGTGCACGAGGGTGGTCGTGAGCCGCGTGCCGCTCGCGCCGAGCGGGTGGCCGAGCGCGATCGCCCCGCCGTGCACGTTGACCCGGGAGAGGTCCGCGCCGGTCTCCTGCTGCCAGGCCAGGACGACGCTCGCGAAGGCCTCGTTCACCTCGAAGAGGTCGATGTCACCGAGCGAGAGCCCGGCCCTGCGGAGCACCTTCTCGGTGGCCGGGATGACGCCCGTGAGCATCAGCAGCGGGTCGGATCCGGTGACGGCGAAGCTGTGCAGGCGCGCCAGCGGGCGCAGGCCGAGGCGGGCCGCGGTCTCGCCCGACATGATGAGCACGGCCGACGCGCCGTCGTTGATGGGGCTCGCGTTGCCCGCCGTGACGGACCAGTCGATCTGCGGGAAGCGCTCGGCGACGGCCGGGTGGTAGTAGGCGGGCTTGAGCCCGGCGAGTGTCTCCGTGGTGCTGGCGGGCCGGATGCTCTCGTCACGGGTCACGCCCTGAAGGGGAGCGACCTCGGCGTCGAAGAGACCGGCGTCCCAGGCCGCGGCCGCCTTCTGGTGCGAACCCACCGCGTACGTGTCCAGCTGCTCACGCGACAGGCCCCACTTCGCGTTGATCAGCTCGGCACTGATGCCCTGCGGCACCAGGCCCTCGGGGTAGCGCTCGGCGATCCCGGGGCCGAAGGGGCCCTCGGTACCGAGGATGTTCGACCCCATCGGCACACGGCTCATGGATTCGACCCCGCAGGCCACCGCGATGTCGTACGCCCCCGACAGGACGCCCTGCGCCGCGAAGTGCACGGCCTGCTGGGAGGACCCGCACTGCCGGTCCACGGTGGTCGCGGGCACCGTCTCGGGGAATCCGGCCGAGAGCACCGCGTACCGGGTGAGGTTCGCGGCCTGCTCCCCGACCTGGGTGACGGTGCCGCCGATGACGTCGTCGATCAGCGCCGGGTCGATCCCGGAGCGCTCGACGAGGGTGCGCAGCGTGTGGGCGAGGAGCTCCACGGGGTGGACATGGGCGAGAGAACCGTTCGGCTTGCCCTTGCCGACGGGCGTGCGGACGGCTTCCACGATGACGGCATCACGCATGACTGCTCTCCGAACTCATCGAGTTTGCATTCCAAACTTGCTAAGTGACTCCAGAGTAACCCAGCGAGTTGGACATTCCAACCCACCCTTTAGACTGAGGGCATGAAGGACCCCCGCCCCTGCTCGATCGCCGAGACCCTGGCCCTCGTCGGCGAGAAGTACTCCCTGCTGGTGATGCGGGAGGTCTCCCTCGGCGTCACCCGCTTCGACCAGCTCGCCCGCAACATCGGCGCCCCGCGCGACGTGCTCACCGCCCGCCTGAAGCGACTCGTCGACATCGGCGTGCTGGAGAAGGCCGAGTACAGCGACCGCCCGAAGCGCTACGAGTACCGGGCCACGCGGGCCGGGCGGGAGCTGCAACCGGTGCTGCTGACGCTGATGGCGTGGGGCGACCGTCATCTCCAGGAGGACGGTTTCCGCCCGATGGTGATGGAGCACACCTGCGGCCACGAGCTGGTCCCGCAAGTGGTCTGCGGGGAGTGCGGCCAGGAGATCGGGCAGGGTGATCTCACGGCCCACCCGCAGTACCCGGGCTGGACGGTGACGGGACCCTCGGGGACGTAGTCACGGGACCCGGAGCCCCGGCACGGGACCCGCGGTGGCGCGATCACGTGACCCGCGGCGGGCCGCGCACAGGTTTCCCGGCGCCGCCGCCGGTGACCCCTCGCCCCGGCCGCTCCCGTCCGGCCCCGCCCGGTCCGCCTAAGGGCTGTCCCGTAATCCCCGGCGGGCGCACGACGATAGCTACGGCACCTCGCCGCGTTGTCGGATCGCCCGAATACACCCAGTATGAGGACGACCCTCCGCCTTGCGATGCACCGCATCTGACGCCGCGCGCTGATCCACCGGGGATTACGGGACAGCCCTTAGCCGGTCCCCTCGTAGACGTCCAGCCGGCCGCACATCCCGAAGCGGCCGTACGCGGCGGGCTGTTCGGACCGTACGAGGGCCTCGCCGAGGTGGGAGACGTCGCCGCGTTCCAGCCGGGCGAGCTGCTCACCCGTGACCGCGGCGGCGGCCTCGGCACCGCGCCGCCACCGCTCGCGCCACTCGGCGAGCCGGGGCCGCACCAGCGCGGCGGCGGCCCGGTGGAACGCGGCGAGCCGCTCGGGACCGTCCGCGGCGCGCAGCGCGCGGTAGCCCTCGACGGCCAGGTCGCGCCGGGCCCGGACGATCCGTTCCCGCTCCTCCTCGGGCGCGTCGCCCGGGACGGCCGTCGCGGCGGCGTACGTCCCGGGGTCGGTCAGATACTCCGGGGGCAGTGTGAGCACGGCGTCGCCCGCCTCCGGAAGCCCGCCGTTCTGCATCAGGACGGTGATGCGCAGACCGTCCTCGTCGACGAGCCGGTGGACGGTGCCGGGCGTGAACCAGGCGACCGTGCCCGGCGTGAGCGGCGTGACCTCGTACCCGGACGCCGTCAGCGTCTGGACCGCGCCCCGGCCGCCGGTGACGACGTACGCCTCCGAGCAGGTGAGGTGGACGTGCGGGGTTCCGCCGGACACGCCGTCGGCCGCGGGCCAGTCGTAGACGCGGAGGTGCGAGACCGCGACCGCACCGGGCAGGCCGGTGGAGCCCGGCAGCTCCTCGAAGCCGTTCACCACGGGTGCTCCTCCAGGTACTCGGCGATCTCCTCGCGTTCCCAGGCCCCGTCGGCCACGACCACCCGGTAGCGCCGGGTGAGGGTGTCCCCCGGGGCGAGTTCCAGTTCGTCGTAGAAGGCGAACGACGGGGCGACGGCGGCGAACGGTTCGTCGCGTACGAACCAGTGCGCCGGGTGCCCGCCGCACTCCCCGGCATGGTCGTTCCCGGGGGCGTGCGCGAAGACGAGCGTCGCGTGGCCGTCGGTCCCGTCGTGCTCGCCCGAATACGCGAGCCAGGGCGCCTGCCGTCCCATCAGGCCGGGCCCTTCGGAGTCGGGGCCGAGGATCCGTCCGCCGCGGAAGGCGCGCGGCCCGCGCCAGAACAGGCCCGTGTAACCGGCCATCTCCCGCCCCGCCGTGGTCGGACTGCCGAAGCGCAGCGGTTCCGTCCGCCGGTTGGTGACCGCCGTGGTCCAGGTGAGCGCCCAGGAACCGGACGCGTGGTCGAGGTCGTGCGCCTCGACCCGGCGTTCCTCCTCGGCCCAGAGTTCACCGTCGTGCGGATGCCAGGTGAGGCGCTCCGCGATGACCGCGCGGCCGCCGTCCGACCCGACCTCGTCGAAGCCGGCGTGCGCCATCGAACCGACCCGTTCCGGGAGTTCGAGGTATCCCCGCCCGTGGACGTAGGTGTTGCCGCCCCACAGGTTCTGGCCGGAGAGGTGCGAGGCCGTCATCTGCAGGCCCTTGTGCCAGCGGTGGTCGTGGGGCCGGTAGTCAGTGACGACGGCGCCCGCCGGCGTCCTGAGCGGGTGCAGATACGGCTTCGGGGCCTCCCACGCCGCCTCGGCACGGTAGACGTAGCTCAGCAGCTCGACTCCGGTGGCGGCGTCGGCGACCGTGACGCGGTCGCCGTGCGCGTGGACGATCCGCAGGCCCTCCCCGGCGGACGCGCTCATGCCGTCACCTCCCGGGTCGCGGTGGGCGCGGACCGCCCGGTGGACGGCGGGGACGCCGCCGGGGCGGGCGGCGCCCAGCCGGGGACGCCGCCGTGCAGCGCCGTGTAGAACGGATCGCCGGGCCCGACCTCGCCCGCGCGGACGGTCGTGCCCGTGAACGCCGACTTGTAGAGCGCGGTGATCAGTTCCAGGCCGGCGCGCGCTTCGGCGCCGCTGCTGCGCGGCCGCTCGGCCGCGCGCATGCTCGCGACCAGCTCCCGCAGCTGGGCGAGATGCGAACTCGGCACGTCCGCCCCGAAGTCCCGCCAGACCGCCACGTCCTCCCGCGGCACGTCCGGTGCCGGGGTGATGCGCCAGTCGGCGTTGGCATACCCGTACAGATGGGTGAGTTCGACGGTGGCGCGCTCGCAGTCGACGCGGATGCGGCTCACCTCGTCCGGGCTCAGGACGCTGTTGACGACGGTGGCCAGCGCGCCGTTCTCGAATCGGACGAGGGCGGTCGAGACGTCCTCGGTCTCCACGTCGTGCACCAGGCGGGCGGCCATCGCCCGCACCTCGCTCCACGGCCCCATGAGATCGAGCAGCAGGTCCATCTGGTGGATCCCGTGCCCCATCGCGGGGCCGCCGCCCTCCGTCTCCCAGCGGCCGCGCCAGGACACTGCGTAGTAGTCGGCGTCCCGGTACCAGGTGGTCTGACAGTGCGCGACGAGCGGGCGGCCCATGGCCCGCTCGGCGAGCAGCCGCTTCACGTGCCGGGCGCCGGAGCCGGACCGGTGCTGGAGGGCGACGGCGGCGTAGGGGCCTTCGCCCTCACCCTCCGCAGCCCGGACGGCGTCGAAGTCGGCCAGGGTGAGCACCGGCGGCTTCTCGCACCAGACCCAGGCCCCGGCGCGCAGCGCGGCGACGGTCTGATCGCGGTGCAGGGCCGGCGGGGTGCAGACGGCGACCAGGTCGGGCCGCCGCTCGGCGAGCATCCGGTCTGGATCGGTGTACGCGTGCGGGATGCCGGCCGCGGCGCAGAACTCCCGGACGGCGTCCTCGGCGGTGTCGGCGGCGGCCACGAGTTCCGTCTCGCCCTCCTCGGCGAGCCGGGCGAACGCGGGGACATGACTTCCGCGCGCGATGGAGCCCGTGCCGATGACGGCGACCCTGAGGGGGCGGCCGTCGAACGGGGTCGCGGGGCGGTTCGGCGGGGTCCGGAGCCCGTTCGAGGAGGGCTCGGGGCCGGCGGTCGCTCGGCGGGATGTGCTCATGTACCTGATCAGCGCTCCATCGGACGTGACGCCGGACGTGACGTCGGACGATGGCCAGCGCGTGGTGTCCCCTGGGGGCGGAACCGGCGACAGCAAGCGCTTTCCCCTTCGAGGGAACGTATGCGGCGACGCGGCAGCGGGTCAACACCCCGGCCACCGGGACCGGGCGGGCCGTCCCGCGCCACGGAGGCTCCCACGTTCGTACGACCAATCGAACAGTTCCTCTAGTAAAGGCAAACCCCCGTGGCAGTACGGCCCGTGCGGGGCGCTACGCTGCCTGCAACACCCGTGATCAGCGCGCACCGCGAACCGCGACACGGCGTGTCCCTCGGCCGTCCTCGATCAGCGCTTGGACCACCTCACTTCATGTCTTGGTTTGAATCCCTCATCCTCGGACTCGTCCAGGGGCTGACCGAATTCCTCCCCGTCTCCTCCAGCGCGCATCTGCGCCTGACCGCGGCGTTCTCCGGCTGGCACGACCCCGGAGCGGCCTTCACCGCGATCACGCAGCTCGGCACGGAGGCCGCGGTGCTGATCTACTTCCGCAAGGACGTGGGCCGGATCCTCGTGGCGTGGTTCCGCTCGCTCACGAGCAAGGCGATGCGGCGGGACCACGACGCCCAGATGGGCTGGCTCGTCATCGTCGGGTCCATACCGATCGGCGTGCTCGGGGTGACGCTCAAGGACCAGATCGAGGGTCCGTTCCGCGATCTGCGGGTCACCGCGACCATGCTGATCGTGATGGGCGTGGTCATCGGCGTGGCGGACCGGCTCGCGGCACGTGACGAGTCCGGCGGCAAGCACCGGGCCCCCAAGCAGCGCAAGACCATCGAGGACCTGAACACCAAGGACGGCCTGCTCTACGGCCTCTGCCAGGCGATGGCCCTGGTCCCCGGCGTCTCCCGGTCCGGCGCGACCATCAGCGGCGGCCTGTTCATGGGCTACACCCGCGAGGCGGCGGCGCGTTACTCCTTCCTCCTGGCCATGCCGGCCGTGCTCGCCTCGGGAACCTTCGAGGTGAAGGACGCCACCGAGAGCGGCCATGTCTCCTGGGGACCGACCATCTTCGCGACGGTCATCGCCTTCGTGGTCGGGTACGCCGTGATCGCGTGGTTCATGAAGTTCATCTCCCACAAGAGCTTCATGCCGTTCGTCTGGTACCGGATCGCGCTGGGCATCGTCATCATCGCCCTCGTCGGCGCGGATGTCCTGAGCCCTCACGCGGCGGAGTCCGCGGGCTGAGGCGGTCGTTCACGGTCGTTCCGTCAGCGCTTTCCGGGGTGACGGACGCACGGATGTGAAGGTCGTGCCGGTCGAACCCGGGGAGCTCCCGCACCCGCGGTGACCGGCCCGGACGGCCCCGCCGGCCCGGCCGTGAACGGTCACAACTGTGTCACCGCCCCCGCACGACGCTCACACTTCCTTCACACCTCCCGTTACGGTCTCCCCACCACGAAACGTCCTTGGGGGGACCATGTCGTACAACCAGCCTCCGCCGCCGCCCGGATACGGGCCGCCCGGATTCGGGCCGCCCGCACCGAACACGCCCGCCCCGCGGCCGGAAAGACCGAGGTGGGCCCGGAAGCGGTACGTGCTGCCCGCCATCGGCCTCGCCTTCGCCCTCGGCAGCGCCGCCGGCGGAGGCGGTCAGGACGGCACCACCACGAAGGCCGCTGCCGACAAGGTGCGGCCCGCCGCCACCGTCACCGCGACAGCCACGGCGACGGAGACCGCGACACCGAAGCCCGCGCCCACGGTGACCGCCACGAAGACGGTCAAGGTGAAGGTGACCGTCACCGCGAAGGCCGCCTCCGGCAGCGGGTCGTCCGGCGGCTCGTCCGGGAGCGGCTCGTCCGGCGGGTCGTCCGGGAGCGGCGGCTCAAGTTCCTCGGGCGGCTCCAGCGTTGCCGGAAACGGCGCCACGGCCCGCTGCAACGACGGCACTTATTCCTACGCCGCGCACCATCAGGGCGCCTGCTCGCACCATGGAGGCGTGGCCGTCTTCTACAAGTAGCCCAGGTCGCTCGCACGGGCATGCGTCAGGAGCGCGCGGCCGGACGCGCGAGCGCCCGCCCCGGTGCGGGGCGGGCCTCGGATCTCCGGACGGCCGGCCGGACACGGACACGCTCTCGGCCGGCGAACGCCCCGGGCTCACCACGGTCGGCGTCCGCCGGCCGAGCGGGCCCGCCGGGGTCCCCCGGGAGCGGGGTCGGCCCGGTTCGGGCCCGGCTCCCCGGGGCGGGGCACGCAGGCCGTGACGAACCACATACGGCGCGCGTAGCCGACCGGTAGCGGAGTGTCAGCCCGTACCCCTAGGCTGGTGCGCATGTCCCCCGACTTCACGTTCTCTGGTTCCGTGCGGTCCGCTGCCGCGTTGAACGAGCAGATCCGCGCCCTGTGGATGCGCTCGGGCGGCTCCCTGTCCGCCCAGGAGCGCGCGGAGTACGAGCTGTTGGTCGTGAAATGGGCCGAGGCGATCCGCGGAGAGGTCATCGAGGCGGCCTGAGCCCCGCCGCTCCGCAGGATGTCGTGCCGGGCGGCGCGCACGGTCCGCGGGAGCACCGCGCACTGTCCGCGCGAACACCGCGCACGGTCCGCGGGAACAACCCGAGCGGCACGAGAACCGGGATCGCCCTCCGGGGCCGGCGACGGCGCGCGTCAGGGTCCGGCCTCGCACGACGCGTCGCTTCGCTCCGGGCGGTTCCCGCTGCCGCCGTTCGGGGACGGGTCCCACGCTCCACGGCCGGATTGTCAGTCCTGGAACACCGACTTCTTGTAGCCGAGAATCTTCATGGCCTCCTCCTTCTTCTTTCCCGCCTCGAACTGACTCATATGGGCCGCCAACGCTGCCGGGTCCTGAACCTTGAGCAGGTACTCGGCCATTTCCTCTTTCTTGACCGCTTCGCGGAACTCGCTCTCGGTCAGCGGGGCCACGCCTTCCTCGAGCGAGTCCTTCCGCTCGATCCCGACGATGTCGTAGGGAGCGCCCTGCTTCGCGATCCAGCCGTGCTCGGAGCCGGTGGCGCCCTTCGCGAGATACTTTCTCTGGATCCGGATGGTCAGCACGTACCCGAACCGGGCCTCCGACGCGAATTTGCTTGCTATCTCAGCATCCGTGGAGAATTCGATCAGGCTCGCGGTCTCCTCGTTCCGGTGCTGGCTCACGTATCCCTCGACATGCTCACGCTCGGGCTTTGTGGCGTGCTCGTCAGGTTTCCGGACCATCTTCGGGAGGCTGACGAAAGAGCCGCGAATCACCTCCTTCTGGAGATGTTTCCGCTGCGTGGGCGTCACACCGCGCTTCAGATAAACTTCCTGTTCACTGTCTTCGGGCAGCGCTGCGATATGGTCTTCGGCGCTCAGTGCCAGTGGCTGATCCTGCAGAGCGATCCGCCTCCCGTCCTGGGACCCCTCCGACTGCTCCCCCGTTTCCATCATCCGCTGGACCGGTTCGTGCGTCCGCTGGACGGGTTCGCGCGAGCCGCTCGCCGCTGGGCGCGGGGCGGTGACGGAAGGGGCGGTCGTCTCACCCGCGGCGTAGGCGTGGCCGTCCCTCTCCGCTGCCCGTTCGGAGTCCTGCTTCGGGTCGGTGACGGTGACTCCGGCGCCGTTGCCGTGGCCCGTCTCGGGCACGCCCCTGAGGTTCTTGTCGACGTGGCTCAGCTCGTGGCCGATCAGCTTCTCGTCGCCTGCGGCCCCGGCCGAGAGGAAGATGTGGTGGCCGACGGTCATGGCCTGGGCCCCCAGCGCCGCCGTGGCACGCTGGGCCACCGCGTCACGGTGGACGCGGGTGGAGGAGAGCGCCTCGTTCTGATAGAACGCCCCGGCCTTCGCCACCACCGACGAAGGCAGCGACTCGCTCGACGAGTTCATGGCGGCGGCCAGCAGGGCGCCCTGCCCCTCCGGACCGGTGTCCCGCACCCCGCCGTGGACGTGTCCGTCCTCCTCCTCGGCGCGCGCGACACCGGCGCCGTCCGAGGAACGCTGCACCGGAGATTCCTGCGCCTGATGCCCGCATCCGAGCCCGTGCCGATGCTGGTCCTGCGCTCCCGGGTGCCCGGCCCGCCGCAGCATCTCGGCGACGGCCGTGTTCCCGCTACGGCTCTGCAGCTCGAGCATCCGTTGCACGGCCGTTCCGGCGGACACGGGACTCGCTCGCGGGCGCCGGGGTGCCGGCCCCTTCCCCGTCGTGGTGTTCTCGTCATGGGCCAGCCCCATACGGCTTCCTCCGGCATCAAAGACGACCAAGCCCACCACGTTCGCACGGAGGACGGCCACGTTCCCAGGGCCGCAGGGGCAGAGTCGCGGCCCTAAGGGCTGTCGTCATCACGTCCGTACGGTCTTCGGTCGCATCCCGACGGCGAAGGGGGCCACTGTGCCGATCGCACGGGATCACCGCCCGGCGCCCGCGCCCGTGACGGAACACGGGTCGGGCAGGGGCCGCCCCGCGTTCGTCGGCGGCTCACCGCCCGCCGGACACCCGTAGCACCGCCCCCGTGGCGTACGAGGCGTCGGGCGACATCAACCAGGAGACGGCGGCGGCGACTTCGTCCGCCCGGCCGACCCGGCGGAGGGGAATCGAGGAGGCGGCGCGCCCGGCGCGGCCCGGGTCGCCCATGGCCGCGTGCATCTCGGTGTCGATCATGCCGGGCGCGACCGCGTTGACCCTGATGCCGTCCGGGCCGAGCTCCTTGGCGAGACCCACGGTCAGAGCGTCGACGGCGGCCTTCGTCGCCGCGTAGTGGACGAACTCCCCGGGGCTGCCGAGAGTCGCCGCCGCCGAGGACACGTTCACGATGACGCCGCTCCCCCGGGCCGCCATGGACCGGGCGGCCCGCCGCGAACACAGCAGCGTGCCCAGCAGGTTGACGTCGACCACGCGGCGCAGGTCCGCGGGGTCCGTGTCCGCGAGCCGCCCGAGCGGACCGGTCACACCCGCGTTGTTCACCAGCCCGCCGACGGGCCCGAGCCGGTCCTCCGCCGTGTCGAAGAGCCGCTCCACGTCGTCCGCGTCGGAGGTATCCACCCGTACCGTGACACAGCGCGACCCCGCCGCGCGGACGGCCGTGGCGGTCGACTCCGCGGCCGCGCCGTCCCGCACGTAACCCACCACCAGGTCGTGCCCGTCCGCCGCCAGGCGGGCACAGATCGCGGCGCCGATCCCCCGGCTGCCACCCGTGACCACAGTGACCGGACGTGTCATGCGTGCCTCCTTCCGGCGGGCGGAGCCCCGCTCCGCGCTGTCCCTCGATCATGACTCCTGTCTTCGTATCCCTTCGCGACCCCGGCCGTACACCCCTCGGATGATCGAAAGAACGCGCGGGTTACCATATGAGCACCGCCTAGCTCGAAAGATAGACCTGTGACTGTCAATGACGACGCGTTCACCAACTGGAAGACCCGCGAGGAGATCGCGGAGTCGATGATCCCGATCATCGGGAAGCTGCACCGGGAGCGGGACGTCACGGTCCTCCTCCACAGCCGCTCCTTGGTGAACAAGTCGGTGGTCAGCCTTCTCAAGACCCACCGGTTCGCCCGGCAGATCGCCGGCGCGGAGCTCTCCGTCACCGAGACGCTGCCGTTCCTCCAGGCGCTGACCACGCTGGATCTCGGACCCTCCCAGATCGACCTCGGCATGCTCGCCGCGACGTACCGGAGCGACGATCTCGGGCTCTCCGTACCGGAGTTCACCGCGAGGGCCGTCGCCGGTGCCACGGGCGCCGGCAAGATCGAGCGCCGCGAGCCCCGTGACGTCGTGCTCTACGGCTTCGGCCGCATCGGCCGCCTCGTCGCCCGCCTGCTGATCGAGAAGGCCGGCTCCGGCAACGGCCTGCGGCTGCGCGCCGTCGTCGTCCGCCAGGGCGGGGACCAGGACATCGTCAAGCGCGCCTCGCTGCTGCGCCGCGACTCCATCCACGGCCAGTTCCAGGGCACGATCACCGTCGACGAGGCGAACAGCACGATCATCGCCAACGGCAACGAGATCAAGGTGATCTACGCCGGCGACCCGAGCGAGGTCGACTACACGGCGTACGGCATCAAGGACGCCATCCTCATCGACAACACCGGCAAGTGGCGTGACCGCGAAGGCCTGTCGAAGCACCTGCGCCCCGGGATCGACAAGGTGGTGCTCACCGCGCCCGGCAAGGGCGACGTCCCCAACATCGTGCACGGCGTCAACCACGACACGATCAAGCCGGACGAGCAGATCCTGTCCTGCGCCTCCTGCACCACCAACGCGATCGTCCCGCCGCTGAAGGCGATGGCCGACGAGTACGGCGTCCTGCGCGGTCATGTGGAGACCGTCCACTCGTTCACCAACGACCAGAACCTGCTGGACAATTACCACAGCTCCGACCGCCGGGGCCGCTCCGCGCCGCTCAACATGGTCATCACCGAGACGGGGGCCGCCTCCGCCGTCGCCAAGGCGCTGCCCGACCTCAAGGCCCCCATCACGGGCAGCTCGATCCGCGTCCCGGTGCCGGACGTCTCGATCGCCATCCTCAGCCTGCGGCTGGGGCGCGAGACCACCCGCGAGGAGGTCCTCGACCACCTCCGCGAGGTGTCGCTGACCTCGCCGCTCAAGCGTCAGATCGACTTCACCACCGCCCCCGACGCGGTGTCGAGCGACTTCATCGGCTCACGCCACGCCTCGATCGTCGACGCGGGCGCCACCAAGGTCGACGGCGACAACGCGATCCTCTACCTCTGGTACGACAACGAGTTCGGCTACTCCTGCCAGGTCATCCGGGTCGTCCAGCACGTCTCCGGGGTCGAGTACCCGACCTACCCGGTACCGGCCGTCTGATCCGGCGTCAGGACGGCGTGCCTGGCCGGCGTCGGAACCGGTCGCCGTGACCGACTTCGCCGGTCCCGCTCCTCACCCGGCCCGGGGGGGGGGCGGGCCCCGAGGCGGCCCCCCCCCCGCGGCGGGGGGCCCCCCGCCCGCGAG
>NZ_JBHWEL010000049.1:44237-51819 GCF_042734135.1 Streptomyces sp. NPDC059668 | reverse complement strand
CGGGGGGGGGGGGGGGGGGGGGGGGGGGGGGGGGGGGGGGGGGGGGGGGGGGGGGGGGGGGGGGTGGGGGGGGGGGGGGGGGGGGGGGGGTGGCGCGGGCCGGGGACGGGCGCGGTCCGGAGCCGCACGTGGCCGACGGCCGCTTTCTATACTGGGCGGATGATCACCGTGCCGCTCAGCGCGCTGGAAGTAGCCATGGTCCAGGCGGGCGCCCGGGCCTCCGACACGTTACGTGACACCACCGAGTTCGCCCGGCGGCTCGACGAGCTCGGATACCGGCGGCTCTGGTACGCCGAGCACCACCATTCCCCCGCCATCGGAGCGTTCCCGCCCGTCGTCCTGACCGCCCACGCGGCCGCGTCGACCTCGTCCGTCCGTCTCGGATCCGGCGGCGTCCTCGCCCCGAACCACGCTCCGCTCATGCTCGCCGAACAGTTCGGCACACTCGCCGCGCTGCACGCGGGCCGGATCGACCTGGGCATCGGCCGCGGCCCGGGCACCTTCGACGAGTCCACGGCGCGCGCCCTGCGGCGCGGAGCCGGACCGACGACGGACGACGAGTACCGCGACGACGTGTCGGAGATCCTGCGGTTCCTGGTGGAGGAGGTCGCGCTCGACCCGCTCCCGGAGCCGTGGCTGCTGTCCTCGAGCACGGCCGGTGCCACGCTCGCCGCGGAACTCGGGCTGCCGATCGCCTTCGCCCACCACATCCGCCCCGACAACACCCTCGCCGCGCTCCGCCACTACCGGGAGCACTTCTCCCCCTCCCGCTGGTGCGACCGCCCCCGCGTGCTGGTCTGCGTGGAGACGGTGTGCGCCGAGACGCCGGAGGAGGCCGCCCGGCTCGCGGGCCCCATGGACGTCGTCAAGGCCGGACTGCTCAAGGGGCGGGGCGACATCCCCTTCCCCACACCCGAGCAGGCGGCCTCCCACTCCTTCACCGCACCGGAGTCACGGGCCCTGACGGCCTTCCGCTCCCACCAGGCCCACGGCACGCCCGACACCGTCGCGGCACACCTGACGGACCTGGCCGAGGCGACCGGCGCGGACGAACTCATGCTCGTGACACCCGTCTACGCGCTGACCGACCGTCTGAAGTCCTACGCACTCGTCCGACAGCACGTCATGACGCCGGCGGAGCAGCTCCCCGGGTAGATCGCGGGGCCGGCCGCGGACACCCGCGGTCCGGGCGGCGAATGTCGCTGCACGCCCCTTGGCTGCGCAGGCCCGGTGGCCAACACTGAGCCGATGACGCAGCGTGTGGAGCTCGCGACCGTGATGGACCGGTTCGCCGTGGACGGACTCGTCACCGAGTACGCGGTGGCCGTCGACGACGGCGACTGGGAGGCGTACCGGCGGCTGTTCGCGCCGGACGGCCGCGCGGACTACCGCTCCGCCGGCGGTATCGAGGGGGACGCCGACCAGGTCGCCGAGTGGCTCGCGCGGAGCATGGAGCTGTTCCCCATGCGCCAGCATCTGATCGTCAACCGGCGACTGCGGTTCGGCGTACTGGACCAGGACAGCGGCGACACGGCCCGGGTCCAGGCCGACTACATCAATCCGATGCGCCTCGCGGGCCGGGACGGCGGATCCACCGCGCCGGACTTCGTGTGCGGCGGCCGGTACGCCTTCGGACTGGTGCGTACCGACCTCGGCTGGCGCCTGCGCGAGGTGGTCGTCCAGGAGAAATGGCGCCGCACGCCGCTGCCGCGCCAGGAACCCGCGGCGACCTGACCGGACGCACCCTGTCGGAGATCGTCTTCGAGGCGCACACTGGAGGACCACCGGGGCGGGAGGCGCGTATGACGAAGTCCGAGCGTTGGCTCGCCTCTCCTTGGCGGCGTGCGATCGTCGCCGCGCTGGCGGGATCGCTGCCGGTGTTCGCCTTCCCCGCCCCGTCCTGGTGGTGGTTCGCGTACGTCGCCCTCGTGCCCTGGATCCTGCTGGCCCGCACCGCCCCGACCGGCCGACGCGCCGCGTACGACGGCTGGTTCGGCGGCCTCGGATTCATGCTGGCCGTGCACCACTGGCTGCTGCCGAGCCTCAACGTCTTCACGGTCGTGATCGCGGCACTGCTCGGGACGCTGTGGGCGCCCTGGGGCTGGCTCGTACGGCGGTTCCTCGGCGGTGTGCCCTCGGCCGGGCAGGTCGGGACCGCGCTCGTGGTGCTGCCGTCGGGCTGGCTGGGCGTCGAACTCGTCCGCTCCTGGCAGGGATTGGGCGGACCGTGGGGGCTGCTCGGGTCGAGCCAGTGGCAGGTGACGCCCGCGCTGCGGCTCGCCTCGGTCGGCGGGGTGTGGCTGCTGAGCTTCCTGGTGGTGGCCGTCAACGTCGCGGTCGCGGTCCTGACGGCCGTGCGCCGGTCGCGCAGGCCCGCCGTCGCCACCGCCGTCACCGGACTGGTCGCCACCGCCGCCGCCACCTCGGCGGCCTGGGTGTGGTCCCCGCGCCCGGACACCTACGGCCACGTGCGCGTCGCCGTCGTACAGCCCGGCGTCATCGGCGGTGGCGCCGGAGCCGGTGCGGAGAAGCGCTTCGCACGCGAGGAGGAGCTCACCCGCGCGCTCGCCGGACGCCACGTCGACCTCGTCGTCTGGGGCGAGAGCAGCGTCGGCGTCGACCTGGCCGGCCGCCCCGACCTGGCGGACCGCGTCACCGCGCTGTCCCGCGAGACCGGCGCCGACATCCTCGTGAACGTCGACGCGCGCCGCTCCGACCGGCCGGGCATATACAAGAGTTCGGTGCTGGTGGGACCGCAGGGACCGACGGGCGCCCGCTACGACAAGATGCGTCTCGTCCCCTTCGGCGAGTACATACCGGCGCGTTCCCTCCTCGGCTGGGCGACCTCGGTCGGCAAGGCGGCCGGCGAGGACCGCAGGCGCGGCACCGAACAGGTGGTCATGGACGCCGGTCACGGGCTGCGGGTCGGACCGATGATCTGCTTCGAGACGGCGTTCCCGGACATGAGCCGGCATCTCGCGCAGGACGGCGCCGAAGTGCTGCTCGCCCAGTCGTCGACCTCGTCGTTCCAGGACAGCTGGGCGCCCGGGCAGCATGCCTCGCTGGCCGCGCTGCGGGCCGCCGAGACAGGCCGGCCCATGGTGCACGCGACCCTGACCGGCGTCTCCGCCGTCTACGGGCCGAGCGGCGAGCGGCTCGGCTCCTGGCTCGGCACGGACGCGAGCGA
Source organism: Streptomyces sp. NPDC059668 (assembly GCF_042734135.1). Taxonomy (NCBI): domain Bacteria; kingdom Bacillati; phylum Actinomycetota; class Actinomycetes; order Kitasatosporales; family Streptomycetaceae; genus Streptomyces; species Streptomyces sp. NPDC059668. The sequence continues at coordinate 48,632 of NZ_JBHWEL010000049.1, read as the reverse complement.
GGCGGCGGTGTACGAGGTGCCGCTGGCGCGGGGGGTCACCCCGTACGTCCGGTTCGGCGACTGGCCGGTGCACGGGGCGCTGCTGGTCCTGGCGGCCCTGTGCGCCACCGAGGGGGTCCGCGCGCTCAGGCTGCGGCGGAGCGCTCCTGGACCGCTCGCACCACCCGCTCGCACAGTTCATGAGTCGCCAGTGCGTCCCGGGCGCTGAGCACCTTGCCCGCGCGGACGGCGTCCAGGAAGAGGAGCACTCCCTGCTCGATGCCGCGCTGACGCGCGACCGGCACCCAGTCCCCGCGCCGTCGCACGCTGGGCTGGCCCTTGTGGTCGATCACCTCGGCGAGGTTGAGCACCTGACGCTTGGTGTCCTGGCCGGAGACCTCGAGGATCTCCTCGGCCGAACCGCTGAGCCGGTTCATCACACCGAGCGCCGTGAAGCCGTCGCCCGCGAGCTGGAGCACGACGTGGTGGAGCAGTCCGTCCTCCACCCGGGCCCGTACCGTCACATCGTCGACCGGCCCCGGCACCAGGAACCGCAGGGTGTCCACGACGTGGATGAAGTCGTCGAGGATCATCGTGCGCGGCACCTCGGGCAGCCCTATCCGGTTCTTCTGCATCACGATCAGCTCCCGCGGATGCTCCAGGCACTGCGCGTAACCGGGTGCGTGGCGCCGGTTGAAGCCGACGGCGAGGCTGACGTCGCGTTCCTCCGCGAGCCGGACCAGCTCTTCCGACGCGTCGAGTTCGTAGGCGAGCGGCTTGTCGACGAACGTCGGCACGCCCGCCTCCAGGAGCCGCGTGACGATCTCGGGGTGCGCCACGGTCGCCGCGTGCACGAACGCCGCGTCGAGATCCTGGGCCAGCAGTTCCGTGAGGTCGGTGTGCCGCCGCTCCGGCGGAAGGTGGAGGCCGTCGGCGACCCGGGCGAGCGTCTCGGGCGTCCGTGTCTGGAGATGCAGCTCGACCCCCGGCTGGACGCCGAGCACCGGCAGGTACGCCTTCTGCGCGATGTCACCGAGTCCGATGCAGCCGACCTTCACGAGGTCTCCTTCGTTCGCCGATGCTGACCTGGTCGGAAGCATACGGGCGTCACGGCGGCCGCCGGTCGGCGATGCCGGGCCGGTCGCCCGGAGGCCCCGGTCCCCGGAGGAAAACCCCGTGGTGACCGGCGGCCCTCCTCCGGGAGGATGCGGGCATGACGATTCAGCGCAGCGAACCCGCCACCGACGCCGGCGAACGAGCCAAGCTGGAAGGCTGGCTCGACTACCACCGTCAGACCCTCGAGACGAAGTGCGAGGGTCTGGACGACGCACAGCTCAGGACCGCTTCGGTCGAGCCGTCCGAGCTGTCCCTGCTCGGTCTGGTGCGGCACATGGCGGAGGTGGAGCGCAGCTGGTTCCGCCGGGTCCTGGCGGCCGACGACGCGGGGCCGATCTACTACAGCGACGAGGACCGGGACGGGGAGTTCCATCTGACCGAGGCGGACACCTGGGACGAGGCGTACGCCACCTGGCAGGCCGAGATCGCGGTCGCCCGGGCCAACGCGGCCCGCTTCGCCCTGGACGACACCACCGAGGGCCGGACCAGGTTCACCGAGGCCCCGCTCAACCTGCGGTGGATCTACACCCACATGATCGAGGAGTACGCCCGTCACAACGGTCACGCCGATCTGATCCGTGAGCGGATCGACGGGACCACCGGCGACTAAGGGCTGTCCCGTAATCCTCGGTGGATCAGCGCGCGGCGTCAGATGCGGTGCATCGCAAGGCGGAGGGTCGTCCTCATACTGGGTGTATTCGGGCGATCCGACAACGCGGCGAGGTGCCGTAGCTGTCGTCGTGCGCCCGCCGGGGATTACGGGACAGCCCTTAGGTACGAGCCGGTGGCGCGGGTCACCCTGCGGCCGCCGGCACCCGCCGGAGGAGCGGAAGGATCACCCGTGCGGGGCATCCTGCGCCGGTCGGCTCCCCGAAGCGGCCCGGACGCAGCAGAGTTGCGCGCGTGCATCGAACGACGACGACCGCGACGCTCCTGGTCACCGTGGCGGTCACCGCCCTCACCGGCTGTGTGACCGTCCAGCGGCCCTCCGCTCCCGGCCCGCCCTCCGCTCCCTCCGTACCGTCGCCGCGTCCGGACGGCACCACAGGGGAGCGGGTCGTGCAGCCTCCGGCGCGGGAGGCGCTGGAACGCGTCGGACCGTCGCGGAGCCCCTCACCTGAACCGGCCCGTGCCGCGGCGCGACACCGGCCCGCCCCGCCCGCGCAGGCCGCACCCCAGGTGCCCGCCCCGCGCCACGCCCCCGTCGCGCCGCACCCCGCGCCGAAACCGCACCGGCCGGCCCACCACCATGCCGCCGTCCCGCCCCCGGCGACGAATCCGCAGAAGGGCCAGGACGTGTGCGCTCTCGGCAGGAAGTACGGCGGCTGGAGGCCGGGCAGTCCCGAAGCGGTCATCTGCAAGGGCACGTACGGCCGTTGAGCCGCCCGACGCCCCTACGTGAGCCCCAGGGCGCCGCGCCCAGGCCCGGCGGCGTCCTACGGGCAGTCCGTCCGACGCGCCGCGCACCCCGCCGGCGATCACGGACCGGCCGTCAGGGACGCTGTCGCGGCGGCCCCAGCGTCTCTCCTCCCGGGCCGCCGAACCGGCCGGGCCCCTCCCCCGGTGTCCCCTCCGACGGTCCCTCGTCGTCGAGCCTCAGCTCCAGCCGGCCGATCGCCGCGCGTACCCCGTCGCCGTAGCGGTCCTCGCCGAGGAAGCCGACCGCGCCGCGGGCCCGGCGCAGATGGCTGCGGGCGGCGTCCGAGCGGCCGAGCTTCACGTAGTCGGCCGCCAGGTTCAGGTGCAGCGACGGGTAGAACGCCCGTACCGCGAGCGACTGGTGGTGCTCGGCGACCCGGTCGTCCCCGAGTTCGTCGGCGGCCGACAGTGCCCGCAGGTCCCACGCCAGCTCGTCCGAGGGATCGTCCTGGGTGTCCGCCATGTAGTGCGCCAGGGTGCAGCGGTGCAGCGGGTCGCCGTCCTCGCCGATCTCCGCCCACAGGTCCAGGAAACGGCCCCGGGCCTCCTCGCGGTCGCCTCCGTGGTGCAGCATGACGGCCTGCCCGATCCGGGTCATCATGGCGTCCGGCGCCGTCTGCTCCTGCTGCTCCGCCACCGCGTCCTCCAGGCTCGTCACTGTCTCCGCCGACGCTAACCGCAGCCGCCGCCAAACCGGCTCAGGCGCCCCCGTACGCCGCCGGACCGGGCCGGGGAGGGCCTGGCCGGGCCCCCGCCCGGCCCAGCCGTCCCGCTCCCCGGGTCAGCCGAGGTCCGGAATCCGCCAGTCGATCGGCTCGTGGCCCTGCCGTGCCACGGCCTCGTCGATCTGTGTGAACGGCCGGGAGCCGAAGAACTTCTTGGCGGAGAGCGGCGAGGGGTGCGCGCCCTTCACCACGATGTGCCGGTCCTCGTCGATGAGCGGGAGCTTCTTCTGGGCGTAGTTCCCCCACAGCACGAAGACCGCCGGATCGGGCCGGTCGGCCACGGAGCGGATCACCGCGTCCGTGAACCTCTCCCAGCCCTTGCCCTTGTGGGAGTTGGCCTCACCGGAGCGCACGGTCAGCACCGCGTTGAGCAGCAGGACGCCCTGCTCGGCCCACGGCATCAGATAGCCGTTGTCCGGGATCGGCGTACCCAGCTCCTCCTTCATCTCCTTGTAGATGTTCCGCAGGGAGGGCGGGGTCCGCACTCCGGGGCGCACCGAGAAGCACAGGCCGTGCCCCTGGCCCTCGCCGTGGTACGGGTCCTGGCCGAGGACCAGCACCTTCACCCGCTCGTACGGTGTCGCGTCCAGCGCGGCGAAGACCTCCTCGCGCGGAGGGTAGACGGGACCCTTGGCTCGCTCCTCCTCGACGAACTCGGTGAGTTCCTTGAAGTAGGGCTGCTGCAGTTCCTCGCCGAGGACGCCGCGCCAGGACTCGGGCAGCATGGCGGTGTCGGTCACGTCAACTTCCTCCGATGTACGGTCACTTCCAGGCCTCAGAACCTACAGGCGACCACTGACAGGCGTCCGCGCACCCCTTGCCACCAGCGCGTATGCCCCCTGTCACCCGGCGGATCCCGTCCTCGCGGCCGGCAGCACAAGGCTCCTCGGTCCGCCGTCTGCGCTCACACCCCGCCACCGGCCGGTCCCGCGGTGCGACGCCCGCTCGTCGTGATCGTCGACGAGGGGCCGCCGGGCGGAACGGCTCCGCGGGGCCCCGAGATGCCCCGGGTGAGCGGGCGCCGCACCCTGGAACTGAGCCCTCACGGCGTCACCGAGCTTCTCCCCCGACGTGGCGGGGCGGGTCCCCACCGCCGGGGGGGGGGGGCCCCGCCGTGGGCGCGGACCCCCCCCGTGACCCCGCGGGGACGGGGGTG
>NZ_JBHWEL010000049.1:0-44227 GCF_042734135.1 Streptomyces sp. NPDC059668 | reverse complement strand
CCCCCCCCCCCCCCGGCCCCCGGGGCGGGCCCGGGGGGGCCGCCCGGGGGGGGGCCCCGCACAACCGTTCCACCCGCGGACCGCCGCCGCCCGCGCGGCCCACGGTCCGCCCGACACCCAGGAGCGACGACGAGCCATGAACGCACACGGACCCGTCCAGCGCGTAGCGATCGTCGGCACCGGCACCATCGGCGCGAGCTGGGCGACGCACTATCTCGCCCGGGGCTTCGACGTCACGGCCACGGACCCCGCCCCCGGCGCGGAGGAGGCGCTCAGGACGTACGTCGCCGGAGCATGGGACGCGGCGGCCACGCTCGGGGCCGTGCCCGGCGCCTCACCGGACCGTCTGGGATTCACCGCCGACATGCGCGAGGCCGTCGCGGACGCCGATTTCGTCCAGGAGAACGCGCCGGAGCGCCCGGAGCTGAAGGTCAGGCTGTTCGCGGACATCGACGACGCGACGCCGCCGGAAGCGATCATCGCGTCGAGCTCGTCGGGCATCACGATGAGCGTCATCCAGGCCGAGTGCCGGAATCCGCAGCGCACCCTCATCGGGCATCCCTTCAACCCGCCGCACATCATCCCCCTCGTCGAGGTCGTCGGCGGCACGAGGACCGCCCCGGAGGCCGTCCGGGAGGCCATGTCCTTCTACACCGCGATCGGCAAGAAGCCGATCCACCTCAAGAAGGAGCTGCCCGGGCACGTCGCCAACCGGCTCCAGGCCGCGTTGTACCGCGAGGTCGTCCATCTGATCGATCAGGGGGTGCTGGACGTCGCGGACTCCGACGACGCGGTGTCCTGGGGCCCAGGACTCCGGTGGGGTGTCATGGGCCCCAATCTGCTGTGGCATCTCGGCGGCGGCGAGGGCGGCATCCAGCACTTCATGGAGACCCTCATGCCGCGGATGGCGGGGGCGTGGCGGGAACTGGGCGACCCGGAGCTCACCCCCGAGCTCAAGGAGAGGATCGTCGGCGGGGTCCTGGACGAGGCCGACGGCCGGTCCGTCGGCGAACTGGCCGCCCGGCGTGACGCGATGCTGCTCAGTCTGCTGGCAGTGCGGACCTCCGGCCCGGGCGGCGACCACGACGGCCGGCCGTCATGAGAGGGGCGCCCGCTCGCCCCCGGCGGCGGGTCCGCGCCCGAGAGGAGTGACCGTGACAGAGCGGCGGCAGAGACTGTTCGTGCTCGAACTCAGCGGTGGCGGCCGGGTGTTCTCGGTGAACCCCGACGGCACCGACAAGCGGGTCGTCGTCGCCGGCTGCCGGTTCCCCGACGGCGTGGCCGTCGACGCCGAGGCGGGGCACGTCTACTGGACGAACATGGGTTTCCCGCCCTCCGACGACGGCTCGATCGAACGTGCCGACCTGGACGGGGGCAACCGGACGACCATCGTTCCCGACGGCGGCACGCACACGCCGAAGCAGCTGCATCTCGAAGCCGTCGGCCGCAAGCTGTACTGGGGTGATCGCGAAGGGATGCGCGTCATGCGCTGCGCTCTCGACGGCTCGGACGTCGAGACCCTCGTACGGACGGGGCTGACGGACGGCGACCGCGGCGATCCGACCAGATGGTGCGTCGGAGTGGCCGTCGATCCTGACCGCGGGCACCTGTACTGGTCGCAGAAGGGACCGAGCGACGCGGGACAGGGGAAGATCCTCCGCGCCGGGATCGACCTGCCCGCCGGCGAGTCAGCGGCCGACCGGAGCGACGTCGAGGTGCTGCTCGAAGGGCTGCCGGAGCCGATCGACCTGCAACTGGACCTGGCGGAGCGCACGTTGTACTGGACCGACCGCGGGGATCCGCCGCGGGGCAACTCGGTGAACCGCGTCCCGGTGGACGCGCCGGGCGGGCGGCGGGAGCCAGAGATCCTGTGGACGCACCTGATGGAAGGCATCGGCATCGCGCTCGATCCGGACGACGGCCGCATGTTCGTCACCGACCTGGCCGGCACCGTCTACGCGGCCGATCTCGACGGGTCGAACCGCCGGGAGATCCTCGTCGCACAGGGCAACCTCACCGGGATCGCCCATGCCCTGGTTCCCACCGAGGAGGCCCAGTAGGTGACGCGTCCGGCCGTGGACGGCCGGCGCCACCACCGCAGTCCCGGGAGGTTCGCCACGAACACCCGGGCCGTCAACGGTCGACCGCCCGGCACGGGCGGGGAGACAAGGGACGTCCGACATGAACACCGAACCCACCACCGGCACCCCGGCCGGCACCCCCACCGTGCACACCGAGGAGCACGACGCCGTCCTCGTGATCACGATGGACCGGCCGAAGGTACGCAACGCCGTCGACGGCGCCACCGCGCGGGCCCTGGCCGACGCATTCGACCGGCTCGACGCCCGCGACGACCTGCTGGTCGGTGTGCTCACCGGGGCCGGCGGCACCTTCAGCGCGGGCATGGACCTCAAGGCGTACGCGGCCGGGGACAGCCCGATCATCCCCGGGCGGGGCTTCGCGGGACTCACCCGGATCCGGCTCCGCACCCCCCTCGTCGCGGCCGTCGAGGGCTGGGCGCTGGGCGGCGGCACCGAGATGGCCCTCGCCTGCGACATGATAGTGGCGGCCCGGGACGCCACCTTCGGTCTCACCGAGGTGACGGTCGGCCTGGTACCCCCTGAAGGGGGCATCGTGCGCCTGCCCGAACGCATCCCCCGCAACATCGCCGTCGAGGTCCTGCTCACCGGCGATCCCCTGCCGGCCGAACGGGCTCATCAGCTCGGCCTCGTCAACCACCTCACCCCCTCCGGCGGCGCGCTCGCCAAGGCCGTCGAGGTGGCTCACCGCGTCGCGCGCAACGCGCCGCTGTCCATCGCCGCCGTCAAGCGCGCGGTCAACGAGCGGACCGCGTACGGCGACCAGGACGCGTTCCGCCAGCAGGACCGGCTCGTCGCACCGGTCCTCGCGTCCCACGACGCGCAGGAGGGGGCCCACGCCTTCGCCGAAAAGCGCTCACCCCACTGGGAAGGCCGCTGACCGCGGCCCCCTGCCCGGGCACCGCGCCGCGGACCGGCCGACCGTACGGCGGTGCCCCGCCGGGCGACCCATGGGCCCGGCGGGGCACTTGACCAGCGCCTGGGACGGCGCGTGTGCATGACGGCGGGTATCCGTGACGGCGGGTGTCCGTGACGCCGCGACGCGGACGACGTCCGGAGCCGCCCGCGCCCCCGTCCGGGCGTCGGTCAGCCGACTCCGGCGTTCAGGAAGATGCCGCCGTCGACCACGAGCGTCTGCCCGGTGATCCAGTCCGACTGTGCCGAGGTGAGGAACGCGGCGGCGCCTCCGATGTCGGAGGGCACGCCGAGCCGGCCGAGCGGGTAGGAGGCGGCCGCCTCCGCCTCACGGCCCTCGTACAGGGCCTGCGCGAACTTCGTCTTGACGACGGCGGGCGCGATCGCGTTGACCCGCACCTTGGGCGCGAACTCGTGCGCCAGCTGCACCGTCAGGTTGATCATGGCGGCCTTGCTCATGCCGTACGCGCCGATGAACGGCGAGGGAGAGATACCGGCGACGGACGCGATGTTGACGATCGCGCCGCCGTTCTCGCTCTGCCAGGCCTTCCAGGTCAGCTGGGCGAAGCCGAGCGCCGAGACGACGTTGGTCTCGAAGACCTTGCGCGCCACGTTGAGGTCCAGGTTGGCCATGGGGCCGAACACCGGGTTCGTGCCCGCGTTGTTGACCAGGTAGTCGACGCGGCCGAAGGCCTCCATGGTGCGCTCCACGGCGACGGCCTGGTGGGCCTCGTCGTGCGCCTTGCCTGCGACACCGATGACGCGGTCGGCACCGAGTGTCTCGACGGCCTCCTTGAGAGCGTCCTCGTTGCGGCCGGTGATGCACACGCGGTCACCGCGGGCGATGAGTGCCTCCGCGACGCCGTAGCCGATGCCGCGGCTCGCGCCGGTGACGAGGGCGACCTTGCCGGAGAGTTCGGGAAGTGCGGTCATGTCCGTGTCCCCGGCCCTAGTTGAGGGGTCCGCCGGCCACGTACAGCACCTGGCCGGAGACGAATCCGGCGGCCTCGCCGGTGAAGAAGGCGATGGCGTTGGCGATGTCGTCGGGGTTGCCGACGCGCTGCACGGGGATCTGGGTGGCGGCGGCGGCCTGGAAGTCCTCGAAGCCCATGCCGACGCGGGCGGCGGTGGCGGCGGTCATGTCGGTGGCGATGAAGCCGGGCGCGACGGCGTTCGCGGTGACGCCGAACTTGCCGAGTTCGATGGCGAGCGTCTTGGTCAGACCCTGGAGACCGGCCTTGGCGGCGGAGTAGTTGGCCTGGCCGCGGTTGCCGAGGGCGGAGGAGGACGACAGGTTGACGATCCGGCCGAACTTCGCTTCCACCATGTACTTCTGACAGGCCTTCGCCATCAGGAAGGCACCGCGCAGGTGCACGTTCATGACCGTGTCCCAGTCGGACGCGGCCATCTTGAACAGCAGGTTGTCGCGGAGCACGCCCGCGTTGTTCACCAGGATCGTCGGCGCACCGAGCTCCTCGGCGATCCGCGTGAACGCGGCCTCGACCTGGGCCTCGTCGGAGACGTCGCAGCCGACGGCGATGGCCTTGCCGCCGGCGGAGGTGATCTTCTCCACGGTGTCCTTGCACGCGGCCTCGTCGAGGTCGATCACCGCGACGGCGCGGCCCTCGGCGGCCAGTCGTACGGCGGTCGCGGCGCCGATGCCGCGCGCGGCACCGGTGACTACGGCGACGCGCTGCTCAGTGGTGGACATTGCTGGTTCTCCTCGCCCTTGAAAAGCCCTGCGGCCTGACATGCCCTGCGGCTCACACGGTACGCCCGTCCGGTGAGCGACCGCTTAGTACCTTCAGCAGACGTGACGCTAGAAGCCCTGGCACCCGGTGTCAACGGCACACGGCGCGGGTGTGATCCATTACCTGACCAGCAGCGCGAGCAACCGCTCCGTCTCCGCCTCCGGATCGGCGGTGAGCCCCGTGTGCACGGGGCCGGGCTGAAGCACCGTCGAGCGCGGCGCGATCAGCCAGCGAAAACGCCGACCGGCATCGTCACCCGCCGCCTGACCTGCTGCTTTCCCGCCCGCGCAGACCCCTTCCACGGCGCGCAGCGCGGCCCGTACGCCCGCCACGTCGGCCTCGGGGTCCAGTGCCCGCAGTTTCGTCTCGTCCAGATGGGTGCGCGCCGCCACGAAGGACTTGGCGCGGCAGTACACCAGTACACCCGCGTTGAAGCACTCGCCGCGTTCGACCCGCGGCACCACCCGCAGCAGCGCGTACTCGAAGACGTCCCGTTCGCTCACTTGTCCCCCTCGGTGCCCTCGATGCCCCTGACCCGTTCGTGGATGTCGGCGGCGCGGGCGAGGAGTGGCTCCGCGTAGGCCCGTCGCACCGCCTCGGTGGAGTCGAAGCCCGGCTCGCCGGCCAGCCACTCCTCAGGGATCGCGGCGGTCACCTCGGCGAGCAGTTCCGCGGTCACCAGGGGTGCCAGCTCGGCCGCCGCCGAGGCGATGTCCGGGGCGAAGGGCGCGAGCGCGTGGTCGGAGGCGTCGTACGGCTTGGCGGCGGAGGCCCGTGCGCCGGGCCAGTTGTGGTGCCAGATCATGGTGGCGCCGTGGTCGATGAGCCACAGGTCGCCCTGCCACATCAGCAGGTTGGGGTTGCGCCAGGAGCGGTCGACGTTGTTGACCAGCGCGTCGAACCAGACGACGCGTCCGGCCTCCCGCGCGCTCACCTCGAAGGCGAGGGAGTCGAAGCCGACGGCGCGGGACAGGAAGTCCATGCCGAGATTCAGACCGCCGCTCGACTTGAGCAGTTCCTGGACCTCCGGGTCGGGTTCACCGAGGCCCAGGACCGGGTCGAGGCCGACGGTCACCAGACCGGGCACGCGCAGGCCCAGCCGACGGGCGAGTTCACCGCAGACGACCTCCGCGACGAGCGTCTTGCGCCCCTGCCCCGCACCGGTGAACTTCATGACGTACGTCCCGAGATCGTCGGCCTCGACGAGCCCCGGCAGCGAGCCGCCCTCACGCAACGGCGTGATGTAGCGGGTGGCGGCGACTTCTTTGAGCAATTTTCCCGGCTCCCTCGTTCTCTGGCCGTACCAATCTACGGTCAGGCGCGTGTGCCGCGGGAAACGGAGTGCGCCGGTCGGTCACCGCTCGTCTCGCAGGTGCCGGACAAGGGCGCCCGCGCGATCGCGTGGACGAACGGGAGGAACTCCGTGAGGGCGGGGGCCGTCCCACGTCGCCCCGGCCGGGAGGTCGTCACGGAGGCTGGCGGATCGGCGGCATGCCGTCGTCCGGAGCGCGTGCTCCGATCACGGCGGTCCCCCGCTCCACGGCGACGTCGTCGTTCCCGTCGCCCCTCGTGGCGTGCGTGCCGCGCCGATCGCCCGCTGGAGACTGGCCAGCCAGATGGCCGCGTCCACCGCGTAGTACAGCAGGGGGTCGGGGGCCCGGCCGGCCGAGGCGGCACAGACGTCGCGGATCACCGTGCTGTCGGCCGGCTCGCCGCCGGCGGGGCCGTCCGCGGGAGGGGGTCGGCCCCGTCCCGAGCACAATTCGTGGCTGAACCGCAGAGTACTGAGCCGGAGCCGGTGGGCGGCGTCGCGCAGATGCGCGGCGCTCCGCGGCCACGCGGACAGCGCGCCGGGCGGACAGTTGTCCAGCAGTACCTGGCCCATCGTGATGACCCGGTTGCCCACCAGCATGATCACCTGGAAGTCGGTGTCGGAGGCCGTTCCGTCCCGCCGTGGCGCGTGCCGCTCCATGGCGAACTCGGCGTAACTCGCCTCCGCGATCAGCTGGGCGAGCCTCGCCCGGGGCAGGGCGTCGGTCGTCGGCGCGCCCGCGGTGAGGGTGTCGGTGACGTCGGTGACCGCGCGGGTGCCCTGATCGAGCACGCGCGCGCAGGCCCGCCGCAACTCGCCCGTGCCGCCGTGCGGCCACGCGAGCAGCCCGACGAGGGCACCGATGAGCGCACCGGCCAGCACGTCCAGTACCCGCGCGGCCGCCAACTCGGGCCCGCTGCGGGCCACCTGCGAGAAGGCCGCCGCCACCGTCAAGGTGAAGAACGCCTGCCCCCAGCCCGGACCCAGCACGGAACCCGCCGCGAAGGCCAGGAACATGCAGGGCGGAAGCATCACCGCGTACACCGCCGGCGCGTCCATGGCGAAGTGCAGGATCAGCGCGGCCACGACCGCCCCCGCGAGCGTCCCGCGCAACGCCGGCCGCAGAGCGGTGCGGGTGTCGGCGGCGCTCGTGCGCATCACGGTCAACGTCGTCAGCAGCGCCCAGAATCCGTGTGCCAGACTCAGTTCGCCCACCACCAGCCGGACCGCCGACAGCGCCAGCGCGGTGCGCACCGCGTTCTGGAAGTACACCGACCGCGGCGTCAGATGGGCGAGCACCCGCCAGAAGTACAGCTCCGCGGTCGGCCTGCCCGCGTACCAGAACGCACCGCGCACTTCGGGCGACGCCGTCCCGGCCCGCAGGGGGGCGCCCAGCACGATCCGGGCCGCTACCACCACCAGATCCGCCGTGTGCGTGATGTCCAGGGCGATCGCACCGTCACGCACCGTCGTCACGGAGTACGGGCCCGCCTCGCGCGGCCGCACCCGGTTCGACTCGAACGCGCGGAGCGCCGCCCGGCACCACGAGCGCGTCGGCGGCGGCGCGTTGCAGGTCAGGGCCCGCGCGACGTCCTCGCAGGCGGCGGCCGAGGCTCTCAGCAACCCCTGTGCGGCCGGTCCGGGCGGGGCCGCACCCTTCTCCAGCGACTCGGCCAACTGCCGTGTCTGTGCCAGGAGATGCCTCAGGTGTCCGGCGCCCTCGGACAACGCCCGGTCCCGCGCCGACGCCGACACCGGACGTTCGTCAGGGGGCACCCGGCTCATGCGCAGCGCCTGTGACGCCTCCGGCAACGACTCCGGATCGGGGATCCGCGGCGGATCCCCCGCCAGCCCGCGCAGGGCGTGGGCCGCCACCCGTCCGGCCCGTGCGAGCCGGTCCTCGTAGCGGCCAGGGCACGGCGCGGGCCAGAGCCACATCTCCGCGGCGGCCATGAGCAGCACGCCGGCCGCCAGGCCCGCAAGCCGCAGCCCCAGCGTCGACGGGGCGTACGGCGGGAAGCACGGCAGGATGTAGAACAGCTGGAGACCGTTGGCCAGCCCCACCAGCTTCGGCCCGCCGACTCCGCTGTACGTCACCAGGAACCCCACGACGAGCATCCCCAGCGCCGCCGCCCATCCGTACGCCGCCAGCCAGGTACCCAGCGTCACCAGCACCATCGCGAGCGGCAGCACCGCCAGCAGCGTCCGCGCCCGTTGACGCGGCGTCCCCGGCACCGACGACAGGCCGCCCGCCGCGACGGCGCCGAACAGGGCGTAGATCGCGACCGTCCGGTCGCCGAGCCCGTACCTCGCGGCGTAGAACCCGGCGCACGCCACCACGGTGACCCGCGCCGAACGCCGCACCGCGTCCCGGGCCCGCCGCCACTCCGTCCCGCGCAGCACTCCCACTGATCAACCGTAGGCTCCCGGCCGTGCGCGGACCACCGCGCGGGCGCCTGGGAGGTGGCCCGGAAATGCGGAGGCAGGCGCAGGAACCTGGTGACATCGGAGGCGCCGGCCGACCGGACCGGTGACGGGACCCGTACGCCGCACCCTTTGCCCATCGGCGAAAGGCGGCCCGCCGGAGATCGGCGGGCCGTGCGGGTGCGCGCTCTCAGATGATGTCGAGGCGGTCGAGGAACGGCGTCGCGGCGGACGGGTCCCCGGTGATGCGGCAGTGGTCGCGCCAGGGTTTGCGGGTGGTGCCCCATGCGACGAAGTCGGACGCCGTGCTGCTGATCGTGGTGGTGCCCCCGGCCCCGGGTCGCACGGTCAGGCGCCCGTCCCGCGGGGTGGCGGGGAGGACGGTGACGGTGGTGGCGCCCGGTCCGGTCAGGTCGAGGACGAGCGGTTCGGCGACGGTGGCGGTGAGTTCGGGTCCCTGCATCTGGGGCAGGCCGGCGAGCATGAACTCGACCGCGGGTGCGACCAGGCCGTCGGTCTCCGCGGGCACGGTGAACGGCAGCGGGCCGTCCGGGGCGAGCAGGTCGTGGCGCAGGTGGCACAGGACGTTGAACGCCATGGTGTTCGCCAGGAGATGGCGCGGGTAGGTCCCCAGGCCGGGCACCTCGACCGGCTCCCCGGCCCGCGGTGGCTCCTGAGCCGCTGCCAGGATCTCCAGCTGTCCGGGGGTGAAGGCGCGCCACTCGTCCACGACTTCGGCGTGGCTCCAGGGGCGGCGCTCGTCGACCCGCAGGTCGTGGTAGCGCTCGCGGTTCGTGGGCAGGGTGGGGTCCGGGGCGGGGGGTTCGACCGCTTCGTGGGCGAGGGCGCCCAGGTGGGCGATCACGTCGATGACGCGCCACCCCGCGCAGGCGGACGGCAGCTCCCACTGTTCGTCGTCCACCAGGGGCACGACGTCCGCCAGGTGCCCGCTGCTCAGGCGCGCGGAGGCCAGTCCGGCACCGGTCATCGGTTCCTCCCTCGGTGCCCCGGTCCCAGGAGCGGCCCGAGGACCAGGGTCGGACGGACGTCGGACAGAAGGGGACTCAGGGGATCTTCGGCTCTGTCGAGCTCTTGTTCGCCTGTTGACGCATGTAGTCGCCGGCGGCGTCGACGATCAGACCGGCGACGGCCTGCGGGTGGGAGATGAGGGACACATGGGAGGAATCGATCTCCAGGGTCTTGCGCGCGTCGGCACGCTCGGCCTCAAAACGTTCGAGGCGGGGATCGATGGCCCGGTCCTGCTTTCCGACGAGTACGTAGACGGGCTTTTCCCGCCACGCCACGGCGCCGACCTTGTCCGTGAACGCCGACAGCGCGAGAGGGCGCTGCGTGGACGCCATGATGCCGGTCTGCTTCTCGGGGAGGTCCTGGGCGAAAACCGACCGGATCTTGTCGGGCCGAATGTACACGTCCGTTCCGGTACTGCCGTCGCCATTGCGGAACGGAACCTGTCTGAACGAACCCGTGATCCTGGTCGGCGGGAATTTGGCGGACAGGCTGGAAAAGGACTCGCCCTTGTCGGGCATGATCGCATTGACGTAGACGAGCGCCTTGACCTGGTCCACGCCCTCCGCGGCCTGTGATATCACTTCGCCGCCGTAGGAGTGGCCCACGAGAACGATCGGGCCCTTGACGGACTTCAGGAGGCTGTTCAGGTAGGTCGAGTCCTGGGGCATTCCGCGCAGCGGGTTGGCCGGAGCGATGACCTGGTAGCCGTCGCGCTGAAGCCGCTCCACCACACCGCTCCAGCTGCTGCCGTCGGCGAAGGCCCCGTGCACCAGCACCACGGTCGGCTTGACCCCGGGGGTGGTACCGACGGAGCCGGGGGATGCGTGGGGCGGGACCACGGCCAGCCCGGCCAGGGCGGCGACGGCGGCCAACCCCGTCCTCCTACCGGACATCATGAAGTGACGGGCTTTCATATGCTTGCCGTTCCTTCAGGATTCGAATGTCGAAGGGGCTCACGCACGACCCGGAAAACGGTTTCGGCGAGCCACGTCGCGCCTGACGCGCGAGTGTCCTGAACATTCTCATGCAAAAATACCGCTCACCGAGATCCGGGGCAACCGCAGTCAGCGCCCGTCCCCGCCGGTCCGGCATCACCGCCGAGAACATTCCGACCGCCCCCGAACGGTGAACACCCGCGAACGGTGAACACCCGAAGAGCAGAATTCCGCCCTCCCCATTCCGCGTCGCCGGTCGGAGCGGAATTGCGCCCTTTCGATCCGCCCGCACGCCGATACGGCGAGCGGCACGGGCCTTTCACGCTGGACCGGGAATTCCAGCACGCACCGGGAGGCGCCTCGCGCGCGCCTGTCGGCGTGCGGTGCCGTGGGACATCGGTGGCCGGCAAGCCGTCGGCCGGCGCGGACGAGCCGTCGGCCCGCTGTCGACCGGGGCAAGAAGTCGCCACCTCCTGAACAGGTCACGGCCGCGGAGCGTACTTCTGTACGGATCAACCCATCACGTCCGTCGGAGGGACCGTCAGCATGACCAGCGAATCGCTTCACCCCGCCCCGGCTCCGGCACGCCGCACCGTCGTGGCGGCGGTCGGCGCGGCGGGACTCGCCGTCGCGCTGACCGCGTGCGGATCGGGCGACAAGTCCTCCGACTCCTCCTCCAGCGCGAGCAGCGGAGGGTCCGGCGGCGGCGACAACGGCGCGGCCGGCAACGCGGGCGGCACGGTCCTCGCCAAGACCGCCGACATCCCGGAGGGCGGCGGCAAGGTCTTCGCCGACCGGGGCGTCGTGGTCACGCAGCCGACGGCGGGCACCTTCAAGGCCTTCTCGTCCAAGTGCACCCACCAGGGCTGTGCCGTGAAGAACATCGCGAACGGCGTGATCACCTGTCCGTGCCACAACAGCCAGTTCTCCGCCACGGACGGCAGCGTGAAGAAGGGGCCGGCTACGCAGCCCCTGGCGGCCGCCGACATCAGCGTGGACGGGGACTCGATCAAGCTGGCGTGACGCCGGCCGGCTTCAGTCGCGCGGTCGCACGAGACAGGCCACCACGTCCTCGGTGGCGGTGACGGTGGCGACCAGGGCGAGCGTGTTGCGGACCATCGCGGGGGTGTAGTCGGAAGGCACTCCCGCGATGGCGTCCGCGGGCACCACCACGGTGTAGCCGCGGTTCACGGCATCGAAGACGGCATTCGGGACGGCCACGTTGGCGGAGACACCGGTCACCACGAGGGTGCGACAGCCCAGGTTGCGCAGCAGCGCGTCGACGTCCGTCCCCGCGATCGGCGACAGCCCGTGCAGCCGGCGTACGACGAGGTCCTCCTCGGCGACCTCGATCGGGTCGGCGACCCGGACCGCGGCCGTCCCCGACAACTGGCGCACGGGAAGCCGTTCGGCCGCGCGGAAGAGCCGGGCGTTGCGGTTGGCGCCGCGCCCGTCGGGCCGCCGTTCCGCGACCGCGTGGATCACCTGCACCCCGCACTCGTGCGCGGCGGCCACCAGCCGGGCCACCCGCGCCAACGCCCCCGAGGTGCGGGCCTCTTCGGCGAGTTCGGGCAGTGCGCTGCCCGGGCCCACCACACCCTGCTGGCACTCGACGGTGAGCAGCACGGTGGTGGCGGGGTCGAGGAGTTCACGGAGTTGCTCGTACGACGGCACGGTCGCCCCTTGTCGTCGAGGGCCGGGGCGGGGAGCGTAACGACCATTGCGTGGGGACGGAAGACGCCTCATGCTTTTTCTGACGTAACGTCAGAGGATCTCTGTCGACGTACAGGCCGACGTGGAAGAAGAGGTGACCGTATGACCGTCACTCAGCGCAGGGGTCGGAAGATCATGATGACCCCCGCCGAACTGGACGAGTTCCTCACCACCCAGCGCACGTGCCGCGTCGCGACGGTGTCGCCGGACGGCGTCCCGCATGTGAGTGCCCTCTGGTTCGCGTGGGACGGCACCTCGCTGTGGCTGTACTCCGTGGTGCGCAGCAAGCGCTGGGCCCAGTTGCGGCGTGACCCGCGGGTGGCCGTGGTGGTCGACTCCGGGGAGGAGTACGACCAGTTGCGGGGCGTCGAGCTGTCCGGGACGGTGGAGTTCGTGGGCGAGGTCCCCCGCACCGGGGATCTGTGCGCCGAACTCGACGTCCCGGAGACCCTGTTCGCCCGCAAGAACTTCGGTCTGGAGGAGATGCCGCACGACGGCCGTCACGCGTGGGCGCGGCTGACTCCGGCGGCGATCGCCTCCTGGGACTTCCGCAAGCTGCCGCCGCTGTAGTACGAACAGCGGGCCGACGTCACGCAGGCCGGTCGGGCGTCGCACCCGTCGGCCGGTCGGGCCGGGCAGTGCAGGGTCGGTCAGGTCAGCGGACCGCTTCCCCGGCCGCCCTCAGCGCCTCCACCGCCGCCCTGATCGACGGACGCCGGTCGGCGTCCGCCCGCCAGACGACGTACACATGGCGCTGTACGCGCTGGCGCAGGGGCACCGTGACGACCCCCTCCGCCATCGGGCGGCGCCCGAGGACCGGCGCGATACAGACGCCGAGTCCCGCGGCGACCATGCTGAGCTGGGTGTGCGTCTCGGCGGCGCGATGGCCGACGTGCGGCTCGACACCCTTGGAACGCAGCGTGAACATCAGCCACTCGTGGCAGAACTCGCCCTCGCCCCAGGTGATCCAGTCGTCCTCGGCGAACTCGGCCAGGTCGACCTCCGCGCGGTCCGCGAGCCGGTGCCCGACCGGCATCGCCACGTCGGCGGGGTCGTCGAGGATCGCCGCCTTCACCAGGCCGTCGGGCAGCGGCATCGGCTTGTTGTACCAGT
Source organism: Streptomyces sp. NPDC059668 (assembly GCF_042734135.1). Taxonomy (NCBI): domain Bacteria; kingdom Bacillati; phylum Actinomycetota; class Actinomycetes; order Kitasatosporales; family Streptomycetaceae; genus Streptomyces; species Streptomyces sp. NPDC059668. The sequence continues at coordinate 30,936 of NZ_JBHWEL010000049.1, read as the reverse complement.
CGAGCACCACCGCCAGGTCGAGATCGCCGCGCACCACTCCCGCGACCCCGGCCTCGGGCTCCAGCTCGCACGAACGCACCCGCAGCCCGGGGTGGTCGGCGCGCAGCGCGGCGAGCGCGGTGGGGAACAGCCCGCGCGCGGCGGTCGGGAACGCCGAGAGCCGCAGCTCGCCGACGACCTGGCCGCGCTGTGCCTCCAGGTCGGACTGGGCGAGCTCGACCTGGGAGAGGATGCGCGCCGCGTGGTCGGCGAGGAGCCGGCCCGCGTCCGTGAGCCTCACCCCCCGCCCGTTCTTGGCGAGCAGCTGCTGCCCCACCTCGCGTTCCAGCTTGGACATCTGCTGGGACACGGCCGAGGTCGTCACGTGCAGCCCTTCGGCCGCGCCGCTCACCGAGCCGTGCCGGGCGAGGGCGTCGAGGGTGCGCAGGCGCTCCAGATTCAACATGTAAGCGATGCTACGAGATACCGGTCGAGAAATCTCGCTTGTGCTACGAGATCGTTCTGCTCCATCGTTGCCTCCATGACCACCGTCGCCACGCCGGGCACCGCCTCCCCCGAACCGACCACCCCAGCATCGGCCGTCCCCGGGCCGCTCCCCGCGGAGCCGGTCCCCGCACAGCCGATCCCGGCCGAGCCGGTGTCCGCCGCCCCGGCCCCTGCCGCCCCGGCGCTCGCGGCCCCGGCGTCGACCGGCCGCCGGCAGGGGCGTCGCGCCGCGCTCGACTGGCGGATCCGCTTCGGCGCGCTCTCGCTCATCTGGGGGTTCAGCTTCCTGCTCATCAAGGTCGGCACCGAGAGCTACGCGCCGTTCCAGGTCACCCTCGGACGGCTGGTGTTCGGAACGGCGGTGCTCGCGGCCGCGATGGCGGTGAAGCGGGAGCGGCTGCCGCGCGGGGCGCGCACCTGGGGACATCTCGCGGTCGCGGCCCTCCTGCTGAACGCGCTGCCGTTCTCCCTCTTCGCCTACGCGGAGCTGACGATCCCCTCCACGCTCGCGGGCATCTGCAACGCCACCTCGCCGCTGTGGGGCATGGCCCTGTCCATGGTGGCCCTGTCCGAGGACCGGCCGACCCGGCGCAGGGTCGCGGGTCTGGGCCTCGGCTTCCTCGGCGTCCTGACGGTCCTCGGCGCCTGGCAGGGTTTCCACGGCCTGGACGCCACGGGGACGGCGATGGCCCTGCTGGCCTCGCTGAGCTACCCAATCGGCTGGATCTACGTCCGCCGCACCCTGGCCGGCTCCGACCACTCGCACCTGTCCATGACCGGCGCCCAACTGCTGCTGGCCACCGCCCAACTGGCCCTGGTCACCCCGCTGTTCACCTCGGTTCCGACCCACTTCCCGCTCGTCCCGCTGCTGGCCACGGCCGCCCTGGGAGCCCTCGGCACGGGATTCGCCGTCCTCGTCCAGTACGGCCTGGTCGCCGAGGTGGGCCCGACCACCGCGCAGATGGTCACGTACTTCATCCCGGTCATCGCCACCGCGGCAGGAGTCGCCGTCCTCGGCGAGTCGCTGACCTGGTCGACTCCGGTCGGCGCGGTGATCGTCCTGGCCGGCGCGGCGCTCACCCAGACCAGGGCCCGCCGCTGACTCACACGTAACGGCGGGCGGGCGCGGGACCCGCGGCGGAGGCCACGGCGTCCGCCAAGGGTCCGATGTCGTCCGCCGTGAGCGTCGAGACGGTGATCCGGATACCGGGGGGCGCGCTCATCCGGAAGCGCGCGCCGGGCGCGACCGCCCAGCCGGCGTGCAGCAGCCGCGCGACCGCTCCGGTCTCGTCCGGGACGGGAATCCAGACGTTCATCCCGCTGCGCCCGTGGGCCTCGATGCCACGCTCCGCGAGGGCGGCGATCAGCGCGTCCCGGCGCCGCCCGTACGCGGCCGCCACCTCCGGTACGTCCACCGCACCACTCGCCCACAGATGCACGACCGCACGCTGGAGCAGCCGGCTCACCCAGCCGGGGCCGAGCCGCTGCCGCCCGTGCACACGGTCCATCGTGACGGCGTCCCCGGTGAGCACGGCGAGCCGCAGGTCCGGTCCATACGCCTTGGCGACGGAGCGCACCAGGGCCCAGTGGTGCGTCACTCCGGCCAGCGGGTGCAGGGGCAGGTCGACGATCCGGTGCCCGTGGTCGTCCTCGACGAGCAGGGTGCGCGGGTACTGCGCCAGCACGGCACGCAGGGCACGCGCGCGCGCCGAGGTCACGGCGGCGCCGGTCGGGTTCTGCGCCCGGTCCGTGACGATCAGCGCACGGGCGCCCCCCTCCAGCGCGCGTCGCACGTCGTCGGGCAGCGGGCCCTCGTCGTCGACCCGCACCGGGACCGTGCGCAGTCCGAGCACCGGCGCGAGGTCGAACACGCTGCCCCACCCCGGGTCCTCCACGGCGACCGCGTCGCCCGGCTTGAGATGGGCCGCCAGGACGCGCTCGATGCCGTCGAGCGACCCGGACGTGACGACGACGGGCCCCTCCGGCACCCCGTCCGCGTCGAGGTCGGCGCGCGCGAGCCGCCGCAACTCCGGTTCCACGGCGGCGTCCCCGTACAGCACCGGGTCCCGGTCCGCCTGGCCCGCCGCCGCGGCGAACGCCTCGGCGAGACCGGGCAGCAGGGCGCGGTCCGGATTGCCGTCCACCAGGTTCCGCACCCCGTCCGGCACCTCGACCCGGATGTACTCGCGGCCCGTGGTGACGGGCTTGGAGCGGACACGACTGCCTCGCCGGCCGTCCGTCTCGATCACTCCGCGCTCCCGCAGAACGCGGTACGCGGCTGCCACGGTGTTGGGATTCACCCCGAGCTGCGCGGCCAACTCCCGCATCGGCGGCAGCGGTTGTCCTGGTTCGAGCGCTCCGGCGCCCACCGCACGCTCGACGCTCGCCGAGATGTCGGCTGCGCGGCGACCTTCGATCCGATACTCTCCTAGCACAAAGAAGATTATGCACTAGTGCAATGGAGGGCGCAATGTCGGAGACGAGCACACAGCCAGGAACGGCGCGGCCCGCCGGCTACACCCCGACCGACCGCACCGTCCCCACCCGTTCCAGGGAGCGCGCCGCCTACGACCACGAACTGGTCCACGCGATACTCGACGAGGGATACGTCTGCCACCTCGGCTTCGTCCGGGACGGCGCGCCGGTCGTGCTGCCCACCCTCTACGCGCGGGTCGGCCGGCGCCTCTACGTGCACGGCTCCACGGGTTCGCGGCCCCTGCGGATGACCGGCGGGGCCGAACCCGGGCTGCCGGTCTGCGTGACCGTCACCCATGTCGACGGTCTGGTCCTCGCCCGGTCCGCCTTCCACCACTCGATCAACTACCGCTCCGTGGTGGTGCACGGCACCGCCCACCAGGTGACGGACCCGGACGAGAAGAGGCGGGCCCTGGACGCACTGGTCGACCAGGTCGTCCCCGGCCGCTCGTCCGACTCCCGCGCGGCCAACGCCAGGGAACTGGCCGCCACCGCGGTGATCGGCCTCGACCTGGACGAGGTCTCCGCGAAGCTGCGCACCGGCGGCCCGAACGACGACCCCGAGGACCTGGCCCTCCCGCACTGGACCGGCGTGGTTCCCGTCACCAAGGGGCACGGCACCCCGATCCCCGCCGCCGACCTCGCGCCCGGCATCGGACTCCCCGGCTACCTGACCGCCGGATAGCGGGGCTAGGGACGGGAGTCCGACCCGTCCATGACGTCCGTCAGTTCCGGACCTGGGCCGCGCCGCCCATGGCGGACGACTCCCTTTCGGGACCGCCCGCTTCGACACCGGCCGCACTGCCCAGGACCGGCCCGTCCGAAGGCTTCACCGGCGCCGACGACTGCGCGATGAAGGCGCCGGCCAGCACGACGGCACCGCCGACGATCTGCGGGGCGGACAGATGCTCACCGAGCAGGACCCAGGCGAGCACCGTGGCGATGACCGCCTCCAGACAGGCCACGACACCCGCGACCTGCGGGGAGAGCCTGCGTACGGAGAGCACCCCGGTGACGTACGCGACGACGGTCGCGATCAGCACGATCCAGCCCAGGAGCAGAGCGGCCGGAACGGACGTCCCGTTCATGTCCGCGCCACCGCCGAGGACCGACCAGTCCATCGTCCAGGGCCGTGCGACGGCCGTCAGCACGAACGAGCCGACGAGCAGCCCGTACGCGATGACCCCGAGCGGGTCCGGCGCCTCCTCCCCCGCGTCGCTCCCCTGGTCGGACAGCACGAAGTAGCCGACCTGGCAGCAGGCGGCGCCCAGCGCGAGCAGCAGCCCGACGGCGTCGAAGCCCAGCCCGGACCACACCTCGACGACACAGGCGAGTCCGCCCACCGCGAGGACCACCCCGAGAGCCGCGGCACGCGTCACGGGCCGGCGCTGCACGAACCGCACCCAGCCGAGCACCAGCGCGGGCGCGAGGTACTCGACGAGCAGGGCGACGCCGACGGGTATACGGGAGAGCGCCGCGAAGTAGCAGGCCTGGACACCGGCCACGGCGAGCAGCCCGAACCCGGCCAGCAGCGCGGGACGCCGGCGCAGCAGCGCGCGATGACGTACGGCCAGCGGCAGCATCACCAGGGCGGCGCCCGTAACCCGCAGCCACACCACATGGAGCGGGTCGAGGCCCGCCTCGATCAGCGGTTTCGCCGCGACACCCGATCCACCGAAGGCGACCGCCGACGCGAGGGCGAGCCCGAGGCCGACGCCCTTTCCACGATTGCCCTGACTGCCCTGAGACGTATGCACCGGCACATGATGACAGGCGACGACATGAGCGTCACCCCCGATGACACCTGTCTCGACGCATGGACTCCCGCCCCCCGGACCCGTCGCGGTACCCGTCCGTATATCCACCGGATCCGTCGGATTCATCCGATCCATCCGATTCACCGCACCTGCGGTTCTCGCCGAATGCGCCGAATGCGCCGAATGCGCCGAATTCACCACGCTCATCCGCGAATCCGTCCGCGTATCCGTTCCGGAGCGCGCCCTCGATACGCGGCAGCAGCACCCGGACGTCCGCGCCCGCGCGCCGGAGCACCTCGACGGCCCGCGCCTGCGGATCGGCGAGGATCGCGGCGAGCAGGTCGAGACAGCGGGCCCGCGCCTCACCACGCAGTCCGGCGCGTGCGCACGCGCCCTCCATGGCACCGGCCGCAACCGGGGACCACCCCGCTCCGGCCACCACCGGCACGGCGCCCGAGTCCTCCACGGCGCTCTGCCAGCGCAGCCCGTAACCGATGCTGCGCTGGACGAGGTAGCCGAGCAGCCTGGCGACCTGTGGGGCACCGTCGAAGACGGCCCGCACCCGCGGGTCGGACTCCAGGAGCGAGTGCAGCAGATGGGCCGTGTCGATCTGCCGGTCCCCGTCCCGCAGCGCCCGCCTGCGGGCGGCGGAGACCACCGAGGCCAGCTCGTCGCTGAGCCCGGCCTCGAGTTCCGTGCGGTGGGAGCCGCTGTCGGCGGCCTGCGAGGGGATACGGGGTGGCACATCCCTTACCCCATCAGCCCCCTGGGCCGGGGTCATCCCCGGCGGGCACCATTTCCCCGTCCCGCACAGGGTGGGGAAGCGCGTGCGAGTTCTCCTACTCAAGGATGACTTCGCACGGAATCCTCCCCCGGGCGCGCGCCGCCTTGCGTCCCGCCCCGCGCGCATCCGCGCCACGACGGTTCCCGTCCCTCAGGGGCAGGAGCGCACATTTCCTGACGGTTCATCAGTCTTGAATCTTCCAGGGCCTGCGGCTACCTTCCGCGACACCGTAGCTGCGCCGGACGCAGCGCCCGACACGAAGAGGTGGTCGCATGGCCGAAGTCAGCGCGGAAGCACTCATCGAGGCGCCGGCCGAGAAGGTGTGGGCGCAGCTCACGGACTTCTCCTCGTACGGCGAGTGGAACTCGACCCACACCAGCTTCCCCAAGGGCGGCCCCGCCTCACTCGAGGTGGGCGGGACGTTCGAGGAGAACATGAAGCTCATGGGGTTCCCGGCCGAGGTCGGCTGGACCATCGAGGAACTGGAACCCGCGCGTGTCCTGGCCATCCGCGGAAAGGGACCGATGGCCGTCACCGTGGCCACCCGCTACACCCTGACCCCCGTCGGCGACGCCACCTCGCTGCGCATCGACGGGGAGTTCACCGGCGCCGCCGTCTCGCTGATGGCCGGCAAGCTCAAGGACTCGGCGACGGCCGCCCTCAACGAGTCGTTGCGCAAGCTGGGCGGACTGGTGACCTGAGTCCCGCACCTGCTCCGAGGCCCGCGCCCAGCCCCCATAGGCGGAAAGGCGCCCCGCGAAGACACTTCCACGGGGCGCCGTCAGGTACCACAGCACGCCCGTCAGTCCTCGTCGGCGAGGATCAGGTACAGCTTCTTGCGGGCTTCGTTGATGACCGCCAGCGCCTTGTCGCGCTGGTCCTTGCTGCCGGTCTTCCAGACCTGGCCGAAGGCTTCCATGAGGCCGAAGCCCGCCTGCCGGATCTCGTGCAGCGTCTCCCAGTCGACCCCGCGCCCGGCCTCTTCCCAGGGAGCGTCCGGCCCCTCGTCGGCCGCGCCGCGGCCTTCCTCGGTGAGCGAGAACAGCTTCTTGCCGCCCTCGGCCGCGCTCGTGATGAGACCTTCGTCCTCCAGCAGCTGGAGGGTCGGGTAGACCGAACCCGGGCTGGGCTTCCACGCCCCGCCGCTGCGCTCGGCGATCTCCTGGATCATCTCGTAGCCGTGCATGGGCCGGTCCTTGAGCAGCGCCAGGATCGACGCGCGCACGTCACCGCGCCGCGCCCGGCCCCTGGGTCCGCCCCGGCCACCGCGCCCGCCACCCCAGGGGCCCGGGCCGAAGCCGCCGGGACCACCGGGACCGCCGGGACCGAAGGGCCCGAAAGCCCCGCGCCGACCGTCGAAGAGACCCCTGCCCCGCGGGCCGGGTCCACCGTGTCGGCCGTGTCCACGTTCGAATCCGAATTCCTGTCCTTCGGAACGCATCGCCATCACTCCATCCATCCGTGCGTTGATCGATCCACCTGTTCGTTGATCGGTCGCGATGCGTCAACGATATATCGGAACTGCTCGCCTGACAACCCTCGGACGACAGGCACGGCGGAGACGCGCGAGAGGCGGAGGCGGACAGAACCGGTCCAGGACCCCGGAATTGGCCTTGTCCCCGGACTCCCCGGGGCGGCTAGCGTCAGGGCATGCGGATTCGAATCGTCGACGCCTTCACCGACCGCCCGTTCACCGGCAACCCGGCCGGGGTCCTTCTCCTCGGACCCGACGGCTTCCCCGAGGACGACTGGCTGCAGAACGTGGCCCTGGAGGTCAACCACGCGGAGACGGCGTTCGCCCACCCGCTGCCCGAGGGCGGTGACGCCGACTGGGCGCTGCGCTGGTTCACCCCCGCGAGCGAGGTCGCGTTGTGCGGGCACGCGACCCTGGCGACCGCGCACGTCCTGCGGACGACGGGCGCCCGCACGGGGCCGGTGCGGTTCGCCACCCGCAGCGGCGTACTGCTCGCCACGCCCCAGGAGGACGGCGCTCTCACACTCGACTTCCCGACCGCGCCGCTGACCCCGGTCGACGTACCGGAGGGTGTCGCGGAGGCCCTCGGCGCCGACCCGCTCACGGCCTTCGACACGGGCCCAAACACCGGAGACCTGCTGATCGAGATCGCCGACGAGAAGACGGTGCGCGGACTGGCTCCCGATCTCAGGGCCCTGGGCCGCTACTCAGAACGCGGCATCATCGCGACCGCCCGGTCTGCGGACCCCACGCGCGGCTACGACTTCGTCTCGCGGTGCTTCTTCCCCAACATCGGCATCGACGAGGACCCGGTGACCGGCAGCGCCCACACGGCCCTCGCACCCTTCTGGTCCGAACGCCTCGGCCGCCCCGACCTGACCGGTCTGCAGGCCTCCCCGCGCACCGGGCTCGTACGCACCGGACTGCGCGGCGACCGCACCCTCCTGACCGGAAACGCGGTCACCGTCGTGGAGGGCGAACTGCTCGTGTGACGGCGGACGGACGGCGTACGGGCATGCGGGCATACGGGCGGACGGGCGGACGGGCGTAGCCGACGCGGCGTCCCCGTGGCGCCCGGCGGCGTACCGCTCACCCCGGTGACGCCGGTGACGCCGGTGACGCCGGTGACGCCGTTCACGCCGTGGGCAGCCACCCCACCTTCCCCGCCAGCAGCGCGTACCCGACGAACGCCCCGATGTCGAGGAGCGAGTGCGCGACCACGAGGGGTCCGACCCGGCCCCACCGCCGGTACAGGTAGACGAAGACGACGCCCATCACCATGTTGCCGACGAAGCCGCCGATGCCCTGGTAGAGGTGGTACGAGCCACGCAGCACCGCGCTCGCGACCAGGGCGGTGCCCGGCGTCCAGCCCAACTGGCCCAGCCGGCGCAGCAGATAGCCGACGACGATGACCTCTTCCAGCACGGCGTTCTGCACGGCCGACAGGATGAGCACCGGGTACTTCCACCACACGTCGGGCAGCGCCTCGGGCACGACGGTGAGGTTGGCGCCGAACCCGCGCGCCAGCAGATAGAAGGCGATGCCCGTACTGCCGATCACCGCCGCGACGGCCGCCCCGCGTCCGAGGTCGGGCCAGGGCCGCGTGCGGTCGAACCCGATCACGCGCAGTCCCTTGCCCTCCCGCAGCAGGAGGTGCGCGACCAGCGCGACGGGGACCAGGGCCGACGCGATACCGAACAGCTGCCACGCCAGATCCAGCCAGGGCCGGCCCGGCGCGGCCGAGGCGTTCAGCGTCGCGGCCTGGTCCTTGAGGCCACCCGGTTTGGTGACCGATCCGACAAAGCTGATCAGCGCCGAGACTCCGCTCGCACCGAGCGAGAGCCCCAGGACGAGCAGCGTCTCGTCCCGGAAAATCCTTTTCGTCAGCCGCTCTCCAGGAACAGAACCGGCCGGCGACCCCGCCTCCACCTGCACTCCCGCCTCCAGTTGAGTAATCCCGCCTCATCCCCATCTTCGCCCCGCTAGGGTCTCGAAAGAAGTTGCGAAGATCGTGCGCGACAGGCCGTCGGGGGACGGACGCCGTGCGGGCGTGCCTCCCCCTTTCGCCCTCTCCCGGCTCTCGTACGGCTGTCTCGCGGCACCGGCTCACCCTCGGAGGGCACCACCGTCATGGGACGTCACAGCTTGCCCCACCCGTCCGGGGCGGGCGCGGCCGACCCCCGTCCGCGCCCGCGCCGCCGGACGGTGGCCCTCGCGACGGCGCTGGTTCTGACGGTCGCCGCGGGCGGCACGGCCGCGGTCCGCGGGGGTCTGTTCTCCTTCGGCACGTCCTGTCGGGACAGCGCTGTGCACGTCACGGTCGCCGCGTCGCCCGACGTGGCACCCGCCCTGAAGACACTCGCCGACCAGGCCCGCGCGCGAGACATCACGTCGGACGGGCACTGCATCGACGTCACCGTGACGGCCCGCGAGTCGTACGAGGTCGCCGCCTCGCTGGGGTCGGGCAGGAGGACCGGCATCCAGGCGTGGGTGCCGGACTCCGACGTGTGGGTGGACGGGGTCACCACCCGGAGCGGGGCGATCCAGGTCACCAAGGCGGGCAACGTCGCGTCCTCACCGGTCGGTGTCGCGATGGTCCCGTCCGCCGCCAGGTCGCTGGGGTGGCCCGCCAAGACGTACACCTGGACCGAACTGGCCGACGCCTCGATGCGGGACGACCGGCTCAGGCTGGGCGCGGCCGACCCGGCGCGCAGCGCGACGGGCCTGCTCGCACTGACCCGGCTCGGCGGTGCCACGGACGGGACCAAGGGCGGCGGCATCCGGGCCGCGGCCCTGGCCAAGACGCTCTCGCCGCGCACCTCCGACAGCGACCGCCAGGTGCTGGACACCCTCCCCCGCGACTCCTCCGATGCCGAACAGAGCGATCCGAAGCGCAACCAGGCGCTGTTCCTCTCCGAGCAGTCGGCGTTCGTCCACAACTCCTCGTCCCACCGCGGGCTCGGGCTCGACCTCTTCTATCCCAAGGACGGCTCACCGCAGCTCGACTACCCCTTCGCCCTCGTCGACCGGCCGCGGCTGAACACCGACGAGAGCCGTGCCGCGCTGCGCTTCCTGACGTTCTCGGCCGAGCCGGCGGGGAAGCGCGTCCTTCAGCGGTCCGGGTTCCGCACGGACGACGACGAGGTGCCCGGCGCGCTGGTCACCAAGGCCGGCGGCCGTGTTCCGCAGCCCTTCGACCACGCCGCGACCGAACCCTTCCCGGAGAAGGCCGTCGAAGAGACGCTCGGCACGTGGACGATCACGGTGCAGAGCGCCCGGATCACCGCCGTCGTCGACGCGTCCGCGTCCATGGCGCAGCAGGTGCCGGGCACCGACCGCACCCGCATGGACGTCACCAAGGCCGCTCTGCTCCAGGCGCTCGCCACCTTCACCACGGAGGACGAGATCGGTCTGTGGAAGTTCTCCACCCGTCTCGACGGCGACCGCGACTACCGGGTGCTCGTGCCGACGCAGCGGCTCGGCGACCGCGAGGGCGGCAACGCCCAGCGCGCGAGACTGGCGGCGGCCTTCAACGCCCTCAAGCCCGTGCCCGACGGGGCGACGGGCCTGTACGACACCACCCTCGCCGCGTACCGGGCGGCCACCTCCGGCTATGCGAAGGGCAGGTTCAACGCCCTGGTCCTGCTGACCGACGGTGTCAACGAGGACCCGGGAAGCATCTCCCGCGCCGATCTCGTCGCCAAGCTGCGTCAACTGGCCGACCCCAGGCACCCGGTGCCGCTGATCGCCGTCGCGGTGGGCCCGGACGCGGACAAGGCGGAGGTCGAGGAGATCGCCAAGGCGACGGGCGGCTCGGGCCAGGAGGTGAGCGACCCCTCGCAGATCCACTCGGTGATCCTCAAGGCCATCGTGCGAGCGGCCGCCCTCAGCCGGGGCTGAGGCAGCGCCGCGCCTGCGGCGGGGCTGAGGCGGTGGTCGCACCCGCGCCGGGGCCGTACTGACACCCTCGGCTGCGGGAGCCCAGCAGTACACACCCCTCTGGCCAGGGCAAGCAGCCCTCACACCCGCGGCCGGCGCCGAGGCGGTCCACCCGAGCCGGGGCCCAGGCGGTGGTCACCCTGCGGCCGGGCCGAGTGGCACTCACTCGCACCCCGACCGGCGCGGTGGTCACACCCTCGGCCGGCCCGCTGGCCACACCCCCGGCCGGAACCGAGGCGCCCGCACCCACGGCCACCGCCGGGGCCGTACCCCGCCCTCGGCAGGGGCCAAGCCGTGTTCACACCCCGGCCGGAACCAAGGCGCTCGCACCCAGCCGGGGCCGTCCTCCACCCCCGACAGGAGCTAAGGCGACGCTCACACCCCGGCCGGAACCAAGGCGCTCACACCCACAGCCCCCGCCGGGGCCGTACCCCACCCCCGACAGGGCCCAAGCAGCGCACACACCCAGGACCGGGACGGGCCCGGCGCTCAGCCGAGAGGTACCGTCTCGGGCAGCCCCACCGGCCAGGTGTGCACCGGCTCCCCGAGGTGCATCAACTCACCGTAGCGCCGGGTGGTCGCGGCCAGCGCGGCGTCCCGGCCCAGCCCCTTCTCCAGGGCCTGGTGGAAGGTGGCCGCCTGCCAGGTCGCCCCGTTGACCCGCAGCCGGCACCGGTCCTCGATGACTCCGAGGTAGAAGTCCCGGTCGACGGGCTCGACCCCCCAGGCGTCCAGCCCCACGGCGGCGAGCGGCAGCAGCTCGTCACGGACCAGACCGACCGCGTCGACCTCCGCGACGCCGCCGTACCGGCCCCGTCGCGGCCACTCCAGGCGCGCGTCGATCCCGTGGCGGCAGGCGGCGTCGAAGTTCGCGGCGGCGGACGCGAACGGCAGCCGTGTCCACACCGGCCGCGCCTCCTCGGCGAGGGCGCGGACGAGGCCGTAGTAGAACGCCGCGTTGGCGACGACATCGGTGACGGTGGGGCCCGCGGGCAGCACACGGTTCTCGACGCGCAGATGCGGGACACCGTCGGCGATGCCGTACACGGGCCGGTTCCAGCGGTACACCGTGCCGTTGTGCAGGACGAGTTCGGCGAGCTTGGGAACGCCTCCGCCGTCGAGGACCTCCAGGGGGTCCTCGTCGTCACAGATCGGCAGCAGGGGCGGGAAGAACCGCAGGTTCTCCTCGAAGAGGTCGTACGCCGAGGAGATCCACCGCTCGCCGAACCAGGTGCGCGGCCGCACCCCCTGCGCCTGCAGTTCGGGCGGCCGGGTGTCGGTGGACTGCTGGAACAGCGGCGGCCGCGACTCGCGCCACAGCTCACGGCCGAACAGGAAGGGCGAGTTGGCGCCGACCACCACCTGCGCGGCGGCCACCGCCTGTGCCGCGTTCCACACGTCGGCGAAGCGTGCCGGGGTGACCTGGAGGTGCAACTGCACGGAGGTGCAGGCGGCTTCGGGCGCGATGGACCTCGACGTGCACACCAGGTGCTCCACACCGTCGATGTCGAGCGCGAAGTCCTCACCGCGGGCGGCCACGATCTGGTCGTTGAGCAAGGTGTAGCGATCGCCGTCCGAGAGGTTCGACGACACCAGGTCGTCACGGTCGATCGTCGGCAGAATCCCGATCATCACGATTCCGGCGTCGACCTCCGCGGCTTTCCGGTGCGCATATGCCAGTGAAGTACCCAGCTCCTCGGCGAGTTGGTCGAATACCCGGCCACCCAATCGGTGTGGAGCTATGTTGACTTCCAGATTGAACATGGCAAGTTCTGTTTGGAAGTCGCGGCTCGCAATCCTTTCGAGTACTTGCGCATTCATCATCCTGGGCATGCCGTCGGGTCCGGCGAGATTCAGCTCGATCTCCAGACCCATGAGATTCTTCGGGCGATCGAACCGCTTCTCCTCCAGCAGTCGCGCCAGCCCCGCCAGACACTGCCGGAGCTTGCCGCGGTAGCGCTGGCGATCGGACAGGTCGAACGACCCTGCCACGACCTTCTCTCCCATCGAAGTGTCCCTCCTAGAGGGGCGGGCCGATCCTCGGGCCCCCGCCGTCCCGGTGGATACTGCCCAGGCGAGCCGATCGATAACGCCCTGGAGGGCGCAGTCGCCCGCTACGCTGATGGCGGGTGTCCAGCGGCACATTCACGAGGCATGGACCACTGCCTGTTTTCAGCCTGACACGATCTCGTGAAAAACGCCGACGAGAATCGGCCGACCGCTCACGCGATGTATTCCGAGGTCATCGCCGCAGATCGCCGTGGAACCGGGATGAACCTCTCCTTTCGCCGACCGAATACCGCCTTGCTCTTCATATTCGGACCGACTAGACGAAACATCGTCTGAACACCCGTCGTATAAACTCCGCAAACGAGGCAGAGAGTTGGCGCTCGCGGTCCCAGGTCCTGCCGTCGAGGTGACACGCGGCAGGCGACACCCCCGTCGGCAGATCCAGACCCCCCGCCCCTCCGACCCGAGAGCTGACAGCGCCGTCCGCCCCCGCCCCCTCGCGCCACTGTGCCTGTCGAATGAGAGGCGACCCACCATGCCGCTGCACGTACCCCCGGCTCCCGCGCCCGCCCTGCGCACCGTTCTCACGGCACTCGGTTCCCCCACCGCAGTCCGCGAGGCCCGCACCCCGACCCTGCGGACCGCCGAGGGGCCGGTCACCCCGGAGCTCCCTCTGCCCGTACACGTCCTGGACCGGAGCGATCCGGCGGGAGCGTCCGCCACCCGACTCGTCGCCTGGCGCTTCCTGATCCGCTGCGGAGAGCGCTCGGTGGCCGCCGCCGACACCATGCTCACCCCCGACGGCTGGGCCTTCTCGCACTTCTTCGAAGGCCCCTACATCACCGCCACCGAGCGCGCCCTGCGCCAGGCCGAGAACATGAAGCAGTCCTTCCAGGCCCGCCTGCTGTCCGTGCCCGAGCTGTACATGCTCACCCTCTGGCTGCACGGGGACTGCGCCGCCGACGGCGCCACCGGCCACCCCGCCCCCTCCGACCTCCTGGTGCCACTGGCGCCCGCACCGCCCGGTATCGCCGCCCACCGCCCGCACCGCGTCGCCGAGTTCCTGCCGGTCCTCACCCATCGGCTGACCGCCGCCCCACTGCTCAGTTCCCCCGCATAGCCGATCGCGCCCGTCCACGTGCCCCGCAGCCGTTCCGCCGGCCGCGGGGCACGTCGTCGCGCCGCGCCGCGGCCCGACGGGACCCGCGCGCACCGGGTCCGGACCGTCGCGCTCGTTCGCGTCCCTCCCCGCTCGTACGAGGGGAAACACCCACTTGACCGTGCCGGACTAGCCCCATCCGACCACCGCGAACCCCCCGAAGGGACCGTGCGGTCGCGATGAACCGTCCGCGCGGGTGACGCGTCTCCAACCTGTGAGGAGCGCTGCTGCCAAATCCCTGCGGATTGACGCCCGTAGGGCAACACTGGGTTCCAAACACACACCACGGGGGGCGGCCATGAGCAGTTCGAGCCGCGCAACAGACACCACGACCAGCACACACCTCTCAACCCAGCGAAAGATCCCATCCATGTGCCAGCACCAGCCACCCTGTCCGTCAGCCGAATCAGCCGACCGGGAGTCCGCGCGTCTCGTGGCGCACCACCCGGAGCAGGGATGGAGCCTGCTGTGCAACGGCGTTCTGCTCTTCGAGGACACCGGTGAGCTCCTGCCTGACGGCCAGATCATCGCTCCGCACCGCCCGCTGGGCAGCGAGTACGTGATGACGGCCGCCTGAGCCGCACACACCAAGGGCGACAGCCCTGACAGAACGAGGGGCCGGCCGGGGACGCACTCTCCGCACCGGCCCCGACGCATGTCCGGACGCGATCACTCCGCGTGACCCCGCGGGAACCCTCCGGTCCGGCCGGGTGCCACCCGACGCGCCTCCCCCGTGCCTGCCCGCCTACTACGGTCTGCCCGAACGGACATTCCCCTCTGCCTCTCCACCTCCTGAAGTCCCGAGGACGAGACGCTAGCGTCCCTTCGTGAGCCTCCGGGCGTCCGGGGAACCGTCGCCGGACCCGGCCCCGACGGCATCCGGTTCACGTCTACGGACCTCCCCCGAAGCGAGCAAGGCGGTCATGGGACTCCTGCACTCCCCCGATCGCGGGCAGCACCACCCGACGCCCGGTGACCGCACGGCCCAGGACGATCCCGCGGCGCGCGAGGATCCGGGCAGCGACGCGAGGCCGGTCGCGCCCCGGACGGACGCGGAGCCGGTGGGCGCGCGACCGGTCGACGTGGAACCGGTCGACGTGGAACCGAGCGACGGGCAACCGGTGGACGGGACGCCGTCGGACGACCGGCCCGAGCGCACGCGCCGCCGTCGCCGCCCCGGCCCCTTCACCCTGCTGGCCCTGCCCGGGCTCACCGTCGTCCTCGGCTTCGCGGGCTTTCTGGCCGCGACGGGCCGCCTGCCCTCGGCCTGGTCGGAGGACTCGGACGCTCACACGAACTCCGCGGGCAGCGCGGCGACGGACCGTGTCGACGCGTCGTACGTCCCGTGGCTGCGCGAGGCGGCCAGGACCTGCGCCCTGCTGAAACCGTCCGTCCTCGCCGCTCAGATCGACCGGAGTTCCGGCTGGAACACCGACTCGGCCGCGCTCTCGGGCACCGTGGGGATCGCCGGGTTCACCGAGAGCCAGTGGCGGACCTGGGGCAAGGACGCCGACGGCAACGGGAGGTCCTCACCGCGCGACCCGGTGGACGCCATCATGGCGCTCGCCCGGCAGGACTGCGCTCTCGCCGGGGACGTCACCCGACTCAGAACCCGTGGCACCGTGTCGGGGGACCTTCTCGACCTCACCCTGGCCGCCTACACCGTGGGCACGGACTCCGTGACGCGGGCCGGACGCGTGCCGGCACCGGCAAGGACGTATCTCACCGAGGTCAAGGCACTGTCCGCGCGGTACCGGACCTTCGACCGCGAGGAGGACGCGAACCCCGGCAGCGGCAAGGCGAGCGGCGTACTGGCCCCACCGGTGACCACCCTGGTGATCAGCTCGCCCTTCGGATCGCGCAAACACCCCCTCACGGGTGTCACCAAGCTGCACACGGGCGTGGACTTCGCCGCCCCGCGGAACGCGCCGGTGTCCGCCGCACGGCCGGGCCGGGTCGTGTTCGCGGGCATGACCAAGGCGTACGGCAACCGCGTCGTGATCGATCACGGCACGATCGGCGGCCGACGGCTGGAGACCACGTACAGCCATATGTCGTCCCTGCTGGTCACGGCCGGTCAGAGCGTCGGGACCGGAACCGCGGTCGGGTTCGTCGGCTCCACGGGCCTGTCCACCGGCCCGCACCTGCACTTCGAGGTGCTCGTCGACGGCGCGTACACCGACCCGATGCCGTGGCTCACCGTCGCCCACTGACGGCGAGGGGGCACGGGGCGCGGCACGGACACGCGAGCGACGCGCAAAAAAAGGGACGTGCCCCCGGCACGAGCCGGAAGCACGTCCCCCAATAGCGGGAGCACGCCCCAATGGAAGGCCGGCCCTCACGTCACCGGGCCGGCCACCGCGTCTCAGTCCTCGTAGGCGTCCAGCGGCGGGCAGGAGCAGACCAGGTTGCGGTCGCCGTACGCCTGGTCGATCCGGCGCACCGGCGGCCAGTACTTGTCCGCGGCCGCGACACCGGCCGGGAAGACGGCCTCCTCACGCGTGTACGCGTGCTTCCACTCCCCGCCGAGCGCGGCGGCGGTGTGCGGCGCGTTGCGCAGCGGGTTGTCGTCCACCGTCCAGTCGCCCGCACCGACCTTCTCGATCTCCGCCCGAATGGCGATCATCGCGTCGCAGAACCGGTCGAGCTCGATCAGGTCCTCGGACTCGGTCGGCTCGATCATCAGCGTGCCCGCGACCGGGAAGGACATGGTGGGCGCGTGGAAGCCGTAGTCGATGAGCCGCTTGGCGACGTCGTCGACGCTCACGCCGGTCGCCTTCGTCAGCGGACGCAGGTCGATGATGCACTCGTGGGCGACGAGCCCGCCGGGGCCCGTGTACAGCACCGGGAAGTGCGGCTCCAGACGCTTGGCGATGTAGTTCGCCGACAGCACGGCGACCTGCGTGGCCCGCTTGAGGCCCTCGCCGCCCATCAGCCGGACGTAGGACCACGAGATGGGCAGGATGCCCGCGGAGCCCCAGGGCGCGGCCGAGATCGGGCCGACACCGGTCTCCGGACCGGCGGCGGGCTGCAGCGGGTGGTTCGGCAGGTACGGCGCCAGGTGCGCGCGCACGCCGACCGGGCCGACACCCGGACCGCCGCCGCCGTGCGGGATGCAGAACGTCTTGTGCAGGTTGAGGTGCGAGACGTCACCGCCGAAGTGGCCCGGCTTCGCGAGGCCCACCAGCGCGTTGAGGTTGGCGCCGTCGACGTACACCTGGCCGCCCGCCTCGTGCACCTGCGCGCAGATGTCGGCGACGTGCTCCTCGAACACACCGTGCGTCGAGGGGTACGTGATCATCAGCACGGCCAGCTCGTCGCGGTGCTGCTCGATCTTGGCACGCAGGTCCGCGATGTCGATCTCGCCGTCCTCGGCGGTCTTCACGACGACGACCTTCATGCCGGCCATCACGGCGCTCGCGGCGTTCGTGCCGTGCGCCGAGGACGGGATCAGGCACACGGTGCGCTGCTCGTCGCCGTTGGCCCGGTGGTAGCCGCGGACGGCGAGCAGACCGGCCAGCTCGCCCTGCGAACCGGCGTTGGGCTGGAGCGACACCTTGTCGTATCCGGTGACCTCGGCGAGCCGCGTCTCCAGCTCCTCGATGAGCGTGAGGTAGCCCTGCGCCTGCTCGGCGGGGACGAAGGGGTGCAGCTGGCCGAACTCGGGCCAGGTGACCGGCTCCATCTCGGTGGTCGCGTTGAGCTTCATGGTGCAGGAGCCCAGCGGGATCATGCCGCGGTCCAGCGCGTAGTCGCGGTCGGAGAGCCTGCGCAGGTAGCGCAGCATCGCGGTCTCGGAGCGGTACTGGTGGAACACCGGGTGGGTGAGGTAGTCGTCGGTGCGCAGCAGCGCCGCGGGAAGCGTGTCCTCGACACTCGCGTCCAGCGCCTCGATGTCGCCCTCGATGCCGAACGCGGCCCACACGGCGCCCAGTTGCCTGCGGGCGGTGGTCTCGTCACAGGCGATCGACACATGGTCGGCGTCCACGAGGTGGAGGTTGACACCCTGTTCCCGCGCGCCCGTCACGATGTCGGCGGCCCGGCCCGGGACACGGACGGTCAGTGTGTCGAAGTACGCGCCGTGCACGACCTCGACGCCGCCGGCCTTCAGCCCCTCGGCGAGGAGCGTGGCGTAGCGGTGGGTGCGACGAGCGATCGTCCTCAGTCCGTCGGGCCCGTGGTAGACGGCGTACATGCCCGCCATCACGGCGAGCAGCACCTGCGCGGTGCAGATGTTGCTGGTCGCCTTCTCACGGCGGATGTGCTGCTCGCGGGTCTGCAGGGCGAGCCGGTACGCCTTGTGTCCGTCCGCGTCGACGGAGACGCCGACCAGCCGGCCGGGCAGGCTGCGCGCGAACTTCTCGCGCACCGCCATGTATCCGGCGTGCGGACCGCCGAAGCCCATCGGGACGCCGAACCGCTGGGTCGTGCCGACCGCGATGTCGGCGCCGAGCTCGCCGGGCGAGGTGAGGAGGGTCAGGGCGAGCAGGTCGGCGGCCACGGTGACGACCGCGCCGAGCTCGTGCGCCTGCTCGATGACGGGCTTGAGGTCGCGGACCGCACCGGAGGCGCCGGGGTACTGGATGAGCACACCGTTGATCTCACGCCCGGCGATCGCGACCGGGATGCCCTCGCTCAGGTCGGCGACGACGACCTCGACACCGGTGGGCTCGGCGCGCGTCTCGATGACGGCGACGGTCTGCGGCAGGGCGTCCGCGTCGATCAGGAAGAGGCCCTTCTTGTTCTTGCCCATGCGCCGGGACAGCGCCATCGCCTCGGCGGCCGCGGTGCCCTCGTCCAGCAGCGAGGCGCCGGAGGTGGGCAGTCCGGTCAGCTCGGCGACCACGGTCTGGAAGTTGAGCAGCGCCTCCAGGCGGCCCTGCGAGATCTCCGGCTGGTAGGGCGTGTACGCGGTGTACCAGGCCGGGTTCTCCATGACGTTGCGCAGGATCACCGGCGGCGTGAAGGTGCCGTAGTAACCGAGGCCGATCATCGAGTCGAGGACCTGGTTGCGGTCCGCGAGGGAGCGCAGCTCGGCCAGGACCTCGGCCTCCGTGCGGGCGCCCGGGAGTTCGAGCGCCTCGGCGTTCTTGATCACGTCCGGCACGGCGGCGGCCGTCAGCTCATCCAGCGAGCCGTACCCGACCTGCGCGAGCATCTTGGCCCGTGCTTCCGGGGCGGGCCCGATGTGGCGCTGCTCGAAGGGGATTCCCTGCTCGAGCTCGGAGAGCGGAATGCGATGGGCGGTCATTACGGAGGCCTCCTGGTCACACACGACCTTCGAGGGGCACCACGGCATGGGTGCCCGTCCGGCCTCCCCCTCTGTCATCTGACCTGAGAGCTTCACCGGCCCGCCCGCTCGCTGCGACCCGGCTTTCACCGTCGGTGAGAGCGGAGGCCGTCGGCCCCGCCCTGCTTTCCAGAGTGACCTCGTCCGTGCGGTACGTGAGCCTGAGAGATTCCGGGGAGGAGTTGCTCCTTCGGCGCCTCCGATGGTGTCTGGAGGACTCTCCCGCACGGGGTCAGCAGCCGTTTGCCAGGGTACCAGCGTGAACAACGCACGGGCTTTCGAGTGGCCACCGTCACGAATGTGCTCTTTCGTAGTGCCTACGGAAGAGTCGCAATCGAGTGGAGGGCCCGTGCAGACCGACATCGATCCGCGCAATCTGATCGGCCGCAAGGCGCTCGACCGCAATGGCGCCAAGATCGGCACGGTCGACGAGGTCTATCTGGACGACGCGACCGGCATACCGGAGTGGGCCGCCATACGTACGGGTCTGTTCAGCAGGGACGCCTTCGTGCCCCTGGAGCCCAGCGAACTCGTCGAGGGCAGTCTGCGCGTCCCCTTCGAACGCGCCCTGATCAGGGACGCCCCCGATTTCGGCGTGGGCCGTCACCTCTCTCCGGAGCAGGAGCTCCAGCTCTACCACCACTACGGTCTCGACGTGACGCCCCCGGCCCTCCCGCCGGACCACGACTTCGGCCGTCTGGCGGGCACGGACGAGACCTGAGAGACCCCTTCCGGAGGCGGGTGGGACCGCGTGTCCGAGGTGCGGCGAGCCAGGAGACCGTCCGGCCGCCGAAAGCCCGGCGACGCCCGACTCGACCCGGCCCGCGCAGGCGGCCGGACTCAAGCCCTCCCGGGCGCACCGGCGGAGACACCGGACGAGTCCTCGGGTCTTCGTGGCACCAGCGGCAGCGGGTCCGCCGGCTCCAGGGCCGCGTCGTCCGTACGGAACGTCCGCACCCTCCCCGGCTCAGAGTCGGGAGTCTCGAATCGCACGGTCACCCTTCCCAGCCCGCTGCCCTGCACCCATCCGTGCCCGTACTCGGCATGGTGCACGTCGTGACCCGCCGGCCAGCGCCGCTCGGCCGCCGTGACCTGCTCGGCGGCCGGCTCCTCCGCCGCCGCCACGTCGTCGGGGTGCTCCTGGGCCGCCGTCTCCTCCTCGGCGGCCCGTGCCTGCGCCTGGGCCTGGGCGAAGAGGTCCTCCTGCGTGTAGTCGGCGAGCCCCGAGACGCCGACGCCCAGCAGGCGCACGCCCCCTGTCGTGTCCACCGCCTCCAGCAGCCGCCCGGCCGCCTCCCGCACGACCGCGGGGTCGTCCGTGGGCCCCCGGAGCGTCTCGGACCGGGTCAGCGTCGAGAAGTCGTACCTGCGCACCTTCAGCACGATGGTCCGCCCCGACAGCCCCGCCCCACGCAGCCGCTGCACACACCGGTCGGCGAGCCGCTGCACCTCGAGCCCGACCCGCGTCCGGTCATGGATGTCCACATCGTAGGTGTCCTCGACCGACACGGACTTCGTCTCCCGCTCGGCCACCACCGGCCGCTCGTCGCGCGCCAGCGCCATCGCGTACAGCGCGTGCCCGTGGGCCTTGCCCAGCAGCCGTACGAGCTCGTCCTCGCCCGCCTCGGCGATCTCGTCGACCGTGTTGATCCCGCCCCGGCGCAGATGGTCCCCGGTGGCGGGTCCCACGCCCGGCAGCGTCCGCACCGGCATCGGCCCGAGCAGCGCGCGCTCCGTCCCCGGCTCGATCACCACCAGGCCGTCGGGCTTGGCCTGCTCGGAGGCGATCTTGGCGAGCATCTTGGAGGCCGCGAGCCCCACGGATCCCGTCAGGCCCGTGACGGCCCTGATGTCGGCCCGCAGCCTCACCCCCGCCAGCCGCGCCGAGGCGTCGTCCCAGGCGGTTCCCCCGGCCTCCAGGTCGACGAACGCCTCGTCCAGGCTCAGCGGCTCCACCAGGGGGGAGAGCGTCCGCAGCAGCCCCATCACCTGGTCGCTGATCTCCCGGTAGAGCCCGAAGCGCGGCACGAGATACGCGGCGTTCGGCGCGAGTCTGCGCGCCTGCGCCATGGGCATCGCCGAGTGCACCCCGAAGACCCGCGCCTCGTAGGAGGCGGTGGCGACCACGCCGCGCACTCCGAGACCGCCCACGACGACGGCCTTCCCCCGCAGGCTCGGCTTGGACGCCTGCTCCGCCGAGGCGAAGAAGGCGTCCATGTCGAGATGCAGGATCGTGGGCGCGTTTCTCACACCCCCGATGCTGCCCTACGGCACTGACAATGCCCGGGGACTCCGCCGCGGCGCCGAGCCGCGAGCCGCCCCGCACCGCCGGTCCGTACCACCCTCGTCCCTGGCGCGGACCGCCGGACCGCGCCGCCCCTCAGACGTCCTCAGACCGCGCGGTTGCGCCGGCGCGCCAGCTCGTCCGCGGGGTTGTGTCCGACGAGCGTCTCACCCGTGTCCACCCGCTCCCCGTGCAACTGTGAGAGGGCGTTCTCGACGTCCCGCCACACCACGCCCACGGCGATCCCGAAGACGCCCTGGCCGCCCTGGAGCAGGGCGTGGACCTCGTCGGGCGAGGAGCACTCGTAGACGGTCGCGCCGTCGCTCATCAGCGTCATCCGCTCCAGGTCCCGGAAGCCGCGCTCCCTGAGGTGCTGGACCGTGGTGCGGATGTTCTGCAGCGACACTCCCGTGTCGAGGAACCGCTTCACGATCTTCAGGACCACCACGTCCCGGAAGCTGTACAGCCGCTGCGTCCCCGAACCGTAGGCCGGCCGCACACTCGGCTCGACCAGGCCGGTCCTCGCCCAGTAGTCGAGCTGCCGGTAGGTGATGCCCGCGGCGGCACACGCCGTGGGCCCCCGGTAGCCGATCTCCTCGGCGGCCGTCCCTCCCTCGCCCGGCACCGCTGTCGGCCGCTGTGGAACATGGTCGGCCGCGCTGTCGTGATGCGGGTACCCCCTGCTCGAGCCGAGCCGAGAGCTTGGGGGAGGGTACGGGCCGCTCTCCCCCAGACCGCGTCCGGGGGCACCCCCAGCCGTACCGTCGCCGCTGCTTCTCACGCCGACCTCCGTCCTTGACCTGCCTTCTCGACGGTAGGCAGTCACCAGGGGTGCGTCAACGATCGCCACACTCGGCACGCCGAGTGATAATCACCCTAGGAGTGGTTTCCCGTGTCCCACCGCGGGGAAAGGCTAGCCGAATGCTCTCGGAGAGAGCCGCAGCGCGCCACAGTCGCCACGGGCAATTGCCGCCGGGAGTACTCCGATCCCGTGACGCGGCACAGCCGGGGGAACGGGTGTCCGGACGCCGGCCGGGGGCGCCCGGTCCCCTCACTGGCTGTTGGTCCCGAAGTCCTCGGGAGAGATCTGGTCGAGGAACTCCCGGAACTTCTCCACCTCGTCCTCCTGCTCGTCCGGAATCGCGATTCCCGCGTCGTCGAGCACCCCGTCACTGCCGTAGATCGGCGTTCCGGTGCGCAGCGCCAGCGCTATGGCGTCGGACGGGCGGGCACTGACCTCGACCCCGCTGGCGAACACCAGCTCCGCGTAGAAGACCCCCTCGCGCAGATCGGTGATGCGCACCTCGGTGAGCTCCTGGCCGACGGCTTCCAGCACGTCCTTGAACAGGTCGTGGGTCAGCGGTCGTGCGGGGGCCATGCCCTGCTGGGCGAAGGCGATCGCCGTCGCCTCCCCCGGTCCGATCCAGATGGGGAGGTAGCGATCGCCTCCCACTTCACGCAGGAGCACGATCGGTTGGTTGGAGGGCATTTCGACCCGGACACCTACGACATCGAGCTCGTTCACACAGCAACCCTAGGCCGTGCCCGGGACGTTTGGGTAGTCGAGCACAGAACGGGTGGCCGATCCGGACGGCCACGAGGGCTCCGAGGTCAGGGCAGCCTTACGCCCAGCGCGGTCTGCACCAGCGCGGCGTGCAGCCGCACGGTGAGCCCCGCCAGCTCCTTCGTGCGGGCCTCCGCGTGCGCCCTGGTCTGCGGATTGCGATGGCGCCTCAGCGGTGCCACCACCTGGTCCACGAGCCCCGCGTCCCGTTCGGCCGCCGCCTTCATCGCCCGCAGATGGCGCGGCTCGATACCGAACCGCCCCAGCTCGACGACGAGCGCGGCGACCGTCACCGCCTCGGCGTCGTACGTCCCCTCCGCCAGTGGGGCGATGAGCCCGTACGACTCCCACTCCTGCAGTTCCTGCTCGCCGATCTCGGCGGCGGCCAGCAGCTCCGAACGGCCTACCCGGACCGCCGTCGGCGCGTCGGGCTCCGGCGGCTCCTCGTCGCCCCCGTCGCGCTGGCGCCCCAAGGACGGCAGCCGCACGGGCTCGCCGCGCTCCAGGGCGTCGAGATGCTCACGGATGACCTTCAGCGGAAGATAGTGGTCCCGCTGCATCCTCAGTACGTGACCGAGGCGCTCGACGTCGTCCGCGCTGAACTTGCGATACCCCGAGGGCGTCCGTCGCGGCTCGATGAGCCCCTCCGACTCCAGGAAGCGGATCTTGGAGATGGTGACCTCGGGGAACTCGTCACGCAGCGCGCTCAGCACCGCGCCGATACTCATCAGCCCACTGTCCGCTGCGGCGGTACCGCTGCCGGCACCGCCGCTCGGTGTTCGAAGCATGGACCTTCCTGGGGGTCCCCCCGGACGGAGTCTGGGGAAGGGTCAGATACCCCGCTGGCTCGCGTAGAAGACCAGCCGGTACTTACCGATCTGCACCTCGTCGCCGTTCGACAGCGGCACCGAGTCGATCCGCTCCCGGTTGACGTACGTGCCGTTCAGGCTGCCCACGTCGGCGACCGTGAACGAACCGTCCGCGGCGCGGCGGAACTCCACGTGCCGGCGCGACACGGTCACGTCGTCGAGGAAGATGTCGCTCTGCGGATGACGCCCGGCCGTGGTCAGCTCACCGTCCAGGAGGAAGCGGCTGCCCGAGTTCGGACCGCGGCGGACCACCAGGAGCGCCGAGCCGAGCGGCAGTGCGTCGACGGCGGCCTGCGCCTCCGGGGAGAGCGTGGGCATCTGCGTCTGACCGGTGACCTCGGCATCGTAGGCCTCGAGGCCCGAGATGGAGATCGTCGACGTCGTCTCGGACGCGCGCTCCGGGACCGCGCCGGGCCGCAGCGGCGCGCCGCAGTTCGAACAGAAGCGGCTGTTTTCCGCGTTGCGGTTACCGCACCTCGTACACACCAGGGCCGACATGGGATCCTCCTGCCGCGGCTGCCCCCCAGGGACATGAGACGCGTACGGGTCGGCAGCGAACCCTCCACCCGTACTTGAGGCTGACGGTTCCCCGAAACCTATGCGGCCGGACTGGGCAGGGTCAACAGACGGCGCGCCCTGACCAGCGACCTGGTCCCGGAACAGCGGGCGCTCGCCACCCTGGCCCTCCACGTCTCCATGGCGTGGTGCACGGTGCCGGGCGTTGTCGCCGCCCTCGCGTGCGCTCTTGCCGAACAACTTCCCAAACAACTTCACGGGCGATTCCCCTTGACCGAAACAGACCCGCCCGTGGGGCAGGACGAACCCTGATTGCACACACCGGTCGACCCGGACATCCTCACAACGTCCGTATCCACCAGACAGTTTCCACCACGCACCACCCATTCGGTGCGCCGACCCCCCGCAACCTCATGCCCTCGCCGCACCACCCCCATGCGCCCCCGGCTCACTGGGAGGAGGACCGAGCGTAGTCAGGCAGCTTCGCGGCCCGCAAGGCATCCACAACGATCTTCGTCGCACGCTCCACCGTGACGGTGGCCTGCTCCTTCTCGAGAGTCTGCACCACGCCTCCGGGGATGTTGAGCGCCGGTTCGAGGTCCTGCGGCTTGCCGATGACCTTGAAACGATAGGGCTGGGTGATCTTGTTCCCGTCCACGCTCACGCCCTTGCCGGAGTCGCTCAGATAGGTGCTGGCGACGACTCGCACACCGTTCACCTGAATCGCCTCCGCACCGGCCGCGCGCAGCTCCTGGATCGCGTCAAGCAGCATGTCCGCCTTGACCGTCCCCTTCGTATCGTTGATTGTCAGCGTGATGCCGGGTCCCTGCGCCGCCACCGTGCCCGCCAGAATGCCGAGTTGCTTCTCCTTCTCGGCCGTCTGCTTGCGCGCCTCGGCAGCCTGGTTCGAGCTGTTCTCCAGCTCGGTGCGCTGATCTTCGAGACCCTGCTTCTCGTCTTCAAGACGCTGCGTACGGCTGTCGAGTTCATCGAGGATACGTACGAGATCTTCTTGGCGTGCGCCGCGCAGGGCGCTGCCGCTGTCGCTGTTGGACGCCACCTGGACGGCCAGACCGAAGCCGAGGCCGAACAGCAGCAGCGCGACGATGAGTTGCGCACGGGACACCCGCGGCGGCCACAGGCCCTTCGCCAGGCGCTGACGGCCGGTCAGCGTCGGCGCGGCCTGCGCGTCGTCCGGCGGGGGCGCTCCGTGCTGCTGGGCGGCGGAGCTCTCGGCGGCCGCGGCCGGAACCTCTTCGGGAAGTTCCCTGCGCAGCCGGTTGTCGGGGTTCTCGTCCTCGTTGCTCATCGGCCTCACGCCCGGAACACGTGCCGGCGGATCGCCGCGGCGTTGGAGAAGATACGGATACCGAGGACGACCACGACACCGGTGGAGAGCTGCGCACCGACGCCCAACTTGTCCCCCAGGAAGACGATCAGCGCGGCGACGACCACGTTCGACAGGAACGAGACCACGAAGACCTTGTCGTCGAAGATGCCGTCGAGCATCGCGCGCAAGCCTCCGAAGACGGCGTCGAGCGCCGCCACGACGGCGATCGGAAGGTAGGGTTCCACGATCACCGGAACCTCGGGCCGGACCAACAATCCAGCCACGACTCCCACGACGAGGCCCAGTACGGCGATCACGATGTGCCCTTCTCTGTGCTCGGCTGTGCTGTACGTACGATCACACTTGGTGCGGCGGACAACCGGACGTCGTCGTCGACGGAGATGCTGGTCCGGATGCCGTAGTTCTCCTGAAGGGCGTGAAGATACAGCCCGTCGGCACTGTTCTGGAACCTGGTGCTGAGCCGCCCGCCGTCCCCCACCGCGAGCACCGTGTAGGGCGGCACCAGCGGCTTGTTGTCGACCAGTATCGCGTCTCCGGCGGCACGGATCGCCGAGAGTGCCGTCAGCCGCTGTCCGTTGATCGCCACGGCCTCCGCGCCGGACTCCCAGAGCCCGTTGACGACCCGCTGCATGTCACGGTCACGGACCCGGCCGGTGTCCGAGAACCCGTTGGTCTCACGCGGATCACCGTCACCCCCCTGGGTGGCTTCCTTGGCGTCGTTCACGACCAGCTTCACGCCGGGGCCGTGCACCGCGACGGCACCCGACAGGATGCCGACCAGGTCGGCCTGGTCGCCGCCCCCCTGCTTCCTCAGCGCCTCGCGCTGCCGGGCGCTCACGTCGTCGCGCAGGGTGTCGACACTGCTCTCGAGCTTGTCCGCGGACGAGGTCTCGCGCTGGATGCGGTCGATGAGCTCCTGGCGCTCCTTGGCCACGACCGGCGCCGAGATCCGCGCGTTGGCCGCTCCCACGGTCACGACCAGGGCGGCGAGCACGAGACCGGCGGCGAGGGAGAGCTTCGCCCGTACCGTCTTCGGCATGCCGCCGGCGCCCTTGTCCTTCTTCCGCGCGGCCGCCTCGGCGTATCCGTCGTCGAGACTGTGGTCCATGACGTTGGTGAGCAGCGACATGGAGGCGTCCGGGCGCGAGGGGCGCGGAGGTGTGCTCCGAACGGGGGGCTGCTGCGGCATGCCGCACATCGTCGCACGTCGTGGGTGCTACCTCCGAATGGCCCCACCCGCGTGCCGGACAGGCCCCCTTGGGGACACTTGTCCGGCACGCACGTGTGACTAGCGCCCGGCGCTGTCCACGACGGCCGCCCACTCGTCGAGCAGGGCCTCCGCCGACGCGACGTCGGGGCCCTCGGCCCACAGATGTGTCACGGCCTCGGCCGGGTCGGGCAGCACCATCACCCAGCGTCCGTCGGTCTCCACGACCCGGACTCCGTCGGTGGTGTCCACGAACCGGTCCCCGGCTTCCTCCACGACCCGGCGCATCACGAGCCCCTTGACCGCCCAGGGAGTCGCGAGGTCCCGCTTGAGGACGTGCGCCCGCGGAATCCGCGCGTCGATCTGGCTGAGCGTGAGCTGTGTCCGCGCCACCAGCCCGATGAGCCGTACGAAGGCGGCCGCGCCGTCGAACACGCTGCTGAACTCCGGAATGATGAAGCCACCGCGGCCGTCACCACCGAAGATCGTCGACTCGTCACGTCCGACCCTGGTCAGGTCGTCGGGAGACGTGGTCGTCCACTCCACCTGGGTCCCGTGGTACGCCGCCACCTGCTCGGCGATCCGCGTGGTGGTCACCGGCAGCGCCACCCGCCCGCTGCGCCGCTCCGCGGCCACCAGGTCGAGCATCACGAGGAGGGCCCGGTCGTCCTCGACGATCCGCCCCTTCTCGTCGACCAGCGAGAGCCGCTCGCCCACCGGGTCGAAGCGCACACCGAACGCGGCACGCGCGGACGCGACGATCTCGCCGAGCCGCACCAGTCCGGCCCGCCGGGTGTCGGCGGTCTCCGTCGGCCTGGACTCGTCCAGGCCGGGGTTGATGGTCAGGGAGTCGACACCGAGCTTGCCCAGCAGGCTGGGAAGCACCAGACCGGCGCTGCCGTTCGAGGCGTCCACGACCACCTTCAGCCCGGACTCGGCGATACCCGTCGTGTCCACGTTCCTCAGCAAGGAACCCGTGTACGAGTCGAAGACGCTGGCCGGGAAGTACAGATCCCCGATCTCTCCCGGGAACGCGCGCCGGTACTCCTGGCGCGCGAACACCCGGTCGAGCTTCCGCTGTCCGCCCTGCGACAGGTCGGCGCCCTCGCCGTCGAAGAACATGATGTCGACGGAGTCGGGCACTCCGGGCGTCGTGCGGATCATGATGCCGCCGGCACTGCCCCGCGCCGTCTGCTGCCTGGCCACCGGCAGCGGTACGTTCTCCAGGTCGCGTACGTCGATGGCGCTGGCCTGCAGCGCGGAGATGACCGCCCTTTTCAGCGCCCGCGCGCCTCGGGAGTGGTCACGGGCCGTGGTGACCGTGGAGCCCTTCTTGAGCGTCGTCGCGTATGCCCCCGCGAGACGTACCGCCAGCTCCGGAGTGATCTCCACGTTCAGGATGCCGGACACACCGCGCGCGCCGAAGAGATGTGCCTGGCCGCGCGACTCCCAGATCACCGAGGTGTTGACGAAGGCGCCGGCCTCGATGGTCTTGAACGGATAGACGCGTACGTTTCCCTGAATGATCGATTCTTCACCGACGAGGCATTCGTCGCCGATGACGGCGCCGTCCTCGATGCGGGCGGCCCGCATGATGTCGGTGTTCTTGCCGATGACACAGCCGCGCAGATTGCTGTGCTGGCCGACGTACACGTTGTCGTGCACCACGGCTCTGTGCAGGAAGGCGCCGCTCTTGACGACGACGTTGGAGCCGATGACCGAGTGTTCGCGGATTTCGGCGTCCGCTTCGACCTTCGCGTAGTCCCCGATGTAGAGCGGGCCGCGCAGCACGGCGTCGGGGTGCACTTCGGCACCCTCGGCGACCCATACGCCCGGGGAGATCTCGAAGCCGTCGATCTCGACGTCGACCTTGCCCTCCAGGACGTCGGCCTGCGCCTTCACATAGCTCTCGTGGGTGCCCACGTCCTCCCAGTAGCCCTCGGCGATGTATCCGAAGACCGGCTTCCCTTCCTTCATCAGCTGGGGGAAGACGTCGCCCGACCAGTCGACGGAGGCATCGGCCTCGACATAGTCGAAGACTTCGGGCTCCATGACGTAGATACCCGTGTTGACCGTGTCGGAGAAGACCTGACCCCAGGTCGGCTTCTCCAGAAAGCGCTCGACCTTGCCCTCTTCGTCCACGATGGTGATGCCGAATTCGAGGGGGTTCGGGACACGCGTCAGACAGACGGTGACCAGCGCACCCTTTTCCTTGTGGAAATTGATGAGGTCGGTGAGATCGAAGTCGGTCAGGGCATCGCCGGAGATCACCAGGAAGGTGTCGTCCTTCAACGCCTCCTCGGCGTTCTTGACGCTACCGGCAGTACCGAGTGGCTTCTCCTCATTGGCATAGGTGAGCTCCATGCCGAGCTCCTCGCCGTCACCGAAGTAGTTCTTGACCAGAGAGGCCAAGAACTGAACAGTCACGACGGTCTCGTTGAGCCCATGCCTTTTGAGCAGCCTGAGCACGTGCTCCATGATCGGGCGGTTCACCACGGGCAGGAGCGGCTTGGGCATACTTGAGGTCATGGGACGAAGGCGAGTACCTTCGCCTCCGGCCATCACTACGGCCTTCATGTCGGAAGCGTCCTCCTTTAAGACGACGGACTAGCCGACTTCACCCGTCCAGATTGTCCCGCAGTTTTCGAGCGCGGGCCATCGGGGCGCTTCAACTGCCCCTGCGGGCCGAGCTCAATCGGCCATGGTGTCCGCTCGGACAACCCGGCGGACCTGCACCACGTACAGGACTCCTGCCCACCAGTACAGGGTTGTACCCCACCCGGCGAACGCCCATCCGAAAATCGCACCGAGGGACGCGAGCCATCCGTGTCCGTCGCTGAGCAGCAACAACGGGAAGGCGTACATCAGGTTGAAGGTGGCGGCCTTCCCCAGGAAGTTCACCTGCGGCGGCGGATAGCCGTGGCGCCGGAGGATGCCCACCATGACCAGCAGGACCAGTTCACGCGCGACAAGCGCCGCGGTCAGCCAGATCGGCAGAATCTCGCGCCAGGTGAGGCCTACGAGAGTCGACAGGATGTAGAGGCGGTCGGCCGCGGGATCCAGTAGCCGGCCGAGGCTGCTGATCTGGTTCCAGCGCCGCGCGAGCTTCCCGTCGAGATAGTCGCTGATGCCGCTCAGCATCAGCACGAGCAGCGCCCAGCCGTCGCTCTTGGGGCCTCCGAACTCCGGCCTGAGGATCAGCCACAGGAAGATGGGTACGCCGACCAGGCGCGCCATGCTGAGGATGTTCGGGATGGTGAGGACCCGGTCCGTCTGAACGCGGGTCTCCTGGACCTCCACCCGGGGGCCTCCTGTGGGAAATGTGCCGACGATGCCCCCTGACCTTACCCGCAGCCCTGACATCGCGACGCGGCGGGTCCGCGCCCCGTCGAAAACACCGTGCCGGCCGGCGCGGAAAGCACGGAAAACCCCCTGGAAAACAAAAAAGCTCCGGCCCTCGGGCGATATACCCGAGAGCCGGAGCTCCAAAATTTGTTCGGCGGCGTCCTACTCTCCCACAGGGTCCCCCCTGCAGTACCATCGGCGCTGTAAGGCTTAGCTTCCGGGTTCGGAATGTAACCGGGCGTTTCCCTCACGCTATGACCACCGAAACACTATGAAACTGTCAACCGGAGCCGTGGCAAAGCTACGACGGTTGTTCGTGGTTTCAGAACCAACACAGTGGACGCGAGCAACTGAGGACAAGCCCTCGGCCTATTAGTACCGGTCACCTCCAGCGGTTACCCGCCTTCCAGATCCGGCCTATCAACC